>DRPN01000072.1 GCA_011374625.1 Bacteroidota bacterium
CACCCCGTATCACGTGAGTGATCTCCATGAGATGATCATCTACAATATTGGCCAGGTGATAAGTGGGAAGTCCGTCCGATTTAAAGAGTACTTTATCATCCAGGGTGTCCGGATTGAAAGACAGATCCCCACGGATTATATCACGTACCCTGACAGGCTCTCCAGGATCAACTCTGAAACGTACCACATAAGGAACCCCTCTGTCAATCATTGCTCGGGTTTGTGCTTCCGACATTACCAAAGAGTTTTTCATCCTGCTACGGACAGCATGGTTATACATGAATGTTTTTCCGCAAGATGAATATTCCTGCCTTTTTTCTTCTATTTCTTCCGGCGTATCAAAGGCATAATAAACCTTTTCTTTTTCAAGAAGATCCTGAATATGTTTTTGATAGATACTTTTACGTTCCGATTGGCGGTAAGGGCCGTATTCGCCTCCTTCCCGGACCCCTTCATCAACTTTCATCCCACACCATTCCAGTGACTCCATGATGTATTCTTCAGCCCCGGGGATAAAACGTTTCTGATCCGTATCTTCAATACGAAGAATAAACGTTCCGTTGTTTTTTTTTGCAAAAAGATAATTAAAAAGGGCTGTCCGGACACCTCCCAGGTGCAAGGGTCCTGTCGGACTGGGAGCAAAACGGACTCTCACTCGGCTTTCCATGATCTGAAATTTTCTGCAAAGGTAACAAAACTCCAAACTCCCATATGTTAAAAATCATTTGTCCGCATCAAAATATTCCTTTATTTCGTACTTATAAATTAAATACAAAAACTAATAGTTGATTTATGAAAGAAAACATTATGATCATTGGAGCTTCGGGCCAGATTGGATCGGAGTTGACAATGAGGCTGCGCGAAATATACGGAGCAGAACATGTATATGCCACCGACCTGAAAGAACCGGCTCCGGATGTATTGCATAGCGGTCCGTTTGAACTGCTGGATGTCATGGATGACAAAAAACTGATTCATTTTGTCATACGTCACCATATCACACAGATATATCACCTGGCCGCGGTTTTGTCGGGCAATGCGGAAAAACTTCCGATGCAGGCTTGGCATATCAACATGAACAGTCTGTTGAATGTGTTGGATCTGGCCAAGGAAGCGGAAGAGATCAAAAAGGTTTTCTGGCCCAGTTCTATTGCCGTTTACGGCCCTTCCACTCCGAAAAGAAATACCCCGCAGCTCACAGTCATGGAGCCCAACACGGTATATGGCATCAGCAAGATGGCCGGAGAGAGATGGATCGAATATTTTCATAAAAGATACAATGTAGATACGCGAAGCATCCGTTATCCCGGGCTGATAAGCTACAAGACCGAACCCGGCGGAGGAACGACGGATTATGCCGTGGAGATTTTTTACCATGCCATCAAACATGGTTGGTATGAATGTTTTCTGGATAAGGATACCACGCTGCCCATGCTTTATATGTCGGATGCCATTGAGGCTACAGTAAAACTGATGGAATCGGATGCTTCTTCCCTGAGCATACAGTCCGCTTACAATATCGGAGGATTGAGTTTTAGCCCGGAAGAGCTGGCTGCCGAAATACAAAAACACATCCCGGATTTCACCATCACCTATAAGCCGGATTTTCGCCAGAATATTGCCGCAACCTGGCCGGAAAGCATAGATGATACAGTGGCCAGAAAAGACTGGGGCTACCATCCGCAATATGGTCTGTCGGAAATGACAGAGTTGATGCTGAAAGAGATACGTAAAAAGTTAAACAAATAAATATCCTTCATCATGTATAGCGAAAAAGTTAAACAACATTTCCAAAAGGAACTTGACAGTATCCGTGAATCCGGCCTTTTCAAGGACGAAAGGATCATCACCTCTCCCCAGGGTGCTGAGATCACAATCTCAACAGGGGAAAAGGTTCTTAACTTTTGTGCCAACAATTACCTGGGACTCTCCAACAGTCCCGAGTTGATCCAGGCTGCCAAAGAGGCCATGGACACCAGAGGCTATGGGATGTCCTCGGTACGGTTTATCTGTGGCACTCAGGATCTGCATAAAGAGCTGGAATACCGGATTGCAAAATTCTTCGGGATGGAAGATTCTATCCTGTATGCTGCCTGTTTTGATGCCAATGGCGGTCTTTTTGAATCACTGATGACTGAAGAGGATGCCATTATTTCCGATATGCTTAATCATGCTTCCATTATTGACGGAGTAAGGTTATGCAAAGCCCAGCGCTTCAGATACCGCAACAGTGATATGCAGGACCTGGAAGAGAAGCTGAAAGATGCACAATCCGCCCGTTTCAGGATCATTGTTACCGACGGCGTGTTCTCTATGGACGGAAACGTTGCTCCGGTAGATGAGATTGTCCGTCTGGCCGATCAATATGATGCCCTGGTTATGGTAGATGAGAGTCACTCGGCCGGCGTAGTGGGAGATACCGGCAGAGGAGTTACCGAACTGTTCAACATCCGCGGACGGGTAGATCTTATCACCGGTACACTGGGGAAAGCTTTCGGCGGAGCTATCGGAGGATTTACCACGGGCAGGAAGGAGATTATCGAGATGCTGAGACAACGGTCACGGCCTTATCTTTTCTCTAACTCGCTGCCTCCGGCAGTGGTGGGTGCTGCTATCAAGATGTTTGACATGATGGATCAGACTTCTGCCCTGCAGAAAAAACTGCACCGCAACACCGACTATTTCATGGAGAAAATGCAAAAACTCGGATTTGACCTGAAACCTACCCAGTCAGCTATCTGCGCTGTAATGCTATATGAAGCCAAACTTTCCCAGGATTTTGCAAAAAAACTCCTGGATGAAGGAATTTATGTCATAGGATTTTATTATCCTGTAGTGCCAAAAGGACAAGCCCGTATCAGGGTGCAACTCTCAGCTGCACACGAATTTGAACACATTGATAAAGCAGTTGATGCTTTTGAAAAAGTCGGAAAAGAGCTGGGAGTGATAAAATAAAAAACGGGGTTTGAAGACCCCGTTTTTTATTTTGATCTATTTATCATCCACATTTGGATGAACCACAATCCATACAGATCAGACAACCTTCCTGATATACCATATTCGTAGAACCACAGGCCTCGCATTTTTCGCCACCAAAAGCCTTGGTACCATCCGGTATAAATTTCTTCAATGCCCTTGCCACACCGGCTTTCCAAGTGTTGATGCTCTCATTATCCAACTGCAGCTTGGATACCAGCTCTACTACATTCGGGATAGGCATTCCATGCCTGAGCACACCTGAAATCAGTTTGGCATAGTTCCAGAACTCTTTATTAAACATATGGGATAAACCGCCTACTGTATTTTTATAGCCGTACTTGTCGGTATATTGAAAGTCATAACGGGCACGACCATCGGTTTCACGGACCTTGATGATTTTCCCTTTGGTGATGCTCTTTGGAATAACCAGAGCATCTTCTTCTTCCATACCGGTAAATATTTCATAGGGTCTCCCATTCTTGATCCCAACAAAGGCAATCCATTTTTCATTATTGTTATGAAAACGTACAATCTCCGCATCCAGAACTTTAGGTCTTTTTTCAAAATTGGGTTGTCCGGCAGACATGCTTCCTTTCTTGCTATTGGAGATCAACACCCCTTCCCGAGAGCCTTCACGATATACTGTAACTCCTTTGCATCCAGCATTCCACGCTGTAATATATAAATTTCCGACTATGTCTTCTGTAACATCCGAAGGAAGGTTTACTGTGACACTGATAGAATGATCCACCCACTTCTGAATCTCTCCCTGCATTCTCACCTTAGCCACCCAGTCAATATCATTGGAGGTAGCATTGTGATAAGGAGATTTGTTAATCAATTCATTCAGTTCTTCGTCGGAATATTTCTCTACCTCCTCTATTTTATAACCATTTACTTCCAGCCATTTTTTTAACTTGGGATGGAAAACATTGTATTCCTCCCAGGTATCCCCTAACTCATCTACAAAAGAAACATGGACATCACTGTCATTGGGATTTACTTTTCTTCTTCTTTTATATACGGGACGGAATACAGGCTCAATTCCGGAAGTGGTCTGAGTCAGCAAACTGGTAGAACCAGTAGGGGCAATGGTCAACAAAGATATATTTCTCCGGCCGTATTTAACCATTTCTTCATAAAGGGCAGGGTCTGCTTCCTTAAGACGCAAAATAAAAGGATTGTTTTTTTCCTTATTGGCATCGTAAATTTTAAAGGCACCTCTTTCCTTAGCCATGGCAACAGAAGCACGATATACTTCAATGGCAAGAGTTTTATGTATTTCAATTGAAAAATCAATTGAATTTTCACTACCATACTGCAAGCCCAAGGCAGCATGCATGTCTCCTTCAGCCGTTATACCGATCCCTGTGCGTCTTGCTTCAAGGGCCTTTTGATGAATATTTTCCCATAATTTTCTTTCAACCGATTTAATATCTTCACTTTCCGGATCTCTATTTATTTTATCAATGATCCTGTCAATTTTCTCCAGTTCAAGGTCAATGATATCATCCATAATACGTTGTGCATAATGGGCATGTTCTTTAAATTTTTCAAAGTTGAATTTGGCTTCCGGAGTAAAAGGATTATCCACATAACTATATAAATTGATAGCCAGTAACCGGCAACTGTCATACGGACATAACGGAATTTCCCCGCAAGGATTGGTAGCCACGGTACGGTACCCATGGTCAGCATACGAGTCAGCTACGGATTCCTGGATTATGGTATCCCAGAAAAGAATTCCCGGCTCTGCCGATTTCCATGCATTGTGGACAATCTTATCCCATAACTTACGTGCATCCACTTCCTTTTTTACCCAGGGATTATCTGAATCTATCGGGAATTTCTGAATGTAAGGCTTATTTTCCACCACCGCTCGCATAAATTCATCGTCAATTTTTACAGAGATATTGGCTCCTGTTACTTTTCCTGATTCAAGTTTGGCATCAATAAAAGACTCTGCATCCGGATGTTTTATGGAAATAGTCAGCATCAACGCTCCGCGACGACCATCCTGGGCTACTTCCCGGGTCGAGTTGGAGTAACGCTCCATGAAAGGAACAACCCCCGTTGAAGTAAGCGCACTGTTCAAGACCGGACTGCCAGCAGGACGTATATGCGAGAGATCATGCCCTACCCCGCCACGACGTTTCATAAGCTGTACCTGTTCCTGGTCAATCTTCATGATAGCCCCATAGGAGTCCGAAGCCCCTTCATTACCGATCACAAAACAATTAGAGAGCGAAACAATCTGGTGATCATTCCCAATGCCAGCCATAGGACCTCCCTGCGGAACAATATATTTAAAATCCTTCAACAGTTCAAATAACTTCTCTTCCGACAACGGATTGGGATATTTATTTTCTATCCGGGCCAGTTCCCGTGCCAGCCTGCGATGCATATCATCCGGCGTTTTTTCATAAAGTTTTCCTTCTGAGTCTTTCAATGCATATTTTGTAACCCATACCTTGGCTGCCAGTTCATCCCCGTCAAAATACTCTTTGGAAGCCCGAAATGCTTCATCAAAAGTATATAATTTCTTCCCCGATATTTCTTCGCAAAATTCCATCGGTTTGAATATCTGTGTCTTATCTTTTTTAAAACCGGTTTTGGTTTGACCGGCAAATAAATCATCCATAGGTAAATAATTTTAAAGCATTGAAATCTAACAGACAGGTTCCGGAAAAAATTTCGGAAGACAAGTATCAAATTTAATAACAGGACAGCAACCTCACAAGCTCAAAACATTCGTTTTTATTAACATTTTGCTAAAGTTATAAACGACAACACGTATGTGATTAAGTGTAAAACAATTATCTATATAATACTGATATATAGATAATTACTAAATCCATTCATCTTCTGCCAAAGTCTCTTTCCTTGCTAAATAAAAGCTTTTACGCACTTTTCGGATTCAAATATTATCGCAGCGAATAAAAAAACAAATCTTTGATTTTTTCTTAAAATTTAAATAAAATAAAATTACCTTATCTGATTTTTTTTACCGAAATAAATGTAATAATTCGAATTCCCTATTTTACATGATTTTATTAAATCATTAACAAATTATTTACAATTATTTCTGCGCTACCACCGGAATTGTAGACAAATTTTTGACAGATTTGTCCTGCTTGTTTCCGAAATGGTTCATTATCATAAAACTCTGATAACAGTCTGGTCAGCTCATCTTCCTTCTTATAAGAAAAAGCTCCTTTTAAACTTAACAATTCGCAGGCTTCCCTGAACTTCCGGTAATTGGGACCAAAAACCACGGGAACTCCGAAAACGGCAGCTTCCAGAATATTATGAATTCCGTTGCCAAATCCTCCGCCGATATAAGCAACATCTGCATAGGCATAAAGGGAAGAGAGCATTCCTATATTGTCTATCACCAGCACATCTGCATCTGCTTTCGCATAACCTTTTTGTTCCGCCTCACTGTAAAAGACAAAAGGTACCTGCAACCTGCCCGCAATCCATTTCAGATGTCCCTGATAAATCTCATGGGGAGCAACGATCCATTTGAAAGGTCTGATCCTTTGATTTACATATTTAAAAAGGTATTCTTCATCTTCTTTCCAAGTACTTCCGGCAACAATCGTCAAATGGTCCGTCTTGAAATTTTCGGCTACCGAAATTTTTTTCCGGGCCCTGGCGATCGTCAGCACCCGGTCAAAACGAGTGTCTCCTGCAACCTGAACATTCTGAATGCCGTGTTTTTTTAAAAGTTGTTTCGAGTCATCATCCTGCACAAAAATTTGAGTGTACACATCCAGTAACTTCCTGAACCTGCCTGCACAATTCTTAAAAAACCATTGATCATGCCTGAATATCGCGGAAATCAGAAAAACAGGGATCTCTCTCTCTTTCAAGGCCATCAGGAAAAAATACCAGAACTCATATTTCACAAAAACCACTATATCAGGTCGGATTATTTCAAGAAACAGTTTGGCATTGCGGGGGGTATCCAAGGGAAGATACAGCACATAATCTGCTTCCTTATAATCTTTACGCACTTCATATCCCGAAGGAGAAAAAAAAGTCAAAACAATTGAAATACCGGGATTTTTCTTTTTCAGTAACTCGATCACAGGACGGCCCTGTTCAAACTCCCCCAAAGAAGCACAATGTATCCAGAAGGTTTTTCCTTTACGCCGGTATGTTTTTTTCAGCCGGTCGAAATAATTTTTTCTGCCGGCACACCAGGCTTTGGCTTTTTTATTAAACAAAGATGCAAAACATATGGCACATCCGTAAAACAAGAGAATGCTACGGTAGATAAAAATCACGATTGAATTAATTTACAGGTAAAAAAGATAAAAAACAATTAAAAAGCAGCAAGCAACAGGTCAAGATCTTTAGATAATATTCCGAATCTTCTGCCGATTATTTCATTGGTAAGAATTCCGTTAAAGATATAAACCCCCTTACGCAAGCCTGCATCTTCCCGCAAGCGGTTTTTCACACCTCCGGCATACCCTATATCCCTGAGGATAGGAGCAAACACATTGCTAAGCGCGATGGATGCCGTACGGGCCACCCGCGAAGGGATATTAGCCACACAATAATGGATAATACCATGTTTTGTAAAAACGGGGTTTCCGTGATCCGTACATTTAGATGTCTCCGCACACCCTCCCTGATCTATGCTTATATCTACGATCACAGAACCTTTCTTCATCCCTTTGACCATCTCTTCCGTCACGTAGTACTGGGGGCGTTCGGCCCCTGTAAGATGAACCGCCCCGATTACCACATCGGCTGATTTTAATGCTTTTGTCAAGACACGCGGATGAAAAACAGAAGTCTGTATCCTCTGTCCCAGATAAGTCTCCAATCTTTTTAATTTATAGACAGAATCATCAAAGACTTTCACGATTGCTCCCAGCCCCAGGGCTGCCCGGGCAGCATATTCAGCCGCTGTTCCAGCTCCCAGAATCACTACTTCCGTAGGAGTAATACCACTAATACCTCCCAGCAAAACCCCCTTCCCCTGATGTACATTGCTAAGATATTCTCCGGCAATCAGAATGGAAGCCATACCGGCAATCTCACTCATCGAACGAACTACCGGATAATGCTCATACTTGTCACGGATATTTTCAAATGCAATAGCTGTTACCTTTTTCTGCATCAATTTCCGGATATATTTGTCAGTATGGTTCGTCAGATGAAGAGAGGATATTACTGTCAGCCCGCCTTTTAATTGTGCAATTTCCTCCAGAGTAAGCGGAGAAACTTTCAACACGATGTCTGACTGAAAGACCTCTTTGTTGGTATCTACAATTATCCCACCACACTCGCTGTAGTCATGATTAGTATAACTGGCCTGTAATCCCGCATCTCTGGCAATAACAACCTGATGTCCTTCATTCACTAAAATCTCCACAGCTTCTGGCGTGAGGGAAACCCTGTTTTCATAAGGATCCGTTTCCCTTGGCATACCAATGATGAGTTCTTTCTTCTTCAGAGCTGTTTCCAGCATTTCTTCCTGCGGAAGCAAACCTTCCTTGTTCAGGGAATATCGTAAGGAATTACTTGATTCAACCATGGATACATCTTCAATTTTTCAGGATTTCTAAATTAATACTTTCCCTGGGAATATCAAAGACAATCTTTATACGTTTTTCGCTTCAATAATCCTGGACTGATCGGGATCTACCCGAATATGAATGGTCGCAATATCTGCAGGCAGCAGGGATTCAATCTTCCCGGGCCATTCGATAAAGCAGTAATTCCCACTATCTAAGTACTCTTCCAATCCGATGTCATATGCCTCTTCCGGCTTCTCGATCCTGTAAAAATCCATGTGATAAACCGGGCCGTATTCCGGAGCATTATACACGTTTATGATCGCAAAAGTGGGACTCTGAACCGTGTCCTCAACACCCAATACGTTACAGAACTGTTTAATAAAAGTGGTCTTCCCCGATCCGATATTTCCGTAAAATACAAAGATCCTTTTCCTGGAAAAAATTTTCAGCAGATCCTCCGCCAAAGGAAACAATTCCTCTTCATCCTGTACTTTTCTTAATACTTTTTTCTTCATTTTTTGCCTGCTATCTTGACTTCAATACTGCAAAAGGCACCAGCATCTCCTCCATGGAAATACCTCCATGCTGAAAGGTCCCCTTAAAATACCGGATATAATAATTCATATTCTTGGGATAAATCAGATATTGTTTTTCTTTGGCAAAGACATAGGTGGAAGTAATATGATCTTTAGGCAAATGTATCTGTTCGGGATATCGTATAGCAAAAACTTCTTTGGGATTATAATTCAGATTTCTTCCCAACTTATACCTTAAATTGGTGGTAGTATTCCTGTCTCCCACGACTTTTACCGGAGTTTCCACATCAATGCTGCCATGGTCTGTGGTAAGGCATAGTCGGATATCCTTTTCCGCAAGTATGCGGACCAACGGATACATATATGAATGTTCAAACCAGGTACGTGTCAGAGCTCTGAACGCTTTTTCATCGCGCGTCAGTTCCCGGATCATATCCATCTCCGTTCTGGCATGTGACAGCATGTCTACAAAATTATATACCAGTACCACCAAGTCATTGTTCAGCAAATTAGAGATTTCATCCAGAATTCTTTTCCCTTCATTCTGATTCAGCACCTTGCGATATACATACCTGATATTTAAGCCTTCTCTTTTGATCTGTTCGGCCAGTAATGCCTCCTCAAACTCATTCTTATTTCCTTCTTCTTCATCAAAACGCCAGTGTTGCGGAAACAATTGATTGATTTCCAATGGCATTAGACCTGCAAACATAGCATTTCTGGCATACTGGGTGACAGTAGGAAGAATGCTGTAAAAAATATTTTCCTGCTCCAAAATAAAATATTCCTGGATCAGGTTATACAGAATTTTCCATTGATCAAGACGCAAATTATCAACAATGATCACCACCGTTTTGCGCCCGGATTTCACCTGCGGGAAGATCCATTTATGAAAAACATGGGGGGACAATACCGGCTTATCCGCATCTCTGAACCAGTGGATATAATTCTTTTGTATGAACCGGGCAAATCCCCGGTTGGCTTCGGCACGCTGATTTTCCAATACAGAGACCATATCGTCCGAACCAGCATCTTCCAGTTCAATGTCCCAATATACAAGCCGTTCATAAATATCCACCCAATCATCGAAGCTCCCGGCCATTATGATTTTTTGCGAAAGTTGCATGAATTCAGATTGGTATTTTGATGCCAAATGGCTCTCCCTGATCTTCGATCGCTCCGTAATTTTTTTCAGCGTTAACAGTAGCTGCTGAGGACGTACCGGTTTAATCAGATAATCGGCAATTTTTGATCCTATTGCCTGCTCCATCAGATCCTCTTCTTCGCTCTTGGTGATCATAATCACCGGTAACTCTGAGAAAAAATCCTTTATTTGTTCAAGAGTTTCCAGACCACTCAAACCGGACATCTGTTCATCCAGCAATACCACATCATAAACTTCCTCTCTGACTTTATCCACAGCATCCACACCATTGGTGGCAGTGTCTACTACATAACCCTTATCCTGTAGAAAAAGGATCTGTGAACGCATCAAATCAATCTCGTCATCTATCCATAGTATTTTAATCTTTTTCATTTCTCTTTTCCCTCCTTCAAATGTCCTGCTTAAAATTCTTCACCAGTTTCATTATCCCAGAAAACAATCATAAAGCAGTCCACTTCCAGAAATAAAAAAATTTATTAACACTATCGAAGATAATATTTTTTATAGAATACGCGATAAGTATCCAGTGACTTGTTTTTCAGGAATGTTTCAAAATCGGACTCAGAGAAAATAAAAACCTCTACCCTGGGATTTTGTATATAGGGGACCAACGCAGGATATTGTGCAAAGGTTTTAATATAAACCATGGCATCCTTGTATTTTCCAAGAGTTTTAACGGTTATTATACTCATTCCATTCATTGCGTCATTGTCAACATTTACCTCAAAATCCGACTGAGGATACTGATCCGTATTAAAATTAATGATTTCGAATTTCAGCTGGTTTAGATTTATAGACGGGTCTTTTACAAAAATCGTCAGCAAATGATCTTCATTTGGATTAAAATGATAAATGACACTGGCTGTTTTTTCTATTTCTTCCTGTTTGAGCACAGGTAGTTCCTGATTCAAATATGCAATCAGATTCCTGGCTCGCGCCGCAATATCCTGATCCGTGACAGAATCAGCCACCTGCTTCAGAACCTCTTTAAATGTCCTGGGGTCACTGGTCTTACCAATAGAAACAGCCCGTAAAAACATATATTTTGATTTCAAAGCTTCTCCGATTCCTTTCTGAAGCATCTGGTCACATCTTCTGATCACTTCCTGGTAATTCCCGGTTTTGAACAAATGATATACCTCCTCATATTTTCGCTCTTCTTCAAGCCTTTGTTCATTGATCTTTTTCAAATACAAAGGGTCTTTCAATATCTTGGCCTGATAACTGTCGGGGAATTTTTCAATGATAAGATTTTTGCACTTATTGGCCAGGCCCGTTTTTCCCGTTTCCCGGTAAAGCCCGTAAAGAGTATAATAGGTTGCCAGAAGGTATGTACTCTGTGGGAAATCTTTTGCAAGCCGTTCCAGGTTGTGTATAGCATTGTCATAATCTTTCAAATCATTGTAAAAAATCATGGCCGACTCAAAAAGACCTTCCTGCAGCTGTGCATTGGAAGCAACCATCATAGAATCATTCAAAGGTATCTGCCGAAGATAATAGCTCCTGCTTTTTTTGTTGCCTTTCTGTACGGATTTGATAATTTGTTCGTTCGAAACAGTATCCTTTTCCTGTGCCGTTGCTTCAAAAGATATTGCCGCTTTGTTTTTTCTTCGCCAGTTATCCTCCAGTTTTCGGGTTCCCCATCTTCTTTTAAACTCCGTCCTTCCGAAGCCTAGCGCCGTAGGATTATAGAAATACCATTGCCCACTCCTGTTTATCTCACTTTGGTAACGTATATCGGTTTGCATTGCCTGGCCATGGGAATATGTCTGGGAAGCGTTCAGTTCTGCCTCTTTTTTCTCCTGTTCGACTAGTTTCTTAATTATCCCGTCAATGATCGCGAGTCTCTCTTTCTCCGAAAGGGAAGCCAGGTGTTGCAGACTGTCCTGAAGCACAATTTCCCGGGTAAATCGAACAAGCCGATTCAAATTATGACTCTTGCTCTTATAATCTTCATATCCCGGATAGTCCTCCGGAAGAAATGCAACGGTACTGTCATAATATATCTGTGCATCGTCGTAATCATTCCTGTTAAAATATATATCCGCCATAGCAAGATAGGATAGCCCTTTCTGAACATCATTGGATATCGAATAATGTGCTGAATTTTTAAAATAATCTATGGCTTCATCAACCTTGTTTTCTTTCATGGCAATTTTTCCGAAAGCATAATAGATCTGATCACGGTATTCTTCATTTTTCTCATCCCTGAGTAGTTTATACAGGTCCTTTTTGATCTGTTTCAGATTCTCGTCATAAGTTTCTGAGTTCTCCGCAATATGGATATGTGCATTAAAAGCCATTTCATAAGGCGGATTAAGATGTAAAACCCTCCGATAATATTTAACAGCATCCGCCATATCTCCGGTTTTTTCAAACAATTGTCCCAGCAAATAGGCAGTAAATGCCTTTTTATACTTTTCCTTACTGCATTCAAGAGCTTTTTTCAGCTCTTCAATGGCAGCTTCCGTCTTCCCTTGCAGCAAGTAATGATTGCCCCTCACTTTATAATAATCCTCTAAAATAGATGATGGAATCTTTCTTTTTTCTTTTTCCAGCTCTTTCAGTATCTCCTCCGCAGCCCGGAAGTCCTTCGTCCGGTCATAGACCTTGACCGCCCAAAGACGGGCTTCGAGAACCACTTTGGAATCAGGATATTTTTTATTAATAATGTAATTGAATGAAGTTAATGCAGATGCAAGATCATTTTTCAGATACTGTGCCTTGCCCATCAACAGATAACTGTCATCCACCCATTTGTTGTATTCAGGTAAATTATAAAATTCCTTTTCTTTTTCCGTTAGTTTGGTTTTCTTCCTTTTGGGTTTTGCCGTGATCGAATGGTAACTAATCAGCTTGGAAGCTTTTTTCACCACACGATCCATTTCAGAAGTGATCAGACTGGCAGTTTCCTTAGTTTCCAGTGGAAAAACCGGTAAGGTTCTGGCAAAATCCGGTTTTATCTGTTTCCAGGCCCTTCTGATCCCACTTTTATAACTCTCTTTTGCGTTAAAATAAATATTGTAATGGGATACAAGGTTATGATAGGCACGACTTGATCCCGTATTTTTCTTTACCGAACAACCCGAATTCCCGAGCAATAAAATGAAAAATACAAAATAAAATACCTTTTTACTCAATGTTACTGGTTTTTTTCAAACAAACAGTAAAACTAAAAAAATAGTATTCTACAGGGCAGTTTTTTGCAAATAATTTACTTACGGAAGCTTACATAAGCCACCGGAAACAAATGTTTTTACTGAAAATTAGTGCGCTGGCACTTCAAGTTTTTTTACTTCGGCCACTTCTTTAAGTACGGACTGCTCTATTCCGGCTAAAGTTTGCTGGCGATAAGGACATTTCCTACAGGTCCCCGTAAGTTGCACCATAACAGTTCCTTCATCTGTAATTTCAAGTAACTTGACATCGCCGCCGTCAGCCTGAAGAAAAGGCCTCATTCTTTCCAGGACCGCTATAACCTTGTTTTTTATGCGGGCTTTATTATCCATGTAACTCATACCTCCGTTAACGCTGTATAATAACCTTTTTTGTTGGAGGCAGCTCCTTATTTCTTTTATCCACCTGTTCAACGAACCGGGCTGCCAGATCTTGGAATATCTGTCCCGGCATGGTGTCTTCATCCAGAGCCACAGGTCTACCGGCATCTCCGCTCTCACGGATTTTCTGTACAATAGGTATGTTGGCCAATACAGGAACATTGTATTTTTCAGCTATCTTCCGGGCTCCTCCTTCTCCGAAAATATAATATTTTTTATCAGGCATTTCTTCCGGAGTAAACCAGGCCATATTTTCTACCAACCCCAGTACCGGTACTTCGATTTTATCGCTCCTGAACATCGCAATACCCCTGATTACATCTGCCAGGGCTACATCCTGGGGGGTGGTAACCATCAAAGCCCCTGTTACCGGGATCTCCTGCACCATGGTCAGGTGAATATCACTGGTTCCGGGAGGCAGGTCCACAATAAGAAAATCCAGCTCACCCCAGTCTCCCTGTTGTAAAAGTTGTTTCAGAGCACTGGTAGCCATGGGCCCACGCCAGACCAAAGCATCATCAGTATTAATAAAAAATCCTATAGATAATATCTTCATGCCGTATTTTTCCAACGGGATGATCATATCTATCCCATTTACTTTATGAACCCGCGGTACGGAACCTTCCAGATCCATCATCTTCGGAACGGAAGGACCGAAAATATCAGCATCCAGCAATCCTGTCTTCCACCCCTGTTTTGCCAAGGTTACTGCCAGATTGGCCGCTACCATCGATTTGCCGACACCGCCTTTACCCGAAGCCACCACAATAACATTTTTCACCTCCGGCAAAACTTCAGGCCCGGTTTTTAACGGTCCTACTTTTACCGGAACCGTTATCATCACCTCAACATCCTTCCCAAACTTCTTCTTCAACTGACGGTCACACAACTTTTTGATTGAATTGAAGAAAGGATCATTGGGTTTGGGCAAAGCCAGTGTAAAAATGATCTGACGCCCGTCAATGCGCAGATTCTCTACCATGTTGGAAGAAACAATGTCTCCTGCCGTTTCGGGATGCTTGATCTTTTTTAAAATTTCCAGTACTTTTTCCTTTGTTATTTCCATGCTATATTAAATTCCATATTTTAAATTTTCATTCTATTTTTATTTAATATAAATAAAGGTACAAATATAAAGAAACTTTAAAC
>DRPN01000170.1 GCA_011374625.1 Bacteroidota bacterium
TATATGAACTGACCGGACAAAATATGGAAGAAGATCAGGCAATGGACTGTAGTTCCTTACTCCCCTTGATAACCGGTAAACAGAAAAGTACAGAACCCCTGCATCCGTTTGTCCTCTATCAGGCAGGATATGCGTATGACGGTGCCATACGCGAAGGTGACTGGGTGCTGACAGTGAACAGGGATAATAAAGCTACTGAACTTTACAACTTAAAAAACGACCTGGCACAAGAGAACAACCTGATTGACAACCCGCAATATAGAGAACTTATTGACCGGTTACATGCAAAATTTATAAAATATAATGATCACATTGACGAGACAATGGAACCACGAACTACCAAAGCATTCAGAGTGACAAAAAAATAAATATCGAAAATAAATATCGAACAAATTATATTTCTGGTAAATTATTAAAAACTTAGTACAATGAAAAAATCCGGTCATTTAACCTTGTTGTGTGTATTATTTTTAATGTCATGGCAGGTATTCGCGCAAGATGCAAAAATGAATGCTTTCATTGACAGTCTGATGAGTAGAATGACCCTGGCAGAAAAGCTGGGACAGCTTAATCTTTCATCCGGCGTCGGAAATTTGCCGGTCGTTACCGGAGAAAGCGATGGAAAGGAAGCCTATGTTCGCCAGGGACTGATCGGAGCATCCGCCGGACTAAAAAATGAGCAAATCGCTGTTAAGGAATCCCGTCTGGGAATCCCTCTTTTATCCGGGAGAGATGTGATCCATGGTTATCAGACAACCTTTCCTATCCCTTTGGCTATGGCTTGTATGTGGGATATGAAACTGGTGGAAAAAAGCGCCCGGATTGCAGCCATTGAAGCCAGTACCCGGGGTATCAATTGGACCTATTCACCCATGGTGGATATTGCCCGCGATCCACGCTGGGGAAGAGTTGCCGAAGGAGCAGGGGAGGATCCCTGGTATGGAGAACAGGTGGCAAAAGCTTATGTACGTGGATACCAGGGAGATGATCTCTCTAAGAAAAATACCATTATGGCTTGTGTGAAACATTTTGCAATGTACGGAGCAGGCGAAGCAGGCAGGGACTATAATACCGTGGATATGAGCCGACTCAGAATGTACAATGTATATCTGCGACCTTACAGGGCTGCAGTGGAAGCCGGGGCTGGCAGTGTCATGAGCTCATTCAACGTAGTGGACTTTATCCCTTCTTCCGGCAACAGGTGGTTGCTGACTGATGTATTGCGAAAACAATGGGGATTTCAGGGCTTTGTGGTGTCCGATTATACGGCTATAAATGAAATGATACAACATGGCATGGGTGCAGACACCGAATCGGTGGCCGTGCTGGCACTTAAGGCAGGACTGGATATGGATATGATGGGACAGGCTTATATCGGTACCCTGAGCCAGGCACTGAAAGAGGGAAAGGTGACACAGGATGAAATTGACCAGGCCTGCCGCCGTGTGCTGGAAGCAAAATATAAACTCGGATTGTTCGACAAACCGTTTCAATACTTCGACAAACATAGAGCTGAAAAAGTAATTCTCTCAAAAGAACATCTCAGGATAGCCCGGGAGATCGCAAAGCGATCCATTGTTCTATTGAAAAACGACAATCATATTCTCCCTTTGAAAAAATCAGGCACCATTGCCGTGATAGGGCCTCTGGCCTATACCAGGACAGATATGCTGGGTGCCTGGGCTGCTACCGGAGATACCTCAAAGGTGGTATCTATACTGGAAGGAATAAAAAATGTGGCAGGTAAAAAAGCTAAGGTTTTATACGCCCCGGGATCCGGATTTACCGATGACCCTTATCTGCTGAATGTCAACAGAAAGAAAGGAGAAAAATATTACGTACCTGATCCGGAAAAAACAAGAAAAATGCGGGAAGAGGCTGTACGTACAGCCGGTAAAGCGGATGTGGTTGTGATGGTCCTGGGGGAACCAAGAAAATGGTCGGGAGAAGCTGCCAGCCGTTCGGACATTGGTATTCCGGAGTGTCAGCGGGAACTATTGAAAGCGGTGTTGGAGACCGGCAGGAAGGTGGTGCTGGTGCTGGTGAACGGAAGACCGCTGACATTGCCCTGGGAAGATGCTCATGTGGATGCCATCATCGAAGCCTGGCACGGAGGTACGGAAGCAGGAAACGGTCTGGCCGATGTCCTGTTCGGCGATTATAACCCTTCCGGCAAATTAACCATCACCTTCCCCCGAAACGTGGGACAGATCCCTATTTATTACAATCATTATCATACAGGCCGACCCATGGATCCTTCAAACAAATTTACCTCTAAATATCTTGATATCCCCAATGAACCCCTGTACCCTTTCGGATATGGACTGAGCTATACGACCTTTGGTTACGGGGATATCAAATTGAATAAAACCCGGTTGCAGGGAAACGACTCATTAATCTTAACCATTCCGGTAACCAACACGGGAAAAGTTAAAGGGGAAGAAGTGGTCCAGATGTATATCCAGGATCCGGTGGCCAGTATCTCACGACCGGTAAAAGAGTTGAAAAATTTCAGAAAGATTTCTCTACAACCGGGAGAAACCAAAATGGTCCGTTTTACGATTACTCCTGCTGATCTGAAATTCTACAACAGTCAACTGGTCTATGACTGGGAGAGCGGGGATTTCAATATTTTTGTAGGGTCCAATTCACAGGACGTTCAGGAGGTTACGGTAACCTGGATGAAATGATATACCCCCCTGCCTGCGTAACCGGCCGCCGGGTATCTGTATAGGCGGTGTATTGAGGGTAGTATGCCGGCAGTAATGTTACCTATGGTATTTATTACAGGAATGCACTGTAATTAGCTTTTTACCCCTGAAAGCGGTTAAAAATTTACCCCCTTCGGGTATACCTTCGGCAAACTACATATAGAGTATATAGGATTGGACAGGCTAAGCCGGGGTAAAAATTTATTTTCGGGAAAAAAGTTTGTCAAGCTGGTTGACCGGATAGTCAGGTATGACCTCAAGTGTATGTTTAAGCCACTGGAACAGTTCCACATCATTAATCTTACAGGTTGCCAGCAAAGAATACATGATGGCTGCATGATGAGCCGCATGATGGGAACCGGCAAACAGATAATCTTCCTCTCCAATGCAACAGGCCGGATTGAATTTTCGATCAGATCAGGTTATTATCTATCCTGAAACGTCCCTCTTCAGTATACCTCACCAGGCGGGGCCATAGACTCACAGTGTATGCATTGGCACTTCCAAGGCACTTTTGGACAAGACGTTTTGTGCCTGTTTTTTGAACTATTGTTCGACGAGCTGGGTCATTCCTTTTCTTTATCTTTTTGCTGCCATGGATCCGAACCCCTTTTTATACTTGCTATATGCTCGTGAACGAATGGATACCGCTTTTCTTCCTTTTTCCCATTTCATGGTTTTTGTCGTATCCTTACGAAATACCCTGGTGGTGTCCACTTTTCCCATTTTCAGACTGTCGGGAAGTTGTTTTTTCCCTTTATCCTGCGAAAACAATACCTCATTATCCCCCGGTCACAAGAAGATAAATGACGTTAATATAATCAGAAATTTTGATAAATTCTTAATATATTTAATTCCGGACAGATTCATATGAAATTATTCAACAACACATTATGTCATATCACATAATTTTTACCTACGTAGGTACCTACGTAGGTAAAAATTACATATCCTGCTTTACATTGTAGCATATGTAACACTTCGGAATCCACAAAAAATAAAATTAAGAAAAATTTTTCTATTTTGCACGCGAAAGTCAAACCATAGAACTGTCATATGCGAGAATCATTGCAAGTTCTTGATCAGGTGCGATTGCACTTTAATCAAGGAGGACTATTTGTGTTAAACCTCACATTGGCCTTCATTATGTTTGGAGTTGCTTTGGGGATCAAACCGGTTCATTTCAAGCGGGTGGCCAATAATCCCAAGACGACACTGATCGGTGTCTTGTCCCAGTTTGTAGCTTTGCCGGCCGTCACCTTTATTCTGGTGTGGGGGTTTCATTCCATTATCACTCCCACTATTGGTCTGGGGATGATCCTGGTAGCATCGTGCCCCGGTGGAAACATTTCCAATTTTATATCCTCCCTGGCACGTGGCAATGCAGCCCTGTCGGTGACGCTGACAGCCATCGCCACCCTGCTGGCAATCATCATGACCCCTTTGAATTTTGCCATCTGGGGAGATCTTTTTCTAAGAGCCTATGCACACAAAGCTGTTTCAGGAGAACTTTTGCCCACTTTGCAGATCAACCCCTGGCAGATGTTCCAGACTGTGTTTATCCTGCTGGGTATACCACTGGCGGTTGGTATTATGTTCAATCAGAAACTGCCAATACTGACAGAACGGATTATCGGCCCCATGAAGATCCTGTCTATTTTTCTGTTTATCCTGATCGTTGCATTGGCTTTTAAGAACAACTTTGAATATTTTATCAAACACATAAAATACATCTTTCTGATCGTGCTGATTCATAACCTTACAGCTTTCCTGACAGGATACGGTCTGGCCAGTCTGTTCAAACGAAACAAAAAAGACAGGAGGACGATTTCCATAGAAACGGGCATCCAAAACTCAGGTCTGGGTCTTGTTCTTCTTTTCAACCCGAAGATTTTTCCTCCCGATCTGGCTATCGGAGGCATGGCTTTTATCGCCGCCTGGTGGGGTATCTGGCATATCATCGCCGGTTTGTCGCTGGCAACGATCTGGGGCCGGGGCCCGCGCAGAAAAGGTTTTGGCAAAGGCAAAACACAATAATCGCCGAAATATTCCGAACAATGGGAAAGAATAATATTGAAAAATGGTCACCGGGATATGAGCTTCTGAGAACATTCACAAAGATATGGCACAATCTGTTTTACTACAGAAGAATCCATGTGTTGGGAAAAGAAAATATTCCGGAAAACGAACAGTTTATTCTGGCAACCAGTCACCAGAATGCTTTGATGGATGCCATGGCGGTACTCTTGAAAATAAAAAAACAACCGGTCTTTCTGGCCCGGTCTGATATTTTCCGAAAAAAGATGATTGCCCGGATACTTTATTTTATTAAAATTCTGCCTATATATCGCATCCGGGACGGATATGCCGAACTGAAAAAAAACGATGAGATCTTCCTGAAAACCATGGATGTCCTCGAAAACAAAAGCGTTCTGGCTATCCTCCCCGAAGGAAGTCATGCCCCCTTGCGGAAAGTAAGACCCCTGAAAAAAGGAATAGCCCGTATTGCCTTCCAGTCGGCGGAAAAACAAAATTTTTCCAAAGATATCAAGATCGTTCCCGTAGGACTGGAATATTCCAATTATACCAAATGGCAGCAGGAACTGATCATAAAATTCGGCAAGCCCATCAGTTTATCCAAATACTACAACCTGTACAGGGAGAATCCCAGCAAGGCAACCCTGGAATTGGTGCGTGAACTGCGGGAAGAGATCAAAAAACAGATGATCCACATAGAGGATGATGAACACTATGATCTTTACAACGATCTACGCATGCTTTTCAGGCAACCTATCACACAGGCACAGCACCTCAACCCCCGGGATCAGGAACAACAACTGAAGGCCCAGCAAAATTTCATCAGCCTGTTGGAAAAATATTTAAATAACCATGAGGAAAAAGCCCGGGAAATGCAAAAAAACCTTAACGCATATAAACAGATCCTGGACCGGCACAATATTCCCAACCGGTTCATTGACCAACCGCTGTTAAACATTCCCGGTTTTCTGTGGAGGGCGCTCGCGTTTCTTCTCTTGTCCCCCATTTTTCTTTATGGCTTCATCAATAATATCCTGCCATACAAGATATCTTCCATCCTGGCCAACAAGGTCAGGGACATCACTTTTCACAGCTCATTCAAATTTGTCATTTCCCTGCTGCTGTTTCCTGTATTGCACCTGCTGGAGACCGGCATTTTTTACTTGTTCGTCCACCAGCCGTGGTACACATTGGCTTATTTTATCAGCCTGCCCCTCACCGGCTTGTTCACATTCCGGTATTATGTACTATTTTCGGATTTTTGGTTTCGCCGGAAATATGCAAAACTCACCCGCAGGAAACACCCTGATATGGAAAGGCTTCGTGATCTGCATAATTATTTTATTCATCTGTCGGGTCAGGTTCTGTCAGGAGAAAAATAGAGGACTCCCTTCCTGTTCATGATTTCGATAATTATACAACTTTTTACCGGCTGTTTATGAATTTATTTCTGTTGAAAACCGAACTGTTACAGGATACTTTCCAATACCTGTTCATTTCGAAATAAATATTTTGGATTTCCCGGCACAAAACCTGATGAACGTTCTGCTCTTTTTTATTCTATTATTTATTCATACTTTTACACCCCGGTAACGGGAAATAAAAAACAATAAATACCTATCATGAATCGAGTATTACTTGCTACAGGAGGAGGGGACTGTCCCGGGTTGAATGCGGTAATTCGTGCCATTGTAAAGCGGGCATCCAAAGAGAAGAACTGGGAGGTTATCGGGAGCATAGAAGCTTTCGACGGCATTCTACGCGAGCCCACGGAGATTGTCATTCTGGATGAAAAAAGGGTTTCCGGCATCCATGTGCAGGGAGGCACCATCATCGGCACCACCAACAAAGGAGGTCCGTTTGCCTGGCCGGTAAAAAAGCCGGACGGCTCCTATGAATATGTAGACCGGTCGGATGAGATGATCCGCAAGTTAGGGTATATGGGGGTTGATGCCGTGATCAACATCGGCGGGGAAGGCTCACAGAAGATATCACAGGCACTTTATGAAAAAGGTCTTAACATTATCGGCGTACCCAAGACCATTGATAACGATCTGCTGGCTACGGATTTTACATTCGGTTTCCAGACAGCCGTGCAGATTGCCACGGAAGCCGTGGACAAACTGGTGTCCACGGCCCAAAGTCACAACAGGGTATTGATTCTGGAAGTAATGGGTCGCTTTGCCGGCTGGATTGCCCTGCATGCAGCCGTCGCCGGGGGAGCGGAAGTGTGTCTGATTCCTGAAATACCTTATGACATAAACAAGGTTGTGGAAAGACTGGAGACACGATACAGCCGTGGCCGGGGCTTTGCCATCGTGGTGATCGCCGAAGGAGCCAAACCTGTCGGAGGAACGGTCTCCGGGACAAAAAGCAATGAGGTGGGATATGAAAATATACGGCTCATGGGGGCTGCAGCCAGATTAATGAAAGACCTGAAAGAGGCAGGCTTGGAAGCGGATATGCGTGAAACGGTGCTGGGCCATCTGCAACGCGGAGGCATCCCCAATGCTTACGACCGTATCCTGGCTACCGAATTCGGGGTGAAGGCCTTTGAGATGGTCCTGGACCAGGAGTTCGGAAAAATGGTTGCTTACCATCACCCGGATATTGTTTCCGTACCATTACAGGATGTTATCGGTGGGGAAAAACTGGTTACCCCCGATTCAGCTCTGGTAAAAACTGCCCGGGGCATCGGAATATCGTTCGGAGACTGAGGGAATCAATGATTGATGAGCAGTCAGGCGGGGAAAACCATAGCATAGATCGTACTTCCCAATACAAAAATTCCGAACACGATAATCCCCAGGCCGGCGATTTTATTAAACCATAATATTTTGCGCAATCGAATCCTTTTACTGAACTTTGACAGGTAATGAGAGAGCAGAAACCACCAGGCGGTAGCAGAGACAATTATTCCGAGAATGGTCAGTCCGGGTCCCGCCATGAATGATCCATGCACCGGATACTGAAGGCTGGCAAAGATCCCTACATAAAGCAGCAGATTGAGGGGATTGGCCAGTACCATCAGGATCACCGTCGCATAATCATCCACAAATCTTTTTCCTTTGCTTTTCACCGGATTCCGTATATTTTTCACCGGGTTGTCATTGAAGACTTTCAAGCCGATTCCCAGGATGACGATTCCGCCAATCACCTGAAACAACACACGTTTTTCCTCCACAAAACTGATTACCAAGGACATACTGGCAGCAGCCACCACCGAATAGATCATATCTGCCGTCACGGCGCCAAGACCGGATAAAAAACCGGATATTCTCCCTTTGGTGATGGATTTGACCACGATGTAAACACCCACCGGGCCTACCGGTATGGAAACCACTATCCCTATCAACAAGCCCTGCAAAAGGTATTTCACTTCCACACTATCAACCTCTTTTTTTGCTACAATTCCGACAAAAATAATTCTTTTGCCCTAATATCAATCTAAAATCCGTTCGGTTCGGAACAATATTTTTTGAACGCAAGAAAGCTACAGGATATTTTTAACCAGCAGACGCGGTTCCATCATTTCACGGATGGAATACTTCAGGCCTTCCCTGCCAAAGCCCGAATCTTTCACACCCCCGTACGGCATATGATCCACACGGAACATAGGTACATCATTGATAATCACCCCTCCCACCTTGAGCCGGTTGAATGCTTTGTTCATCTCATCCAGTTTATTGGTGAAGACCCCTGCCTGCAAGCCGTACCTCGAATCGTTGATAAAATCCACCGCCTGATCAAAGTCACTGAATTTTTCCAGGGTAACGACCGGTCCGAACACCTCGAGGGCACATACTTTCATGCTGCTTGTTGTTTTTGTCAGAACCGTAGGTTCAAAATAAGCACCTCTCCTTTTCCCTCCCAGTAATACCCTGGCTCCTTCATCCACCGATTCGTTCACCCATTTCTGAACACGTTGTGCGTTTTCTTCGTCAATCATCACGGATATTTCGGTTTCGGGATCCAGCGGGTCGCCAAACTTCAGATTCTTCACTTTTTCCGTAAAAAAGGCAGCAAAATCATCAAAGATCCGGTCCTGCACATAAATCCTTTGCACATGGATACATACCTGACCCGAATAGGCATATCCTCCTACCACACATCTGTTTACCGCGAGGTCTATATTGGCCGTATCGGTCACGATTACCCCGGCATTGCCTCCCAGTTCGAGCAATACTTTCTTTTTCCCGGCCTCTTGCTTCATTTTCCAGCCCACCGCCGGCGAACCGGTAAAACTAAGCATCTTGATCCTCCCGTCGGTCACCAGTTGTTTTCCTGTCTCCCGGTCTGTTGGGAAAATGGAAACAGCACCTTTGGGGAGGTCGGACTGATCCAGGATCTTTGCCAGTTCCAGCACAGACAGCGGGGTTGACCTGGCCGGTTTTAATATGACCGGGTTGCCTGCGGCAATAGCCGGCGCTATTTTGTGCAGGGCCAGGTTCAGAGGGAAATTGAACGGAGCGATGCCTGCCATCAGTCCCACAGGAAAATATTTTACCCATCCTTCCTTTCCCTTTCCTGCCGGAGTCCAGTCGATAGAGATATATTCTCCCGGCAGGCGTTTGCTTTCTTCGGCAGCCGCCTGAAAAGTCTGGGCCCCGCGATCCAGCTCCCCCAGAGCATACCGCAGAGGCTTCCCTGATTCCTGAGAAAGAATACGGGCCAGGCGTTCCCGGTCTGCTTTCAGCGCTTCGGACAACTGATGCAGGATCTCATACCTTTTATAAACGGGCAGCGAAGCCATGGCCTCTTCCGCCGACAGCCCCGCCTCAATAGCAGCATTTACCTCTGCGGAACCGGCCAGCCAGGTTTGTGCAAATACCTCTTTGTTGTATGGATTTGATACAAGAAGTGGAGTATCCGTTTTAAGAAACTTGCCACCTACATAAATTTGATATTCATTCATAACAGATAACATATTAAAAACCTTAAAACAAAGATAACTTTTTTCATATCCTTACCAGCAAACCACACCGGATAATAAAAAACATTCATTCTTTTTCGCTGAAAAACTTAAGCGATATTACCCCGTAACGGATAGACATCTGTTTTACGTGAGAAAATTAATGAATCTCTCCGCTGCAAGCAGACGGGGTATCATCATAGAGTTATTAATAATGTTTTCGCCGCTAGTGGCGGGGAATGCACCCCTCCCTTGTCCGCCTACCGGCGGATTGTCCGCCCCTGACGATTTGTCAGCCTTTTTGCCGATTAAATAACATATGTCATTGATTTTTATGTCATATATTCTTATATTTGATCTGCGTGTAAGATTTGCCTGATTATTCCTTCGAAGAGTTTGTGTTTTTTCAACTCCTTAATCTACCTGAAAAATGGAAACTTCTAAAGACCTGTCTCAATCTTTGATGATCGAGTTACTTGAACGTTCCCGGGATGTGGTATATCGTTATGACATCAAGCCCGAGTCCGGGTATTCTTATATATCCCCTGCTGTTGAAAAGCTTACCGGCTACACTCCGGAGGAACATTACCGGAATCCTTCTTTATTCAGGCAATATATCCATCCGGATGATGTGGCAAGACTCCGGGAGATCGTTGAAAAAAAGGGGGCAGGGCTGACAACTTTCAGGATCATTCATAAGGACGGTTCCGTAAGATGGATCGAACGAAATGAAACGCCCGTGCTGAATAAAACAGGCCATGTGGTGGCTTACGAAGGGATTATCCGGGATATCACCGCGCAACATACCGCACTGACAGCACTGAAAAAGAGTGAGGAGCGGTTACAAAAAGCCCAGCAGGTTGCCGGAATGGGATTTCTTGACTGGGACATAAAAACCAATGAAATTGAGCTGTCGCCTCAGATAATTGATATGTACGGACTCGATCCCGGCCATAGGTGGATTACCCCGGAGTTTTTTGCCCGGATGTGCCATCCTGATGACCTGGAATTTGTTCAAAAAAACCTTGAGGAGGCAATAACGGGAAATAAACCATATAATATTGACCACCGGATTGTCCGGCCTGACGGAACAATTCTGTGGGTACATGCCCAGGCCGAAGTGCAGAAAAAAGATGAAGAAGGCAGGCCCATACAATTTCTCGTAACAGTAGTAGATATCACAAAACAAAAGATGGCAATTCAGGCTCTGCAGGATAATGAAGAACGGTATCGGGCCGTGGTGGAAAATTCTCATGAAGGAATTCTTATTGTTGATGAAAATTACCGGTATGAATATGTCAATGACACATTTTGTATGTTGCTCGGACGAAGCAGAAAAGAAATCATCGGGCATGATTTCAGGGAGTTTATATCTGAAGAAAGCAAACATCTGGTAGCAGAACGTTACAAAAAACGGCAACAGGGAGAAACGGTGCCATCCAGATATGAATTTTACATTCTCCGAAAAGACGGCAGAAAAAAACTGGTTGAAATAAGTTCGACGGTGGTAAAAAATTCAAAGGGTAAAAAACGAACCATCGCCCAGCTTCTGGATATAACCGAGCAAAGAAAGGCAGAAGAAGAAATCAGGCTACAGTCGGCTGCACTGGAGAGCGCTGCCAACAGCATAATAATAACCGATTCTGCCGGGAAAATAGAATGGGTAAACAAGACTTTTACCAAAATCAACGGATATACCCGTAAAGAAGCCCTGGGGGAAAATCCCCGCATCTTAAAATCCGGACAACATCCTCAGTCTTTTTATAAAGAAATGTGGAATACGATCCTTGCGGGCAAAACCTGGCGGGGTAAAATTGTAAATCGGAAGAAAGACGGGGCTCTCTATACTGAGGAACTCTCCATCACTCCCATAAAAAATTATAAAAACGAGATTACTCATTTTGTTGCAATACAGATAGATATTACGCAACAGGAAGCTCTCTTGCAGGAGCTTCATACTGCGTTAGAACGTTTGCATCATCTTTCACATCACTCAAATCAAAGGATTGAAAACGAAAGAAAGAACATTGCACGCAATCTGCATGATAACCTGGGTCAAGTCCTGACAGCCATAAAAATGGATATTTCCTGGTTGACACGTCAATTACCACAAGAAACAAAATCCGGCGTTATTGAGCGTATCCATGAAACAAAATCTCTGGTGAATCAGGCCATAAGTACGGTTCAACAGATCACTGCAGAGTTGAGACCGAATATACTGGATGAACTGGGTTTGTGGAATGCACTGGAATACTTGTGCGAAGAGATGTCCAAACGTTCCGGCATTGCTTTTGGAATAGAAATGCCTCAAACAGACATTTCAGTTCCGGAGGAATTTGTTCTTCCTGTTTACCGGGTTGTCCAGGAAGCAACAACAAACATCATCCGTCACTCTGGCGCCACCAAAGCCATCCTGCAAATAAAACAATCCCCAAACGAAATCTTTTTCTCGGTACGGGACAACGGGACAGGAATCCCGCAGGAAAAAACAGAGTCCATGAGGTCCTTCGGTTTGATGGGAATGAAAGAAAGAATTGAGTTGCTGGGGGGTGAATTTAAAATTCGAACAGAAAAAAAAGGTACCGAAGTTTTGTTTAACTTGCCTTTACCAAAACATAAGAAATCATGATACGAATTCTCATTATAGATGACCATCCCGTAGTGCGGAAAGGAGTCCGGCGTATCCTTGAGGAGGGGATTTCCTTTCTGGAAACGGATGAGGCCGGCAACGGGGAAACTGCCCTGAAATTACTGCATAACAATGATTACGACCTGGTCTGTATGGATATTAATCTCCCCGGAAAAAACGGGATGGTATTGCTGGAAAGTTTCAAAATCTTGAAACCGGAGTTACCGGTGTTGATCCTAAGCATGTATCCCGAAAAAGATTATGCCCTGAGGGCCGTTAAGATGGGCGCTTCGGGATATCTGACCAAAGACAGCCTGGATGAGGAGCTGATCAGGGCGGTAAACAAAATCCTGAACGGTCATAAATATATTTCCGATTCATTGGCCGAATTATTGATTGATCACAACGGCCTCAACAAACCCCTGCACACCAAACTCTCAAATCGTGAATTTGAGATCATGATCAGCATTGTACAGGGGAAAAGCGTGAAGGAGATTGCCGAGGCCATGGCCATCAGTGATAAAACCGTCAGCACCTATAAATCAAGGATACTGGAAAAACTGGAGTGTAAATCCACTGTCGATTTGATTAAATATGCGTTACAGGCAGGATTGGCATAAGGAAACGATGAATGATGAATGATGCACAAAGATTAAAGTCTGTAGATGATAATCCAGGGTTTTCCGGCCTTTTTTGAACCGTAAGCTAAATCATTGGACCGGCGGGAAAGTATATTGTATTACTTTTTCGGTCAGTTGTTCGCGTTTCACCGGTTTGCTAATGAAATCCTCCACCTTTAAATCGCGGGCTTTGGCACGGCCGGTCTCGGAATCGTAGGCTGTCTGTATAACAATGGGGATGTCTTCCCGGATCCCTTTGATTTTTTCTATGGCTTCGAAACCATCCATGACCGGCATATTAAAGTCCATAAGGATCATATCGCAAGGGTTTCCCCCCTCAACATATTTTACCGCTTCCAATCCGTTTTCCACATGAACAGGTTTTACGCCCAAGTCTGTCAGAATCTTTTTCAGCAGCATGGCGCTCACCGGATCATCTTCCGCTATCAAAACCGTACGGGTCTTGACATCTTTTTGCAGCGCTTCGGATTTGCTTTGCTCAAGACCGGCTTTGGATTTGAATTTAACGGTTACAGGGAGTTCCACCGTAAAAATGCTCCCCTGCGGTTTATTATCCTCCACACGGATCGAGCCTTTCATTATCTCGGTAAGCCGGCGTGCCAGGTACAATCCGATGCCGATACCTCCGTACACGCGGATATTTGCTTCGTCCAGTTTTTTGAACTTTTCAAAAATAAGCTCCCGTTTGTCTTCCGGGATTCCGATTCCGGTATCCTTGACAAAATACCGTATTTTGGTTTCCTCCAGGTGATACCCCACCGTTACCTTACCCGACGGGGTAAATTTCAGCGCATTGTCTATCAATGCCCGGAGGATTTGCTCTGTTTTGCCGGCATCCGATATGATGGCTTCTATCCCGGGGTCCACCGGGAGAAGGGTTTCAATTTTGATACTGTCAGGGATCCCTGTTTGTTTAAATTGACCGACAATGTCCGAAACAAGTTTTTCCGGATGGATCTCCCCCTTTTCAATTTTCTGATATTGTCCGTCAATAGCGGATACGTAAAAGATATTCTCAATGATGGTCAGCAACCTTTCGCCGCTTTCGCTGATATAACGGGAATATTCTTTCACTTCTTCCGGATCGGCGGTTTGATCGAGCAGCCGGGAAAAACCCAGGATTGCATTCAGCGGTGTTCGCAGTTCATGTGACATGGTAGACATGAAGACGGTTTTCAGCTTTTCAGATTCTTCGGCTTTTCTCCTGGCTTTAATCAGCTCGGACTGTTGTTCTTTCTGAACGATAATTTCCCAGACCGTAGCCATGAGCAGTTCCAACTGAATCAGGTCGGAACGGTCATAGGGATTTTCCTTGTTGGCCACACCAATAACAGCAACAATTTGTTTCTGATAAAAAACAGGGAGAGTCAGGAAACGCAGGATAGGCACATGACCTTTGGGAAGGTCTTTTTTCAATGGATTATCCTGGTTATAGTCATTGATCATAATCGGGCGACGTTGACGTACGGCCTCTCCCCAAATACCTGCCTTATCAAGAGGAAAAACCGTCCGTTTGTCAGCAATATTACATTGCTGCAAAACTGTATCCGACCAGTCATGAAGGGTAAACATTTTTTTTTCTTCATCAAAAAAATACAGATATCCTATTTTACTTTCGGTCAGTTCTATGGCTTTTTCCATGGCCAGGTTCAGAATTTCTTTTCGATCAAGTTCTTTGCTCAGGGTGATTTCCAGCAAACTTTCAAGCCGGCGTTTACTCTTATTGATTTCCCGGTCTTTCAGCTCCA
>DRPN01000169.1 GCA_011374625.1 Bacteroidota bacterium
CAAGAACACTTACGATTCCGGCAACATAAAAAATGTAAATAAGCCCCAGTGTATCCATTACCATACCGGAAAGTAAAGGAGCGAGAATCATTCCCACACTCATTGCCGTATTAAACACGCCCATTGAGGCTCCCATGCCATAACGCTTACCAGCTATAACGGTTATAGCAGAGGCGGAAGGCATGGAAATTGCACCACCAATACCCATAAACATATCAATGATTAACAGGGATCTAAAATTATGAGCAATCAAAGGAATGAATAGGAGTGCTGCCGCACTTATTCCGGAACCGAGGATAATCAATAAGATTTTGCTATACCTGTCGGCAAGTTTTCCAAAATATCCCTGCAACAAAGCCGTTAAGAACAAATTAACTGATATAATGATCCCGATCTGTGAAGCAGTTATATCTATTTTTGCAGCAAAAATCGGAAGGAAGGCCATGATCCCTCCCCTGCCGATAGCACCTATGGCTCTGAAAATCAATAATCCTTTTATGATATCGTCTTTCAGAAGTTTTTTAAACGGATGACGCCTGTCAGAAAAATCTTTATCAGACTGGCCGGCTATTTTCAGATCAGGCAAAAGAAACAGCGTAAGTAAAAAAGCAATAAACGACAATACAGACATGGCGATAAATACCGAAGACAACCCAAACACATCATGCAGTATTCCACCTATTATCGGGCCGGATCCCATACCTAAGAACAAGGCAATGTTAAACCGACCCATGGTATTGCCTTCTTTATCTTCTTCAGATATTTCACCTACATATGCCATGGCAATAGGGATGACCATAGCAGATGCAAATCCATGTACAACCCGGATCATCGACAAAGCATAAACATTATATGCCACCAAATATAAAAGTGAAATGACCGCGTAAGCCAATAAACCGGTAACAATATATTTTTTTCTGCCATTTTTATCAGAAAGATTGCCGACAATGGGCATAAATACACCGCGCGATAATGAAAAGCCGGAAAAGATAATGCCAAGCCAGATTCCGGAAGCGCCAAGATCTTCTGCAAAAACAGGCATGATCGGGCTTACGATTCCCAAACCCATCATGGCAGCAAAAATACTGATAAACAACACATTAAATATCTGTTGGTATTGTTTTGATTTCATTCGTTCATTCATTACAAGTATACTCTCTTTTATAATGAATGAGATAACCCGGTAAACAATTTACCGGGTTATCTCATTTCCAGATTAAAAAAGGCTGAGAGCCATGTATTTAACCCTATAAACCCTCTTCAGCATTCCACAAAAAAGCCCTCAGCCCGTGTTCTTCTGCTTCCTGATTAAGCACCCGTAGCCGGTGTAGCAAAGGACCAACCTTTTCATCATCCACTATACATAAATGCACATTATTTAATGCAGGCCAGGTATGTGTGCCCATGTGGGGTTCACCGTTTTGTGAGCCCCTGCCATGTACTTCTGTCCACTGGGTAAACCCCCGGATATATAAAGAATCAAGAATGTCGGTGATTCTCTCTGTTAATGCCTGGTTATAAGAAATAAATACAGCTTTCATGATATTATGAGTTAGATGAGTTTCCATTTGTTCTTTTAAGTAGTGCTCTCTGAGCCCTTTTTACCCGGGCGGCTCCAAACATACTGTAGATGGTGGGAATCAATACCAGGGTAATAAGGGTAGAGAAAAGGAGGCCTCCGATAATAGCTATGGCCATCGGTCGCCAGGTGGAAGATCCTTCACCCGTAGAAATAGCCAGGGGAACCATGGCAAGAAGAGTGGTTAATGCGGTCATCAAAACCGGTCTTAACCGGGACTTCCCGCCCTGAACAACGGCCTGTTTGACAGCCAGACCCCTGTCCCGCAAAAGATTGGTAAAATCGACAAGCACGATGCCGTTTTTCACAACAATACCGATAAGCATGACCGCACCAATCATGGATATCACATTTAATGTGGTGTGGGTCAGATATAATGCCAAAAAGACACCGGTGAAAGCAAACGGGATGGAAAACATGATGATAAACGGTTCGGTCAGGGACTCAAACTGGGCAGACATAACCACATAAACCAGTATAAAAGCTACCAACATGAGCAGTCCCAGTTTTTTAAAGTTTTCCTGCATATCTTCGGCGTTTCCTCCTATTTCTATAGATACTCCTTCCGGAATATTCATGCCGGCAATGCGCTCACGGATTTGCGAAGCTACACTGCCAAGATCCGAGCCGGAGATGAGGGAAGACACCGTTACAATCCGTTCCTTGTTTTCCCTGTCTATATTGGGCTGGGTATAAAATTGTTTTATCTCCCCTATTTCTTTCAGCTTTATCATTTTCCCCATGGGGGTTTGAATCGTGATGTTTTCTATATCCTGCGTGGATTTTCTGAATTTCTCTGCATATCGAACAATCACGTCATATTCTTTCCCTTTTTCTCTGTATTTTGTTGCGGTCAGACCGTTTACCCGGTTTCTTAAGGCTGTAGCAACCATGACAGTATTCAACCCGAAAAAGGTCATTTTATCCTGGTCCAGGACAAATTGCATTTCCGGGCGTTCCCGGTCACGGCTGATGAGTACATCGCGGGTACCGGAAATATGTTTCATCTCGTTTGCAATCTTTTCCGCGAGTATATCTGTCTGATCAAAATCGTGACCAAAGATCTTTACTTCGAGATTATTTCCTCCTCCCATTCCCATCATATGACTTCGTCTGTTATTTCCGGGATCGACATTAAATTTCTCGATTTCGGGAAATTGTTCTATATCTTTTCGCATCATGTCCGCAATCATAAAAATATCCCGGCTCCTTTGTTCCAGGGGAATCATTTTGAATGTAAAAGTAATAATATAGTTTCCCGACTCGGTAAAAATAGCCAACAGACTGTTTTCGTCTCCGGCACCGGTACTTGTTGCAGTGATTTCTATCTCGGGGTATTTTTTACGAAAAATATCCTCAAGTTTCCGGGCAACCCGCATACTTTGTTTCATGTTCACCCCCTGAGCCAGCTTGACAACCGCCCCGATCTGGTTATTGTCGGATGACGGCATGAATTCCGTCCCTACTTTTCCAACCAAAAAAATCGAAGCAAGAAAAATTGCCAAAGAGCCTGTAATGATGGTCCATCTGTGCCTGACAGCCCAGGTAAGCGTCTTTTCATAGATTCTATCGAGCCAATCCAGCAAATTTCTTGAAATATAATAGAGTTTCCCGCCCAGTTTCTTCTTATCCGGTAATTTATTGGTAAGCATTTTGGAAGAGAGCATCGGGGTAAGGGTCAAGGCTACTATTACCGACGTAGCAATAGTGATGGTAACAATCCAGCCTAACGGCCTAAACAAAATACCGGTCATGCCCCCAACCATAGTTAAAGGCAGAAAAACAGCCATTACGGTCAGCGTAGAAGCCATGACGGCAGTACTTACTTCATTGGTACCGTAGATGGATGCTTCCCTGGGATAACTGCCCCTTTCAATATGCTTTGTTGTATTTTCCAGAACAACAATAGAATCATCTACGACCATCCCGATCGCAATGGCAATGGAAGAGAGGGTAATAATATTAATGGTATTTCCCGTAAGCAGCATATAAATAAATCCGACAATGAGCGAAATCGGAATTGAGAGGGCAACAATAAATGTGGCCCGCCAGCGTCCCAAAAAGAACAACACTACCACCACCACGAACAATAAAGCATACAGGACCGTTTCGGTAAGGTTGTTTATGGATGCCTGGGTATATTCGGAAGTATCAAAGATGGTTTCTATTTTCACATCAGGGGGCAGATTTTTTATCAAATCAGGGAGTTTCTTTTTTATCTCTCTGGCGACAGTGACCGTATTGGCATCGGATTGTTTCTGGATCATCAGCCTTACCCCTTTACGCCCGTTGATTCGCTCGTCCTGATCCACTTTCTTCAGACTGTCGGTGACGGTAGCCACATCTTTTAAACGAACGGTTTTCCCGTTTACATTGCTGATAATAAGATTTTTGATCTGATCGCTATTCGAAAATTCACCCTGTACCCTGAGCGCCAGATTTGATTTGCCCATCTCCATATTCCCGGCAGGAAGATTGAAGTTATTGGCAGCCAGTATACTTCCCAATTGTTCTAAAGAGAGGTGATAAGCATCCAGCTTGCGGGGATCCACATCCACCATAACGGCACGGATAGGTGCTCCGATAATAAACACACTACCCACGCCATCCAGTCGGTTAATAGGGTTCACCAGATTATCCTCCAGAATATCTTTGAGAGCCGCATAACTCTGATCTGCCGTGGCGGAGAGCATCATAACCGGCATCATACTGGTGCTAAACTTAAAAATAGTGGGTTTTTCCACCCCGTCTGGCAACGATCGTTCAGCCATCCCCACGGCATCTCTGACCTCGTTGGTTGCCTCATCCAGGTTGGTTCCCCAGTTATATTCCAGGGTAATGACGGAGACATTGTCCTTTGAGGAAGAAGTCATATTTTTCAGGTTGGATAAAGAACTGAGACGATCTTCCAGTACCCGGGTTACATTTTCCTCAATGTCTGCCGCATTGGCGCCCTGGTAAAAGGTAAACACCGTGATGTAGGGAGGATCCATCTTCGGGAAAAAATCAACCGGCAACTGGAAATATGCATATAATCCGAAGATAAACACACCAATAAAAACCATCATCGTGGTTACCGGTCTTTTTACAGCATTGCTATATAAACTCATGATTTTCCTGTTTTATTTAATTTTTAATGCTTAACGGTTTGTTTTCCATTAATTTGTTTTGTCCCTCAATGATTAATTCATCTCCTTCCCGGAGGCCTTTCAGTATCTCCGTTTGATCATCATAGACCCGGCCCGGTTTTATTAATCTTTTCTCGGCCCGGTTTCTGTTATTGACAAATACATATTTATCATTGGTGCCGATCTGTTTGATGATGGCAATGGTAGGGATTAAGAGGGCTTTTGCCTGGCCCATATTCAATTTCACCCTGGCAAACATGCCGGGTCGCAAATCCAGATTATTGTTGGGGACTTTGATTTCTACCGTAAAGGTTTTGGTGGCAGGATCTATCGTTGGGTGTTTTCTGTATACGGTGCCGGTATATACCTGTCCGGGATAGATATCCGATGTTATTTCAGCTTTCAAACCTTTCTTTACTACCGGGAAATAAGCTGCTTCTACATTTACAACCGCTTTTAAATAGTTGATTTGCACAAGGGATAAAACAGCAGCTTTCCCAACGGTTGGAATCGGAGCCCCGGAATAAATTTCTCCGTTCTCAAAATATTTCCCCGAAATAATTCCGTCAAAAGGGGCTCTGAGAAGCGTATTATCCAGCAGGAACTTATAGCTGGCTTTTGCAGCTTCATAAGCGGTTTTTGCCTGATCATACTGCTGTTCTGCAATACTATTCGTTTTTTTCAGGGTGTCTAAACGCCTGAAATTGGTTTCCAGATTCATTAAATTAATTTTAGCCTGCTCGAGGTTGGTTCGGTCCATGAATACCAGAACCTGACCCTTCCTGACCTTGTCACTCACATCCACAACGATCTTTTCGATTTTTCCCGGTGATGCCGGGGCAAGGTTAACCTCCCTGAAAGGCAGCAGGGTGGCAGTGTATGTGTTTTTCCGTGTAATCGTTGTTTTTTTCAGGATTTTTGTGCTTACGGTAACCGGTTTTATTATTTCTTCTGACAGTTTTGCAGTACTCTCTCCCTGTTTTGTTTTACATGATGTGGCAGCAACCAGAATGACTGCAAGCAGGGACATCGTTAAAAATCTTAAAGTCTTCATTTTTATAGTTGTTTATAGGTTATTGTTTATTTTCAGTAAAGCAAGCTCGGCATTCAGCAGTTTGATCATTGCACTGTAATAGTTTGATTGAGCCGTCAGATATTCATTGTTTGCACTGGTGAGCTCCAAACTGGAAATCAGTCCTTGTTTGTATTTCCTGTTCATGTTGGTAAGAACATCTTTCGCCACTTCAACATTCATTTTCTGACTTTCAAATTGCTCCAGAAGATTGTTGTAGTTATACCTCAATTGCTTTTCCGTCATGGTTAACTGGTCTGTGAGCAAAGCCTCTGTGTTTCTGGCAATATCATAGTTTATTTTGGCCTGTTTTACTTCTGCCAGTCTTTGTCCGCCTGACAAAATCGGAATGCTTAAGGTGACGCCAACCATATTTTCAGGGGTTATGTCAAAGTGTGGCTTTTTGATTTTTTTAGTGTAGGAATAAGTTGCAACAAGCGTAGGCAGATACCCGGCTTTTTTTAAGGAGATCTGTTTTTCCGCCATCTGGTTTTGTAACAATGCCAATTGGTAATCCAGATTGTTTTTTATGTTAAAGTTATTTGTCAGAAAAGCAGATTGAATATATTTTTTCTGAATAGCTGACAGGTCTGTCGAAAGGATGATAGCCTGGTCTGGTTTTAATCCCAGTTGCAATCGTAAAACATTATAGCCCAATTCCAATTGTCTTTCCGTTGATTTTAAGGCATTATCTATCGAAGCTACCATGACAGAGAGTTTTTTTACATCCGTTTTCTCTATGACTCCGGCGTTTGCCAGATCATTGGTTTTTTTAAAGGTGATCTGAGCATTTGCCCTGTTCTCTTTTAAAATACTGATTAACTTCTGGGTGATCAGGATCATATAATAAGACTGTATGGTCTGTTCCTTTACATCCAAAATGTCTTTTTGATAGTTTTGCTCAGATACTTTATTGGCCAGTTTGGCCAGTTTTAATCCCACAAAATAACTCCCGCTAAAGATCAATTGGTTTACGCTGGCCCGGAAGTTACTGGTGGGGTTGAATTCGATGGTGACAGGTGGCGCAGCAGGATTCATTTTCAATTGAGCCTCGGCGCCCAGGTAATTTGTGTAATCCAATACTGCACTTGCCTGCGGCAGCCCCTGGGCTATGGCTGCCTTTATTTTTTGAACGGACGCGTCAACTGCAAATTTTGAGTTGATCAACTTTTTGTTGTGATCAAGAGCATAGTTTATGGCACTGTCCAATGACAATACTAATGTTTCCTGCGCATATATCGGGACCATGCCAAAAGAAATAATAGCAATCAAAAATATTTTTGGCAGCATCTTTTTAGTTTTAAATCTCTTTTTGTTCATTTTTTAGTAAGTTTTGATGATTAAATTTTTCTTCAATTATCTGGTGCCCTTTCAGGGTGGAAATTCCGATAAGGCTTATTTTCATGATTTTATTGAACACCGGATCAAACATATCTTTATGAGGCAATAACTCCCGCCCGATGATATTGTTAAATCGCTTCATATGCATAATAAAAATCACCTCAGTATCAAAATCCTTTATAAACAATCCTTCCCGTTGCCCCTCCCTGAGCAAATCAAAAAATGTGTTTTTCAAGGTATTATCTTTAAATTCTTTAAACACAAGGAAAATATCAGGATAGTATTTCTTTATATCATTCAGAAAGACTGCATTACATTTCTTAAAAGATTCTAAAAGAAACATATAAAGAAAAATGATTTTATCAATGGTTCCTTTTTGAGTTAAAGTAGTGTTTATCTTGTCTTCTATTTGCTGCAGAAAATTCCGGGCAATTACTTCAACAAGCTCGTTTTTGTTTGTAAAATCCTCATAAAATGTTTTCTTCGATATTGCCAATGCCTGAATAATATCATCAATTGATACGCTCTTGATGCCATATCTGAAGAATTGTTTTTGCGCTTCTTCCAAAATTCTCTTTTTAGTTTCTATACTCATAAAACTTTTATATTCTTATAAGTTTACCACAGGATAAAAAAAATCAGTTATTAAATTGTTCGTTGAAGTTGTTAATAATCTTTAGACCTTCTTCCGTAGCGATTCCACGGACAAAATTGACCGCTATGTTTTCAAGTAATTTGGATCGGTTATATTTATCAGGGGGGAACAATTCTTCATTCCCCATGATATTGAACTGTTCCATGATCAATTTGGTGGTAATATCCTCATTGATGTCCTTCCTCAAATAGCCTTCCTCTTTCCCCTTTTTGATAAAATGAATAATCCGGTCATATCCCCTTTTACTGTGTTCTTCCCCTGTACAATTGAAAATTTCAGGATAATATTTTTTAATATCGTGAAAAAACAAAGGACTGATGGATTTCATGAGTTCGACACTTCTTCTGATGGAATGAAGAAAAGCTTCTATCACGTTGCCTGAGTTTTTCAGAATCTCCTGATATTGTTTTTCATCTTCTGCCGAAATATGGTTAAAGCATGCTTTTATTAGTTCGTCCTTCGTACTGAACAGCTCATATATCGTGCGTTTTGATATGCCCAGATTCTCGGCAATGGTATCCATGGTTACACTGCGTATGCCATACCTCATAAACAGCTTCAATGATTCTGAGGTAATTCGTTCTTTGGTGTCCATACTTTTTTATTTAATGACGCAAAAATACAATAAAACTTCAAAAAACAAAAAAGTTTTCAAAGTATATGAGTTGTAGTTATTGTAGGTTGTGACCGGCAAAATATGAATAAAATTGTTGGTAATGAACTTAAAAGTTGTTAAATTTAATTGAAAAAATCAGAAAAAAAATCTTGCGACTGCCGGGTGCTGTTGAGCTGACGAAAACGAGAAGTCTTTATTATATTTTTCCTGCTTCCGTGTCCCTTCACGGCTGATATGTAAGTCTTGGTTTTTAGGACATGATACGTCCCGGGTATTGTCCCTGTGCCCTTTCGGAGCTGTTGATTGCGCCCCGTTGGGAATTAAGAGGATTCTGAAGAAAAAACGAAGGTTTCCTGCCGCATCACGGAAGAAAGACACCCGGGCGTTCGAGGCTTAGTGAAAACACACAAGGAGTATCTCAGACTGAAAGGGAAATGCCCTTGATGAGACGAAGCAATGAAGAGAAGAATACAACGGGTCAAACATTCTTCAGGACGGGCATTGTTGTTTAATTGTGGTTCAGCGTTCCTCTTTATTCCCTTCACCGGAGTGATATCAATCAACTTTTAATACCAGCCCTTTCAGATATTCTCCTTCGGGGTGGAACAGGCTGACGGGATGGTCCACCGGCTGGGTGAGTTGGTAGAGGATACGGACGGATCGGCCGGCATTGGCAGCAGCCACGAAGATGCTCTGGCGGAATTTCTCACGGCTCACCACCTGTGAGCAGGAGAAAGTAGCGATGATACCGCCCGGACGGATCTTGCGGAAAGCGATCTCGTTAAGTCGTTTGTATCCCTGCAGGGCATTGTGCAAAACCTTGTTATGTTTGGCAAAAGCAGGCGGGTCGAGGATGATCAGGTCGTATTCCGTTTCGGTAGTTTCCAGATATTTGAAAGCGTCGGAAACAATGCCTTTGTGCGGAGCTTCCTTGCCGAAGTTAAGCTCTACGTTGGCGCGACTGAGCCGGATGGCATGCCCTGAACTGTCTACGGTATGTACCTGCGTGGCGGCGCCACGCAGGGCATAAACGGAGAATCCTCCGGTATATCCGAAGAGGTTCAGCACCTTTTTATCTCTGGCCAGGCCCCCGACGAGACGACGATTCTCCCGCTGGTCTATGAAAAAACCTGTTTTCTGTCCCTGCACCCAGTTGACCAGAAAACGATTGCCGTATTCTGTCACCTCGCCTTCTTTGGCTTCACCGTATAACCATCCGTTTTTCGGTTCGATGTCTGCTTTGAAAGGCAGGGTATTTTCGCTTTTGTCATAGATGCCGGTGAGCTTATCTCCATAAATATCTTTCAGGATTGAGACCAGGGTTTCCCGCAGCCTGTACATGCCTGCCGAGTGAAACTGCATCACGGCCATCCCGTTGTAATAATCAATAATCAGCCCGGGCAGCAGGTCTCCTTCTCCGTACACCAACCGGTAAACATTGATGTCGGGAGCATCGGCCAGCCCTGACGTTTGCCGGAGAGCCCGGGCTTGTTCCAGGCGGTTGCGCCAGAACGCCTCGTCCGGTTCCACAGGCTCGAAAGAAATGATACGTACGGCTATGGAGCCCGGCTGGTAATGTCCTGTGCCCAGAAAATTCCCTTTGTTGTCTTCCACGTCAACCAGGTCTCCTTCAGTGAGCGGACCATAGGTCTTTTTGATGGCGCCGGAAAAAACCCACGGGTGATAACGCCGTAGCGACTGGTCTTTACCTGATTTCAGGATGATCTTACTACGGCTCATGAGCGGTGATGGTTCAATTTCTGATAGACCATATAACATACCCAGGCATCTGTGGCAGCATAGATTTGTTGTTTGGCGGTGAGGGTATCGGCTTCCCAGTTAGAAAGGCGCTGGGCCTTGGAGACCCTGAATCCCAACACCTGCGCCGTGATTTTCACCAGACTGGCATCCTCAATGCCGAAGTCTTTCACATAGGTCTGCAGGTCGATGAAACCTTCCGGTTCAAAAGGATGCAGTTGCTGTAATTCCCGCAGGTCATCCCGGATGCCAATGCCGGTTTTGATGATGCGGGTGTCGGTGAACAATCGCCACAACTCCGGGACATAGCCTAATCGGTTCAGCCGGACGAGCCAGACACGGTCTTGCGTAGCCAGCTGCAGCAGGGCCGGGAAATGTCTCGTTCCTTTTTTAAAGGAAGGACGCGTCTCGGTATCAAAGCCCAGCACTTTTTCCCGGAATAATCCGGGCAGCATGGCAAACAAAGCTTGCCGGTTGTCAATACATACGATTTCTCCCTGATACCGGCCCACCGGCAGGTTCATGATATCTTCCTTGCTGATGTTATTTTGAAACAAAGGCTTCATTTTCCGGCTGCGAAGTTAAAGAAAAATGAATTCACCGGCAATCTCCGTGAGTCGTTCCGGCCTGAAAAAACTGAAACAGGTGTTTGGGTTGTAAACTGGATGATTTTTAAGTGTGGATACCCAGGTGCCTGGAGTCAGGAGTTGTTATTTATCGTGATTTTTTCCAATTTTACCCGTAAATCAAAAACAGACACAATGTATTTCTTTTTAAAAAGAACTTTTCCGTTATTTTTTCTTATCGCTTTCTCTTCGTTTGCCTCCGACGATTTTAAACCTATTTCCGTTGCAGATATAACCGATAAAGGCACTTTTCGTTCCGAATCGGTGTATGGTCTGCGTTCCATGAATGACGGGGAGCATTATACCACCTCGAAACAGGGCAGGCTGATTCTCATGTATGCTTATAAAACCGGGGAGGTCACAGATACCCTCTTTAACATTGAAAAACCGGAGAAGGCTCCGTTTGAGCATTTTTCAGATTATATGTTTAGTCCATCGGAAGATTTGATCCTTTTTGAGACAGACCATGAAAAGATCTACCGGCGTTCCTACCGGGCCGAATTTTATATTTACAACCGCCGGCAGAAAACTTTTCACCGGTTGTCCGAAGGAGGGAAACAGCGATTGGCTACCTTTTTACCGGATGGGAGAAAAATTACTTTTGTGCGTAAAAACAATCTTTTTCATGTGGATATGGATTCCGGACAGGAGGTGCAGGTAACTCACGACGGAAAATACAATCACATCATAAACGGTACCACCGATGGGTATATGAAGAAGAGTTTGCGATCACCAAAGGCTTTGCCTGGTCCCCTGACAGCAAAAAACTGGCCTATACCGCTTTGATGAAAGCCGGGTGAAATTATTTAATATGACTCTTTATGAAGAAAAGCTTTACCCCGAGAATTATACCTTCAAATATCCCAAGGCAGGAGAAAAAAATGCAGTGGTTCGTATCTTTGTATATGATCCCGGTACGGGGAAGAGTACGGAAATGAAGACAGGAGCAGAGAAGTATCAGTATATTCCTCGCATCAAATGGACGAAAAATCCACAGGTACTCTCTGTCATCCGGGAGAATCGTTTACAGAACCACATTGAGATCCTGCTGGCTGATGCTCATTCGGGAAAAACGTCCGTAGTCTATAGCGAAAAAAATAAATAGGAGTAATGGACAAAATTGAGGCTGGGATTTTTCAGTTAAAAAAATACCTGTTAATTTTTTGCTGGTAAAAAAAACTTTTATATTTGTCCCTTGCAAAAGAAGATATTATGTTCATGATCCATCATCACCACCATTATTTCGTTTCATGCCGGTAGGCGTGTGGAAGGTGTGTATGATGTGTCGGATACAAAAAAATATATGCAACCTGAAGCCCGCTAAGCGGGCTTTTTTGGTTTATGAAAGATAAAAATTATGTAGTTGACGGAAATAAACTTTTTATGATCACACTCCAATCTTCTGCCCTCGCTTCTTTTATAGCTACGGGGTCCGGAGGATGAGGGGAGAAAAAATAAAATAAATATGGAAAAAGAACCTTTAAGAATAGCCATTCAGAAATCGGGGCGACTGCGGGACGGCTCCATGAAGCTGCTGCATGAAGCCGGTATCCGTTTGCCAAACGGACAGGAACAACTGCGGGTGCAGACAACTAATTTTCCGCTGGAGATCCTCTTTCTCCGTAATTCCGATATTCCCAATTATGTACGTGACGGCATAGTGGATGTTGCCATTGTCGGTGAAAACCTGTTGGTGGAAAAAGGTGAAGGGTTGCAAACCGTGTTGAAGCTGGGCTTTTCCCGTTGCCACCTGGCCCTTGCGGTACCTCGTGCCGTGGATTATCCGGGACTCTCCTGGTGGCAGGGAAAAAAGATCGCTACTTCCTATCCTAACTCTCTGAGGAAGTTCCTGAAAAAAAACAATATCGAGGCGCAAATACATGAGATATCCGGATCGGTGGAGATTGCACCAAATATCGGTCTGGCCGACGGAATCTGCGACCTGGTATCCACCGGCAGTACCCTTTTCCAGAATCGTCTGAAAGAGGTAGAAAAACTCTTGGATTCGGAGGCTGTGCTCGCCATGGGAGAGACACTGCCTGAGGGAAAAATGAGAATCCTTGATGATCTGATCTTCAGGCTGAAGGCTGTGCTGGCTGCAGAAACCAATAAGTATATCCTGTTGAATGCCCCCAATAACAAGTTAGATGATATTAAAAAAATCATTCCCGGGATGAAAAGTCCGACCATCCTTCCGTTGGCCGAAAGAGGCTGGAGCTCGGTACATTCGGTGATTAGCGAAGATGATTTCTGGCAGGTGATCGATAAGTTGAAAGCCAACGGAGCACAAGGGATACTGATTATTCCAATAGAAAAGATGGTTCTGTAAATAATGACTTATCATCTTCATTAATAAAAATTTTTAAGCAGATGGAAACATTTTTTTATCCTGATGAGACAGCCTGGCCGGACATCCTCCGGCGTCCTGAAATGGACCAGGAGAACCTGGGGGCCCTGGTGCGGGATATTTTCAACCGCATACGGTTGGAGGGGGATAAGGCTCTGCTGGACTACACGGAACGTTATGACGGTTACACTCCTGAGCGCCTGGAAATATCCCGGGAAGAGATGGAGGAGGCGTTGGCAAAAGCTTCTGTTCCGTTGAAAAACGCCATGGATACAGCTATGGATAATATCCGTAAGTTTCATAAGGCGCAGCAAGGTATTGAACCGGTGGTGGAGACAACGCCCGGGGTGACCTGCTGGCGTGAGAGCAGGCCCATAGACAGCGTGGGGCTCTATATCCCCGGGGGTACGGCTCCTTTGTTTTCTTCGGTGCTGATGCTTGCCGTACCGGCTGCCATTGCCGGATGCCGGGAAGTGATCCTTTGTTCTCCCGGTGATGAAAAAGGGAAAATAGCCCCGGAAATTTTGTATGCGGCAGGATTGGCAGGAGTGCAGCGTATCTTCCGCATCGGCGGGGCGCAGGCCATTGCGGCCATGGCCCTGGGAACGGAAACGGTGCCCCGTGTGGATAAGATCTTCGGTCCGGGAAACCAGTATGTGACAGCTGCCAAACAGTGGGCACAACAGACAGGCACAGCCATAGACATCCCTGCCGGTCCTTCCGAGGTGCTGGTCATCGCCGATGACTCTGCCCGGCCTGCCTGGGTGGCTGCCGACCTGCTCTCACAGGCCGAACATGGCCCCGACAGTCAGGTGGTACTGGTGACCTGGTCGGAGAAACTAGCCGCAGAGGTGGAAAAAGCGGTGAAACAGCAACTAAAAGGGTTGCCGCGCCGGGAAATCGCCAGCCGCTCCCTGCAACATGGAAAAATCATACTATGCCGGGACGATCGGGAGGCGGTAAAGATATCCAATATATATGCCCCTGAACATCTGATACTCTCCGTAATGCAACCGGAAAAGATGTTGCGGGGAATCCGTCATGCAGGTTCTGTGTTTTTGGGACATTATACTCCCGAGAGCGCCGGCGACTATGCCTCGGGAACCAACCACACACTCCCGACAAACGGCTATGCCCGGGTGTTCGGGGGCGTGTCACTGGATTCGTATCTAAAAAAAATGACTGTACAGAAAATTACCCCCGAAGGATTGAATAACATCGGCCCGGCAATCATGACCATGGCAGAGGCGGAAGGGCTGGCAGGACATGCTGAGGCTGTGAGAAAGAGACGGAACGGTGAAGCGATGCCTGTAGGCAGGTGGGAAAGGATGAAATAAAGGAAAATGAATTACTACTTAGTTTCAACTTAATTTCGCCACGCTGTGGCTAATTTTATGAACGAAGCGAATAAATTTCTACCGAATGAACACCGAATGACAACCCAAAAAGGCAAAAATTACTTTATTGAAAATTTACTATTTAATTTCGCGAGAGTAGCGAGCTAATTTCTACTTCATTTCATCATGATCGTGAGCGAATGACCACCAAATGAC
>DRPN01000144.1 GCA_011374625.1 Bacteroidota bacterium
CCAATTATTTCTTGCGGAAAAATATTTTAAGAGGGACTCCGTGGAAATCGAAATTTTTTCTCAATTGGTTTTCCAGATATCTTCTATAAGGATCCTTGATATACTGGGGTAGATTGCAAAAGAAAGCAAAAGCCGGTGTTTTTGTGGGAAGTTGTGTAACATATTTTATTTTGATGTATTTGCCTTTCACCGAAGGAGGGGGATATGTTTCAATAAGCGGTAACATAACTTCATTCAGCTGGGATGTCGGGATTCTCCGTTGTTTGTTGTGGTATACTTCTATGCCGGTCTCCAGCATTTTCAGAACCCTTTGCTGCTCTTTGGCCGAAATGAAAATAATAGGAACATCCTGAAATGGCATGATTTTTTCTTTGATCCGGGCTTTGAATTCTTCCATGGTGCCGGTTTCTTTGGCGATCAGGTCCCATTTGTTTATTACAATAACCACCCCTTTGGAATTTTTCTGGATAAGCCTGAAGATATTTACATCCTGGCTTTCCATACCGCGGGTAGCATCTATCAGCAGAAAATTGACATCCGAGTATTCAATGGCCCGTATAGCCCTCATGACAGAGTAAAATTCGAGGTCGTCAGAGACTTTTGTTTTTTTTCGGATACCGGCAGTGTCCACAAGATAGAAATTATGATTAAACCGGGTATAGTGAATATGAATCGTATCGCGTGTGGTGCCTGATACCGGGGATACGATCTGTCGTTCTTCTCCCAGCAGGGTGTTTACGAGAGTGGATTTGCCCACATTGGTGCGACCCACTACAGAAAAACGCGGGATATCTTCTTCCGGCATGACGGTTGGTTTGTCAAAGGAACTGACTACCTGATCGAGTAAATCGCCGGTGCCGCTGCCGTTGATCGAGGAAACAGGATAAATCTCTTTGAATCCCAGTTTGTAAAAGACATCTGCCTCGTAGCTTCTTTGTGTGTTATCCACTTTATTGACCACCAGAAAAACTTTCTTGTTGCTTTTTTGCAGAATCCGGGCCACTGCCTCGTCCAGGTCGGTGATCCCGCTTTCTACATCGGTGACAAAAAGGATCACATCCGCTTCTTCAATGGCCATAAAAACCTGTTTGCGGATCTCATCCTCAAAGATAGCTTCCGGTTTTGTAACATATCCTCCCGTATCAACAACCGAGAAAGTGATGCCGTTCCATGTGCAATGTCCGTAGATTCGATCGCGGGTAACACCTGAATATTCGTCAACGATAGCCTGACGACTTTCCGTGAGGCGGTTGAATAATGTTGATTTGCCGACATTGGGTCTTCCTACTATTGCTGCTATATTCCCCATAAGTTGTGTCTATCTGTATCCAAGGTTCCTTAATATCCGTTCCTTATCCCGCCAGTCTTTTTTCACCTTCACAAAAAGTTCGAGAAATACCTTTTTATTAAAAAAGTCTTCCATTTCTTTCCTGGCTTCCGTCCCTACTTTTTTCAGGGCTTTTCCCTGATGACCGATCAGGATTCCTTTCTGGCTGTCCCGCATGACAAAGATCCGGGCGCTTATTCGGATAATCTTTTCTTCTTCCTTAAATGATTCAACGGCTACTTCTACGGAATAAGGGATCTCCTGTCTGTAAAAAAGAAGTATTTTTTCACGGATGATTTCCTCGACAAAGAACTTTTCTGGCTTGTCCGTGATCTGGTCTTTGGGGTAAAAAGGAGGGTTTTCGGGTAATAGTTCCAGAATACGGGCAAGCAGCTTATCCAGGTTGGCTCCCAGGATTGCACTGACAGGAAAAATTTCCGCTTCCGGTAATTTCCCGCCCCATTTCTGAATGAGCATTTCCACAGATGCAGAATCGGAAAGATCGGTTTTGTTGATTATCAGCAGGACGGGGACATTGATGGTTTTTATATTGTCCATCATAGGATGATTCTCGTCCGGATTTTCAGTCACATCTGTCATGTAGAGAATAATGTCCGCATCGTCCAAAGCGGTACGGACCGTTTTTACCATGAACTCCTGCAATTTGTATTTGGGACTGACCATGCCGGGAGTGTCGGAGTAAACGATCTGAAAATCTTCTCCATTGACGATGCCCAGTAAACGGTGCCTGGTTGTCTGGGCTTTAGACGTGACAATGGCCAGTTTTCTGCCTACAAGGCGATTCATGAGGGTTGATTTCCCGACATTGGGATTACCTATAATATTTACAAAACCTGCTTTGTGTGTCATACTGAGGGGATGAGGTTTGCTACAAAGGTAGAAAATTTTCGTGCAATGATTATTAGAACAGTTTCCGGTGCAACATGCTTATTTCCTTGTCGGTCAGGTAGCGCCACTTCCCCCGGGTCAGCCCTTTTTTGGTGAGTCCTGCAAAAGAAACGCGGTCCAGACTTTTTACCTGATAGCCCAGTTTCTTGAACATCCGGCGCACCACCCTGTTCTGACCTGAATGGATCTCCAGGCCTATCACTCTTTTGTCTTCGGGGTTAACATAGGAAGCCGCATCGGCAGAGACTGTTCCTTCTTCGAGGGGGACTCCTTTTACCAGTTGCTGCAGGTCGTTACGGGTTACCTCGCGGAGAAGGGTAACCTCATATACTTTACGGTGCTGGTATCTGGGATGCATCAGTTTTTCTGCTAAGTCTCCGTCATTGGTAAGCAACAAAACGCCGGTTGTGTTTCTGTCAAGCCGGCCTACCGGAAAGAGCCTGGTTTTTTCAGGAAGCCGTATCAAATCCAGTACTGTTTTTCTGCCTACCGGATCTTTTACTGTGGTGATGGTGTCCTTAGGCTTATTGAGAAGAATATAAATCTTTTTTTCCGGCATGATCTTACGTCCCCGGACCCGCACGTCCGCTGCAGGAGAAACCTTTATGCCCATTTCCCTGACCACTTCGCCGTTTACGGAAACCCATCCTTTTTTAATATATTCATCCGCCTGACGCCTGGAACAAATCCCACTGCGGGATAAATACTGATTTAACCGGAGGGATGTCTCCTTTGAAGAATTGATTTTCTGCTTATGTTTTTTTGAGGGACTTTTCCGGGAACCCGGTTTTTGTCTTTTCTCAGAGTTGTTGTTCATATTTAATTCAATCAGGGACAAAATTAATTAAATTAATCATAAAATATTATAAACTGAAATGTAGTTCACTAAAATAATAAATCGCAAACCTTACGATTGTTTTTTAGTATTTTTATATTGTGTAGGGGAAGAGTTATAAGAGGGTAAGAGGGGAAGATGTCTTGTGTCTGTTTACTATCTTTGTTTTTTTGTTATATAAAAAATCGAAAAATGACATTAATTAGTTCAATATCAGGAATACGAGGCACAATTGGAGGGAAACCCGGAGAGGGATTAACGCCGGTAGATCTGACGAAATTTGCCTCGGCATATGGTTCTTGGCTTTTGAAAAAAAACGGAAAGAAGAAATTGAAAGTTGTTATAGGCAGGGATGCCCGCATATCCGGAGATATGGTATGTGGAATTGTATGTAATACCCTCAATGCCCTTGGTGTAGATACTATCGAACTGGGTATGGCTACTACCCCGACAGTGGAAATCGCCGTTGTGTCTGAAAAAGCCGACGGAGGGATTATAATCACAGCAAGCCATAATCCTGTTAACTGGAATGCCCTGAAGTTGCTCAATGATGAAGGGGAGTTTTTATCTTCAGAAGAAGGGGAAGAGGTGCTACAAATGGCCGGTGAAGAAAAATTTTCTTTTGTTCCTTGGGATGAGTTGGGTATCCGGATTGTCAAAAACGATTATCATTTTAATCATATTGAGAAAATCCTGGCTCTGGATTTGGTTAAAACCGATTTGATAAAGAAAGCGGGTTTTCGTTTGGTGGTAGATGGTGTGAACTCCGTTGGTGGTTTTACCGTGCCTGAATTGCTGCGGAAGCTGGGAGTGCATGATATCATAGAGCTCAATTGTGAGCCTACCGGTCTTTTTGCTCATGACCCCGAGCCTTTACCAAAAAATCTTACCGGCCTTTCAGAAGCTGTGGTACAACACCGTGCTGACTTGGGTATTGTGGTGGATCCGGATGTGGACCGCCTGGCTTTTATTTGTGAAAACGGCGAGATGTTCGGGGAAGAATATACGCTTGTAGCTGTGGCAGATTATGTGTTGTCCAAGTATCCGGGAAATACGGTATCCAATCTTTCTTCTACTGAAGCATTATCGGTTGTGACGGAGAAATACGGAGGGAAAAGATATCTTGCAGCTGTTGGAGAGGTGAATGTGGTACGGATAATGAAAGAAGTGAATGCCATAATCGGGGGCGAAGGAAACGGAGGAGTAATCTTCCCGGCGCTGCATTACGGCCGGGATGCTCTGGCAGGAATCGCATTGTTTCTTTCCCACCTTGCAGAAAAGGGGAAAAAGATAAGTGAACTGAGAAAAACATATCCCGATTATTTTATGGCAAAAAACAAAGTTCTTTACGACGAACGGACAGATGCAGAAAAAGTTTTTTCAGCGGTAAGTGATCATTTTAAGGAATATCCGCAGAATACCATTGACGGATTGTTCATAAAACTGGAAAATGGATGGATCCATTTTCGCCGTTCGAATACCGAACCGGTGTTCAGAATATATATTGAGACAAACGGTCGCGAAGAAACGGAAAAATTATCGAATCAGGTTGTGAACCTGGTATCAAATCTCATATCCCACGCATAAAATATCAGGTTTTCCAATTTTAATAATCAGAAAATTTTTTTTTCTCGTGGTTTTACAGAAATTTGTCCATCAATATTTATAATAATCATTAAGATATGGAATAAATCATACCGATGGTTTGTCAAATAATACTGCAAATAATTAGATTTATAAATTGGAAAATACAATTTTGTTATTTTTTATCGGATATTTCAGTAACTATAAACTATAAATCTTGTTGTATTGAAGTCGGTTTTCGATCTGTCCAATAAAATACTTGACTAAATGGGAAATTCAAAGAAAAAGAATATGCGACGTACCCTGATTTTTTCAGGGATTGTTATGCTTTTGGCTGTGGTGGCATTGTGGTACTACTCCAAAGATCAGAAAAAGGAGAAGATTATGCAACTTTACACGGAAGTTAAAAGGGGGAAATTTGAGATACTTGTTACAGTAACGGGAGAGTTACAGGCTGAACATTCTGTCAGGATCATGGCTCCAACCGAGCTCAGGAGTCGTAATCTTCGTTTCAGCCAGATCAAGATCCAGGATCTGATCCCGGAAGGAACGGTAGTAGATTCGGGCGACTATGTAGCATTGCTGGATAGGTCGGATGCAAGTAACCGTTTGAAGGATATGCTGGATGAGCTGGAACAAGATCAGTCCAATCTTATGAAGACCCGGCTTGATACAACCATGCAATTGCGCGGCCTGAGGGACCAGTTGATTAATCTGCAATATGCTGTGGAAGAAGCGCAGATTATCTTAGAGCAATCCAAATTTGAACCTCCGGCAACCATACGCCAGGCCAAGATAAATTTGGATAAGGCTGAAAGAGCACTTGATCAGGCGAGGAAAAATTATTTTCTTAAAGTTAAGCAGGCGGAAGCCGACATGAAGGAGGCTGAATTCAATCTAAAAAAACAACAACGACGGGTTCAGGAAATGGAGAATGTGATCAGTAAGTTTGAAATCCATGCGCCTGGCTCCGGGATGATAATCTACGAGAAAGAATGGGGGGGGGAAAAAAGAAAAGTGGGATCTATGATCAGTCCGTGGGATCTTACCGTGGCTACCCTGCCGGATATGTCTTCTATGATCTCAAAGACGTATGTGAATGAGATAGATATCAGCAAGGTTGAAAAAGGACAGATGGTGAGGATCGGTGTGGATGCTTTTCCGGAGAAAAAATATACGGGTGTGGTTTATGAAGTGGCAAACATTGGTGAGCAATTGCCAAATACGGATGCCAAAGTGTTTGAGGTTAGTATAAAAGTGGATGGGAGTGATCCGATCTTAAGACCGGCCATGACTACCAGCAACCAGATTATCACTGCTTCATTCGACAGTGCCTTGTTCATTCCTCTGGAGTCTGTTTTTGTTGAAGACAGCATACCTTATGTATATAAAAAAAGCGGCCTAAAGCAGGTTGTCTTGCTGGGACCTGAGAATGAAAATGAGGTGATCGTGGAAAAAGGACTGAAAGAAGGGGAGAAAATCCTTCTTAATTTACCGGATAATTCTGAAAAATATTCCCTTGCCGGTGAAGAGCTGATCCCTGTGATTAAGGAACGTACCCGTCAGAAAAAACTCAAGGAAGAAAAAAGAAAGCGGGATGAGGAGATGAAAAGAACTGCCCGGAAAAATGCCCGTAATATCCAGGTGCAAAGAGGTTCCCAAGATACACCTTCTTCCGGTGGTAGCAGAAGTGACGTCATAAAAAAAGAAAAATAAACGGAAGGGTTTTTTATGCGCAGATATTTTCATGATATTATCATTGCCGTTGAATCTTTGATTGCTAATAAACTGAAATCTATCCTGACCGCTTTGGGCATAATCTTTGGTGTGGCTGCTGTGATCAGTATGATGGCTATTGGCAAAGGAGCCAAACAGGAGATTCTCGAACAGATAAAGATGGTGGGGGTGAATAATATTGTAGTCACTCCAATCATACAGGATAAATCCAATGCTGGTAATAATAGTAGTGAGGGTGAAGTGAAAAAACAAAAGAATAAATTTTCACCGGGTCTGACTTTGCTGGATGCCGAATCGATCAGGAAAATTATCCCTTCGATAGGAAAGATCAGCCCGGAAATATCCCTTAATTCTTATGTTATGCAAAGTGGGAAAAGATCTGCTGCCAAAATTGTCGGTGTGTCCCGGGATTTTTTTGATATTTACAACCTTAGTGTGATAGAAGGGGCCCCGTTCAACAACTATCAGGAAACACATGGTCTGCCGGTATGTATTATCGGATATAATATCAAATCACGTTTTTTCAGTCATGTAGATCCCGTCGGGCAATATATTAAGTTTGGCAATGTATGGCTTAAGGTAATCGGTGTTTTGCGTAAATCAAATGTAAAACTTTCGTCATTTGCAAATGTAGGGGTCACTGTCTATAATGATAATATTTATGTGCCGGTAAAGACAATGTTGATGCGCTTTGAAAACCGGGCGTTGGTAAATACGAAGAAACAAAACTCGGTAACAATTCGCAGGTCTGGTTTTATTTCCGTACGCAGCTCGTCTCCGAATGATAATACGGTAGCAAATTACAATCAGCTCGACAGAATTGTTGTTCAAGTGAAGGAAAGTGACCAGCTTCTTACTACCACGACGATTTTGAGTCGTATGTTCATAAGAAGGCATCTGGGCGTGAAAGATTTTGAGATCACTGTTCCCGAGTTGCTTCTGAAGCAGCAACAAAGGACAAAGGATATTTTCAATATTGTACTTGGGGCTATCGCCAGTATTTCGCTAGTTGTAGGAGGAATAGGGATCATGAATATTATGTTTGCCAGTGTTATGGAGCGGATTAGGGAAATAGGCACCCGCATGGCTATCGGCGCCAAGAAGAAGGATATTGTGGTACAGTTTCTGGCCGAAGCTATTTTGATCAGTGTTTCCGGAGGGCTGGTTGGTATTATGCTCGGTATCTTTCTGGCAAAAGCCATTTACCGTATTGCCGGAGTGTTGACCATTGTCAGTCCGGGGGCTGTAATTGTGGCATTTACCGTTTCGGCAGCGGTGGGAGTGATCTTTGGATATTCTCCAGCAAAAAGAGCCTCCGAAAAAGATCCTATTGAATCGTTGAGATATGAATGATATCATTTGAAAAAATTATTAAGATGAGGTTAATGATCCCACGTTTTTGTGTACTGATAATTTTGTTTCTGTTTTTTCAGATGTCTTTTTTTCTGCAGGCCCAGGATACGATACGCCTGACGCTGAACCAGGTGATTAAGTTGGCCCAGGAACAATCCCCGCAGGCAGTGTTAGCCAAACATCAGTTCAGATCCAATTACTGGATGTTCAGAACCTACAAAGCCAAATACCTGCCGGCATTGACAATGAATGCGACCTTACCTGATTTCAACCGGATTTTTGAAAGGGAATATGATTTTAACACCGGACAGGAATATTATGTGGAGAAATTCAGAAATAATGCAACACTTGGGTTAGCATTGACCCAGAATATCGGTATTACCGGTGGTACCGTATTTGTTAATTCCAACCTGACACGTTTTGACGAGCTTGGCAAAGATTCCAATACCCAATATATCACCACTCCGGTCAGTGTGGGCTTAAGTCAGCCTATTTTTAATTACAATCCGCTGAAATGGGAGAAGAAAATTGAACCGGTCAGATATGAAGAGGCTAAGAAAAAATATTTGGATGCCATGGAAGATGTTAACTACAGGGCGGTGAGTTTGTTTTTCAACCTGGTGCTGGCACAGATGAATCTTGAGATTGCCAGGGTAAATTATCATAATTCGGATACACTGTACAGGATCGCACAAGGACGTTACAATATCGGAACCATTGCGGAGAATGACCTGTTGCAGATGCAACTGAGGTTTCTGAATGCAGGAACAGATCTGAACAAGGCCGGTATAGATTTACAGATCAAAGAATATCAGCTTCGTTCTTTTCTCGGATTTAATGAAAACATAAAGATTGATCTGATCGTCCCGAATGAAATTCCCAAAATAACCGTTGAGGTATCGAAAGCATTGGCTCTGGCACAAAAGAACAACCCGGATATATTGTCTTATCAGCGGCAGTTGCTGGAGGCCAGACGGGATGTGATGAAGGCAAAACAGCAAAAAGGGATCAACGCCGAACTGTTTGCTTCTTTTGGTTATACCCAGCGAGCCTCCACATTCCCGGAAGCCTATCAGAATTTGCTTAATCAGCAAAGGGTGCAAGTGGGTTTCAGCCTTCCTATCCTGGACTGGGGACTGAATAAAGGAAAATACAAACTAGCCCAGTCCAACGAGGAGGTTGTTAAAACAAATGTACGGCAAAACCAGATAGACTTTGAGCAGGAGGTGATCCTGAATGTGGCACAGTTTAATCTGCAGGATGATCAGGTGGCCATTGCCGCAAAAGCCGATACCATTGCTCACAAAAGATACCAGGTTACCAAACAACGTTTTCTGATCGGGAAGATAAGCGTGCTGGATCTGAATGTGGCAGACACGGAGAAAGATGTTGCACGACGGGGATATATCAGTGCATTACGACAATATTGGAGTTATTATTTCAGCCTTCGACGTCTTACCCTTCATGATTTTATCACCCAAAAAGACCTGTCTGTCGACTTTACGAAGCTGGTGCAATAATTATTCCAGGCATTTTATTATCAACAGTTTTCATTATATCTGATTCATAGCGGGTATATGACCTTTTTAGAAATGCATTGACTCTCTCTGTTTTCTAAAAAAAAATCCTATCTTTGCCCGATATTTTTAATAGTAATAAACATATTAATAAGCTGAAAAATGCAAAATAAAGGGGCAATACTTTTTCTGGCCGTTATTTTGGCAGTAGTGAGTATATACCAGCTATCTTTTACCGCGGTTACTTTTAAGGTACAAAAAGATGCCAAAACATATGCGAAAGGCGATCTGAACAAAGAACTTCGTTATCTGGATTCTATTGCTGAATTACCCAAGGAAAAATGGAGTTTTCTGGGTAATACTTTCAGGGAATGCCAGAAAAAAGAGCTGAATCTGGGTCTTGACCTTAAAGGCGGGATGAATGTGATTCTCGAAGTGTCTGTACCTGACATCCTCAAAGCTCTATCCAACTATAGCACGGATACTACCTTTATAAGGGCGCTGAAACTGGCGGAAGAATATCAGAAATCCAGCCAGGAGGATTTTGTTAATCTCTTTGGTAAGGCTTTTGAACAGATTGCCCCCGGAGCCAGGCTGGCAGCTATTTTTAATACGGTAGAGCTGAAAGATCTTATTGGTTATAATTCTACCAACGAAGATGTGCTGAAAGTGCTTCATAAGGAGGTACAGGATGCCATTGATAACTCCTATAATATTCTGACCAACAGGATCGACCGCTTTGGGGTGGTTCAGCCTTCCATTCAGCGTCTCTCCACACAGGGCCGCATTATGATTGAGTTGCCGGGGGTAAAAGATCCTACCCGGGTACGTAAACTCCTGCAGGAAACCGCAGACCTGGAGTTCTGGGAAACCTATGAGAATTCGGAAGTGGGGACTTATCTGATGAAAGCCAACGAATTGCTGAAACAAATTTTGGATGTAACCCCTAAGAAAGATACCATCAAAACATCTGCCCCGAATAAGGGAAAAGCTGCTGCGTCGAAAAAACAAATATCAACCGGAAAAGATACAATTACTACAGCGGATTCTCTGATCAAATTATTGGAGAAGGATACTACTGATAGAGAGAAAACCCCGCAGTCGCTGGAAGAATTTAAAAATCAAAACCCCCTGTTTGCCGTATTGATTCCCAATACTACACGTGACGGAAAATATGTCCCGGGATCGGTGATCGGTTTTGCACATGCAAAGGATACAACATTGGTAAACAAGTATCTGAACATGAAACAGATCCGGGCTTTATTTCCGAGGAACCTAAGGTTCTATTGGCATTTTAAGCCTTATAAATATGATCCTCAGCAAACCTTGTATGAGCTGCATGCCATTAAAGTTACGACCCGTGACGAGCGTCCTCCGTTAACCGGAGAAGTGATCACTTCTGCCAGGGAAGAATTTGATCAAAATACAGGTGAAGCCAAGGTGACTATGTCAATGAATGCCGAGGGATCCAAAATCTGGGCACGTCTTACCCGAGAAAATGTGGGCAGGGCCATTGCCATTGTTCTTGATAATTATGTGTATTCCGCTCCCCGGGTTAATTCCGAGATCAAAGGGGGCAATTCTGAAATTACCGGTGACTTTACCATTGATGAAGCCAAAGACTTGGCCAACATGTTGAAATCTGGAAAGATGCCGGCTCCTGCCAAGATTATTCAAGAGGCTGTTGTCGGACCTACTTTGGGGAAAGAAGCCATCAATGCAGGGCTCACTTCTTTTGTAATAGCATTCTTGATGGTACTGGTATTTATGGTCTTCTATTACAGCAGGCGTGGCGGGTTGGTAGCCGACCTGGCATTGTTCCTGAATGTTTTCTTTATTCTCGGTGTACTTGCTTCGCTGGGAGCCGTGCTCACCCTGCCTGGTATTGCCGGTATCGTGTTGACGGTGGGTATTTCGGTGGACGCCAACGTGTTGATATATGAACGTATTAAGGAAGAGTTGAGATCCGGCAAAGGGATTAAAAAAGCCATATCAGAAGGGTACAGGCATGCTTATTCGGCAATTATAGACGCCAACGTAACTACTTTTCTGACAGGTGTGATCCTGTACGTGTTCGGGACAGGGCCGATCAAAGGATTTGCCACCACACTGGTCATTGGTATCCTTACTTCTTTATTCTCGGCTATCTTTATTACCCGCCTGGTCTTTGAGAGAGCACTGAGTAAAAATAACAAACTAACTTTTGCTACCCGGATAACGGAAAAAGCATTCACGAACCTGAACATAAAGTTTATCGAAAAAAGAAAACTGGCCTATGTAATCTCTGGAACGGTTATTCTTATTTCCGTGATATCTCTCTTTACCAGAGGATTGAGTCCGGGCATTGATTTTACGGGCGGTCGTACTTATGTGGTGAGATTTGAGAAACCTTATCCTACCCAGGATATTCAGAAAGCACTGACAAATGTCTTTGATAAGGTTCCTGAAGTAAAAGTGTATGGGAGCGTGGATCAGATGAAGATCACCACACAGTATATGATTGACAACCCGGCCGCCGATGACCAGGTGGAAGAAAAAATGTATGAAGGCCTGAAGCTACTTCTTGGAGACAATGTGGATCTCCAGACTTTTAAAACAAAATATATCCAAAGTTCGCAGACGGTTGGACCGACCATCGCCTATGATATCAAAGTGCAGGCTATGTGGGTTATTTTCTTCTCGCTGATCATCATCTTTCTGTATATCATGCTGCGATTCCGGAACTGGAGGTTCGGGATGGGTGCTGTGGGAGCCCTGATCCATGACTCCCTGATTGTGATCGGGATGTTCTCCCTCTTGTATGGGAAACTGCCGTTCTCGATGGAAATAGACCAGTCCTTTATCGCTGCTATCCTGACGGTGATCGGTTACTCGGTGAACGATACCGTTGTGGTATTCGACAGGATCAGAGAATATATGAAGCTTTATCCGAAACGAGCTACGGAGGAAGTGCTGGATGCAGCCATTAACAGTACTGTCGGACGTACCATAAATACTTCGTTGAGTACCTTTATCGTGTTGCTGGTGGTCTTTATCTTCGGTGGCGAGGTCATCCGCGGATTTATCTTTGCTATGCTGATCGGTGTGTTTATAGGTACCTATTCTTCAATCTTCGTGGCAACGCCATTGATTTATGATACCATGAAGAATAAACATCCTGAACTCGAGCTGACCGTTAAAGGAAAAGGGAAAAAGAAAAAGAAAGCCAAAAAATAATAATGTTAAAAAAACCTGATCATGACGACCAGGTTTTTTTGTTTGGCATATCTTTTTTAATTTCGCAGGGATATAGAAACCGGAGGTTGGAATGAGTAGTTTGCTTTTTATCAGTGGTCAGGAAATTATCATAGTTTTTGTGGTAGTGTTGCTTCTGTTCGGAGCCAACAAAATACCCGAAGTCGCCAAAGGTTTGGGTAAGGGAATGAAAGAGTTCAGAAAAGCTACTGACGAGATCAAGAAAGAGATCAACGAGAGTGCTAAGGATGTGATGGATGATGTGGATGACCTCAGGGATAATCTGAATAATCTTAAATAATGATTTTGTCCGGAATCATTCCGCACTTTTTCCCCGGAGGACCTGTGGGAGATCCCCTCTATTTTGTTTTTGGGGTTTTCTTTCTATGGATAAGTGGCCGGTATCTAATTGAGGGGGGAGTGTCACTTGGAAAGAATCTACGATTATCGTCCCTGGTTGTGGGAATCACCGTGGTCTCCATGGGAACATCCGCTCCGGAACTGCTGGTGAGTATTAAAGCAGCTCTCCTGAAACATCCTGACATTGCAGTAGGGAATGTGGTAGGTTCGAACATTGCCAATATCGGATTGGTGCTGGGGGTGACTTCTCTGGTGATACCCCTGACGGTGAGGAAAGCCACCTTGCGGGTGGACGGTGTGGTTATGATCTTGGTTACCATAGGTTTTATCGTCATGGCTTGTACGAGAAAAACATTGTTCTGGCACGAAGGGGTCATCATGCTGATGATTATCTCTGTTTACCTTATCTGGCTGGTTATCAAATCCAGAAAACAAAAAATAATACTGCCGAAAATAGAAAAAAAAGGCATTTCTCTGTGGTGGGTGGCTTTGATTGTTATAGTAATTGCTTCCTACGGATTGGTATTGGGGGCTGATTACGTGGTGGTGGGAGCTTCCGGACTGGCCAAAAGCCTCGGAATCAATGAAAGGGTAATCTCCCTTAGCATGGTGGCCCTCGGGACCAGCCTCCCCGAACTTACGGCTTCCATTACTGCCGTACTGAAAAAAGAACCGGATATGTCTATGGGTAATATCATAGGATCAAATATTTTTAACCTTTTCGGAATACTGGGAGTTACCTCTTTGATACATCCGATCCCTATCAATCCCAAAATTTTGAACTTTGATGTGATATATATGCTGATCCTTACGATCTTTTTACTTATCCTCGGATCCAAAATGTTCGGGAGAAGATTAAGCCGTTGGAACGGTCTTGTGCTGGTTTTCTTCTATTTGTTTTATATTTTTGTGATCTATTTTAACAAGAATCCGGATTTCTTTCACCTAGGGCATTTCTTCAACGCGATCTGCCCGTCCTAATAATAGCTGATTCTGATGATAGTAACCCGCGGCATAAAAAAATCATATGGCTCTTTGCAGGTCCTGAAAGGGATTGATTTCCAAGTAGACAAAGGGGATATTGTTTCTATTTTCGGAGCGTCGGGGGCCGGGAAAACAACATTTCTTCAGATTCTTGGTACGTTAGATAGTCCGGATGATGGAGATATCCTGTACGATCAGGTGAATGTTTTCCGCCTTCGTGAAAAGCAATTATCCCGTTTTCGTAACAGACATATTGGATTTGTGTTTCAGTTTCATTATCTGTTGCCGGAATTTACGGCTCTGGAGAATGTCTGTATTCCTGCTTTTATCGCCGGTGTTTCACGCAAAGAAGCAGAACAGCGTGCGCTTGAGTTGCTTGGTGATCTGAACCTGGCAGACCGGACAGATCATAAGCCTGCCGAGTTATCCGGAGGTGAACAACAACGGGTGGCCGTAGCCCGTGCCCTGATCAATAAG
>DRPN01000146.1 GCA_011374625.1 Bacteroidota bacterium
ACATTAACAAGGCCATCGACTCAAGCGTTGAACTGCGAAACAAAAAAGATCTCATCAACCAGTTCATCGCTTCACTTGATATCCATTCGGTGGTGGATGAAGACTGGCCCAAGTATGTAGAAAAGAAAAGGATCGAGGAGCTGGAAGAAATTATCAGGCAGGAAAATCTTGACCGCGACCAAACCTATAAATTTATCAGAAACGCGTTTCGCAACGGCAGTGTTGCGACCACAGGCACCGATCTGGCCAGGGTATTGCCGCCCGTATCACGCTTTTCGCCGACAGGAGAACGCACCAGAAAACGCGAGAGTGTTCTGAGCAAATTGATGCGCTACTTTGAGCGCTTCTTTGATATCTCCGGTGAAACGATATAGCAAAACAGATAACAAGGCGCTGCTGTGGACCGCCGAACCCGCTGCGCTTCGCTTGCGGGCAGTCGGCCACTGAGCTTAAACGTTAGTAAAAAAAAGGAAGAGGAAATGGTGAAACTCCAAAATCCAACCGATAATAAATAGCCTTCAATCGGTTCGCAGAACCCGGATTGAAGCAGATGTTGATCTAAATCCATAGGTATATCCCCTTTATCCATGGGTTTTCAATATGTTTTTTTGGGGAAGTTGATTTTTTTTTTGATATTTACATTGCATTAGATGTTTTCACTAACCCTTAAAATATAAAATCATGACTGAACAATCCCAGGAACAACAGGCGTTTTCCATTCAAAAAATGGTCGAGGATGCCAAAACAGTTTTGCTTTCCCCAAAAAAATATTTTACAAGTATGCCTCTTAAGGGAGGATTGGGAGAACCTATTATTAAAGCATTAATATACGGTACCATTGCCGGTATTTTTCGTTTTCTTTGGAGTATTTTAAATGTTTCCGTCGCTACAGGAGGCATATTCAGTGGCCATGCTATTGGGATTATGGCTTTGATCTGGAGCATTATTGGAGCGGTGATAGGACTTTTTATCGGAGCTGTGATCATCCTGATCATTTCAGCCATCTGCAGTGGATCCACTGATTTTGAAGCAAATGTAAGAGTGTCGGCAGACATGATGATTTTGCTCCCTGTCGGTGCAATTTTCGGTTTTCTCGGAGGGATCTCTTTTCTTTCTGTCGTCATAAGACTGGCTATCAACCTGTATGGTCTGTGGATGCTGTACAATGCCCTTAACGAATCCCTGAAAGCCAATCCAAAAACATCCAAAATAGTCACACTGGTTCTGGCAGGTCTGCTGGTCTTGTTTCTTTTCATCGGATTAGGTACCAAAAAGGCGGTTCATTCCCTGACAAAAGATCCGGAAAAAACAGCTGAAAAGATTGTCAGACAACTGGGCGGCGATGAAGCTGCCAAAACTGTAAAAGAAGCATACAAAACGGCCAAACAAGAAGATATCAATGCAGTAGTGATCCTCGGGAAACCAGACGGAGACAGGGTGAAAAATCCGGAAATATCAGATATAACAGAAGCCATCAACAGCTTGAAAAGTGAAGACGAATTTGTGATCCTTAACCGGGGAAAGAATTTCCTGCAAGTGGCAAAATCCGGCGAAGGCTACCTGCTTCAATATAAAGACGGCTCCGGTTTTTTCGAAAGCAAAAATACCGATTTTGCTCCGGAAATTATAATCGCCACATTTAACACTTACCTGATTGGTGGTACCGGCTGGGGAGTATGGAAACAACAATTTGAATGGAAACCGGCAGAACATTGACATACCGAATCCCTTGTGAGATCCCCGGTATCTGCCGGGGATTTTTTTATCCCAAGTATTATGAATTGAAAAATTCAACCAGGCGAATAAAAATACATATTAATTTTAGAGGAAATTGCGCAACAGAGTTATTGTAAATGGCTCTATTGGGCAATTTGGGTTTATGCCATTCATAATTTCAAATACGCATTATGCGGATGAGTCTTTTTTAATAATAACCTACCCTTTTCTTCATTAAAAAGCAGAGGAGGCAAACACTTTTTTCTCCCGGTAATTTCTTTCTCCCGAAAGCTCTTATTTCTCAGTTTACGTATAACTTTTATCATTGTTTCTGCATCATCAGCTATCCAAACACATTGTTCCAGGCCCGGGATGGTCAGCATATCGCTATTGACAATAATATGCCTTCCCCTGAACAGAGCCAACAACAACTTCAACTTAAGACCTGCTTTCTGATAAGTCAACAGCAAATGAATGTGAGCCTCGCGTATCAAACGCTCCATTTCTTCTCCATCCGGGTTTTCCAGCAGTCGCACATTAGGAAGCACATACGCCTTCTTTTTCAGTATCCGTGGAGCATCCTTCCCTGCAATCACGAGTGGCATGTCTATCTCCGGAGCCACTTTTTCCAGCAGGAACAATGAGACACGCAGATTGTCCGGAACCGAAAGGTTTCCATGAAACAGGACATAATCCCCCATACCCTTCAGGATATCCACCTCCTCAAAAGGATGGAAACTATAAAGAAGAGACATCTCCTTTCCCGGAAAGCGACTTTTGAAAGAGAGAAGATCATGCTCCGAAACCGGGAAAAAAACAGGCACCTGTAACAGGTTTTTCTCCCAACATCTCAGTTTCAGGGCCTCGGTTAAAAAGAATGCTTTCTTAAATATATTTTTCTCCAGCGCGGCCAGACCAATATAATATTCATGCTCAACATTAGACGGACGAAACAGGATCTCCCGGCCTCTCAGGGCCGGATTATTCAGTATGCCACAGGTGTGAATACCTTCGCACAGCACCGGATAGTCATCCTGTAACAGTCTGTTTTCCAGTTCATGAGAAATTCTGCTTTTAATAATATAAGGAACAAAACTGAGAAAGGACAAAAACCCTGTTTTCCTTTTGTAATAATTCACCTCACTGCAATACCTGTTTAGTTCTGACTGTGGTTTCCGGTTTCCGTAGATAAAACAATGCAGATGAATATTGACACCCATCTTCCACAATGTTCTGATCTTGTAAAAAATATCAATGATCCCGCCATAATCTGCCGGATAAGGAACATCAAAGGAGATAATATGAAGATGTTTTTCGTTCAATTTACAGATATTTACGATAGATATTCTTCAGGATATCCGCTTCCTTTTCCCATACCAGCTCGTCAGCGGCTTTTTGAAGTTTTTTCGCCTTCAGGTGTTTATAATCATCTTTCAACATTTTCCGGATCCCATCCGCAATGGCTTCTACCGAATACTCTTCCAGTACCCGGCCCACATCGTATTTCCTTATTACCCGGGCTACCTCCGGCAAGTTGGAAGCCAGCACCGGTGTTCCACAGCGAATGTAATCGAATAATTTGTTTGGCAGGCTGTAGCGGTAATTCAGGCAGATATCCTTGTCAAGGGACAGTCCCACATCTGCAGCTGTCGTATAGGAATATAATTTCTTCCGGGATTGTCGCGGGATAAACCTCACTTTTTCCTGCAGTCCCTCCTTTTCCACCAATTTCCTTATTGCAGGAAGAGCATCCCCGCCACCTACAATCAGAAGTACGGCCTTATCTACCTGTTTCATCGCCAGCACTGCTTCTTCCCCTCCCCTGTCCCGGTTGATTCCCGAACCCTGTAAAACAATCACTTTCCAGTCTTCCGGCACATTTATTTCCTCTTTCCCTACCGGTTCAGTTTCCACTCTCTCCTCTGCCGGAAGGTTCCTCACCACTTTCACCGGGACGCCGTATTTTTGTTTATAGGCTTCTGCAATAGACCGGCTGACCGTGGTCACATCTTTTAGTTTCGGAAAGATAAAACGCTCGATGGCCAGCCAAACTTTCCGGGCATATCGTCCCTGTAATTCAGGCACCTCTGTAAAGTATTCATGTGAATCATATACAAGCGGGATTTTCTTCAACCCGGACACCAGAAAATTGGCCATGAGAGTATCCAGGTCGTTGGATATCAGTAGATTTGCCTTATGAAATAATAAAAATAAAAATATGCGAATATTATATATTGCATAAAACAAGGGGCCCTTCGCAAATAACAATTTCATCCTCTTCCACGCATAAGGCCTCTCGTCCATAGGTGGACTGTCCGGCAGTTCACGGCCAACCAGAAGCACATCAAAGTCCAGCTCCCGAAGGGTCATACAAACCTTATGGACCCGTTGGTCGGCTACCAGATCGTTGATAACCGATACGATAACTTTTTTCAAGGAATCAACACTTTTAAGTTAAAAATACCTAAAGATAGTTTGTTACTTCGGAATATCATACTGTTGTCATTCATTCGCTGCGCTCATGTCATATGCTCGCTATCGCTCGCGTCATACAATAGTCATGCTCACTGCGTTCGCTGGCATACAATGGTCATTCATTCGCTGCGCTCATGTCATATACTCGCTATCGCTCGCGTCATACAATAGCTGTAATATATGCGCTACCACTGAATGACCACTGAATGACCACTGAATGACCACTGAATGACCACTGTATAACCACTGAATGACTACCGTATGACTACCGTACAACCCTTTATTTTAACGCCGGAAAAGAACTTTTATGATATCTTAATAATCTTTAGCCACTTCTTCCCCGTCAATCACCCTGAAGGCTCCTTCAGCCAGGGCTTCCATCTCATATTCGCCGGGGACTGAAAAAAAAGGAGCCAGTCTTCCCACATAGGCTTTGAGATCATGCACAAAGCGTTCCGAACAAACTATCCCTCCGGTAACAATGATCCCGTCCGCTTCACTGTGCAATGCGGCAAAAGTTGCTCCGATCTCCTTAGCAATCTGATAAACAAAAGCTTCGTATACCAGGCCGGCTTTTTTATCTCCGTCATCCAGCATCTTCAACACTTCCCGCAGGTCATCGGTACCCAGATATGCCAGCAAACCGCTCTCGCGTGACAGGATCCGTGTCACCTCCTCTTCCGTCATGGTATAACACATCTTCATCACACCCCGCAGCGGCAACGCTCCGGCTCTGTTAGGTGAAAAAGGCCCCATGCCCAGCAGGGCGTCGTTCACGTCACGGATCATACCATTTTCCACAGCCGTAACAGAGAAGCCTCCTCCGAGATGGGCTACCACAAAACGGCATTCTTCCGGTTTTTTCCCTATCTCCTCCGCAATGATTCGGGCTGTACGTTTCACGTTCAGGGGGTGTCCACGGCAGACCCTCACAATATCCGGATGACCCGATACCCGGGCTTTATCCCACATATTGTCCACAGAAACAGGATCTACGGTATAACATGTCTGTAAACCATACTCCCGGCGAAACCGGTCGGCCAGCAACGTACCCAGATTGGAAGCGTGGTTCCCATAACGGCAACTGCGGGCATCTTCCAGAAAAGCTTCATTTACCAGATAAGTGCCCCCCTCAACAGGCCTGACGATACCACCCCGGCCAACCACACCCACAACCACCAGATCCCGGGCTTTGATTTCTTTCTTCAAGACGGGAAAAACCATCTTATACCGGAAATTCAGCTGTTCCGTCACCAACCCGAAGCGGTTCAGATCTTCTGCCGTGTGCCTCACCGTCTTCACAAAAACAGGCCCCTGCCGGTTATACAAGCCAAACTTCGTGGAAGTGGAACCCGGATTCAGTACAATAACTACTTCGTGTTCTTTCATAGTCTCCGGAATTTATTTCCGGAGTTAAAGATAACGCAAAATAGATGTACCTGACAAATCAATCATTCGGTGGATATATTTGGCATTCACATTTTTTTGTTACTTTTACTTCATTAACATTATTATATTATAATGGCTATGAAAAAAGCTATCATTTGGTTTTTGATCATACTTGTCCTTGTATTTACGATCATAGCACTTCTGGGCATATGGGAAGTCATTGATCTGGACAGGGTAGTCAGAAAATTATTATTATCCCTCGTGGTAATCTTCGCCTCCGGCGCTGTCATCCTGTTTATATACAGTGTGATGGGAAAAGAGATCGAAGCCACCAACAAGGATGATCATTGAATGATGATCAACGAACAAAGAAGTTCATCCATTCATCATTTACTCATCTCCTCATCCCCGGCATGTTCATCAGGCGGGACAGGTTCTTCTTGTTGCCGCTCACGGCCCGCATCATCTTGCGGGTCTCGTTAAACTGTTTCAGCAGGCGGTTTATCTCGGTCACCGAAGTACCGCTACCCATGGCAATTCTCTTCTTGCGGCTGCCGTTCAACAAGTCGGGATTTGTTCTTTCTTCAGGGGTCATCGAGCGGATGATCGCTTCCACTTCCCTGAAAGCATCATCATCCAGGTCCATGTTTCTGACCGCTTTCCCCATGCCCGGGATCATCGCTGCCAGATCCTTGATGTTCCCCATCTTCTTGATCTGCTGTATCTGACTCAGGAAGTCATCGAAATTAAACTGGTTTTTGGCTATTTTCTTCTGCAGCCGGCGTGCCTCCGCCTCATCAAACTGCTCCTGGGCTTTCTCCACCAGGGTCACCACGTCTCCCATGCCCAGGATCCTGTCAGCCATACGGTCGGGGTGAAATACGTCGAGAGCATCCATTTTTTCGCCGGTGCTGACGTATTTGATCGGTTTATTCACCACCGAACGGATGGTCAGGGCCGCACCTCCCCGGGCATCCCCGTCGAGTTTGGTAAGGACCACTCCGTCAAAATCCAGCCTGTCGTTAAAGGCTTTGGCCGTATTCACAGCATCCTGTCCCGTCATGGCATCCACGACAAAAAGGATCTCATGCGGGTTAACGGCATCACGGATGGCGGTGATCTCTTTCATCATGTCTTCATCCACCGCCAGACGGCCGGCAGTATCAATGACCACAGCGCCGTACCCTTCCTTTTTAGCATGACGCACCGCATTTTTGGCAATTTTCACAGGATCCTTGGTTGCTTCCCCGGTATATACCGGGACCTCCACCTGTTCGCCCAGGGTCTTCAACTGTTCGATGGCGGCAGGACGATATACGTCACCGGCCACCAGCAACGGACGTTTGCCTCTTTTGGTCTTCAACAGATGAGCCAGCTTGGCAGAGAAAGTGGTTTTACCGGAACCCTGCAGGCCGGCGATCAGAATCACGGCAGGGTGGGCTTTGATATCAATGTCTACCGCCTGACCGCCCATCAGATCGATCAGCTCATCATGCACGATCTTCACCATCATCTGTCCCGGCTGCACGGCCGTAAGCACATTCTGCCCCAATGCTTTTTCCTTCACCTTATCGGTAAAAGACTTGGCTATCTTGTAATGCACATCGGCATCCAGCAGGGCCCGCCGCACATCCTTCAGCGTTTCTGCCACATTGATCTCGGTGATACGTCCCTGTCCTTTCAGCAGTTTAAAGGAACGTTCCAGTCTGTCTGTAAGATTCTCGAACATATTCTAAATATTTTTCGCAAAGATAGAAATTAGTTTTGAGTTCCGGGTTCTTTGTTCCGGGTTAATACAGAACACCGAACGCTTAACAATGAACCATAAACGCCGAATGCTGAACTACATTCTCTCCGGCATCTCTATCCCCAGCAGGTACATTGCATGATACAACACCTCGCCGGTCTTGCGGGTCATTACCAGCCTCAGATTGCGAACATCCGCGTTTTCCTCATTCAGGATGGAATAATCATGGTAAAACTGATTGAAGGCCTTGGCCACCTCATACGTATAATTGGCCACCAGAGCCGGGTTGTAAGATGCTGCTGCATCTTTTCTCACTCTCGGGAATTTTGCAAGCAACCGGATCAGCAGGGTCTCTTTTTCATTGGGAAGATAATTCTCGGCAAGTTTTTCCGGTACGGCAATCCCCCGCTCTTCTCCCTTCCGGAAGACAGAGCATATCCGGGCATAGGTATACTGAATGAACGGGCCGGTATTTCCATTGAAGTCGATAGATTCCTGCGGATTAAACACGATGTTTTTCTTCGGGTCTATTTTCAGGATGAAATATTTCAGGGCTCCGAGGCCGATCTTCCGGAAGACTTCATCCTTTTCATTATCAGCCAGAGCATCCAGTTTTCCCAGTTCTTTTCCCATTTCCCGTGCGGTCTCGATCATACCGGCAATCAGGTCGTCGGCATCCACCACTTTCCCCTCGCGGGATTTCATTTTCCCTTCGGGTAGCTCCACCATTCCGTAGGAAAGATGCATCAGCCTGTCGGCCCATTCATATCCCAACTTCTTCAGAACGATCTTCAATACCTGAAAATGATAGTTTTGTTCATTCCCCACCACATAAATATGCCGGCTAAAATGATAATCTTCGTAGCGGAGGGTAGCCGTACCCAGGTCCTGGGTCATGTAAACGGCAGTGCCGTCCGCCCTCAGCAATAACTTCTCATCCAGGCCGTCTTCCCGCAAATCGGCCCAGACAGAACCGTCTTCTTTTTTATAAACCAGACCTTTCTCCAGGGCATCCAGCACGATTTGTTTTCCGATCCTGTAAGTATCCGACTCGTAATAGATCTTGTCAAAATCCACTCCCAGGTTTTTGTAGGTTACGTCGAAACCGTCATATACCCATTGGTTCATCATCTTCCAGATGCGGATCACTTCCGGATCGCCGGCCTCCCACCTGCGCAGCATGCCCTGTGCTTCAAGCAAAAGAGGAGCATTTTTTACTGCCTCTTCCTTTGATGCCCCCCTGTTCATCATCTCCTGTACCTGCAATCGGTACTCTTTTTCAAATCTCACATAGAAATCCCCTACCAGGAAGTCGCCTTTTTTACCTGCTTTTTCCGGAGTAATCCCGTTACCCCATTTCTGCCAGGCCAGCATGGATTTGCAGATATGTATTCCCCGGTCGTTGACAATATTCGTTTTTACCACCTTATAGCCATCCGCTGCCATGATCCTGGAGAGGGAATATCCGATGAGATTGTTCCGTATGTGGCCCAGATGCAGTGGCTTGTTCGTATTAGGGGATGAATATTCGATCACCACAGTCTCCTTCTTATCTCCGGATTTCAACATCCCATAGTTCGTATCATTGTTTACACAATTTAAAAAATCCACCCAGTAACTGCCCGTAAACACCAGGTTCAGAAAGCCATTTACAACATTATACCGGTCAATTTCCGAAAGATGTGATACCAGATAATCCCCCAGAAGCTTCCCGATCTCCACAGGACTTTTCCGGATTTCCTTCACCAACGGAAAAACCACCACGGTCAGATCCCCTTCAAATTCTTTCCGGGTTTCCTGAAGCAATATTTTACCGGCTGAATAAGGTTTGCCGGTCAGCGAAGTTACCGCCTCTTCCAGTACCTTTTTTATTTTTTGTTCTGTATTCATTCCTTTATGATCTGTTACAAACAAGCAGCAAAGTTAATACTCCCGGAGGAAAAACAGGCTGCTTAACTTCTTGTATGTTACTAAAACAAACCGATTCATGACACACTTTTCATATATCTCACATTTTATCCTGTCACATCTTACCTGTATTGTATTATCTTTCTATGGTTTACGCAATACGATAGAAATAATACCTACGTAGCTTCCTACGTAGGTATTATTTAAAAATTAAAACATAACTTTTCCTTGATTTTATGTAATATGAAAGTTTATCCTGTCATGTAATGTTTGAATTGTGGTTGTAATCTCAGCAACATACTGTAGATCGCAAATTAAAATCACCAATATTTCGTAAAAGTAAATCATCACTTTTGCGAAAACGAATCGAGACAACTTTCAGTGAAATTTCCAATTTTTTACCAAAGAAAATCCATGCTGTCACAGAGTGTGGATTCCTTTTGAAAGTGGTGTTATTCATTTTTGGCTATGCGATTTCAAGAACATTTAAATAGCAACTTGAGTTATTGAGTTAGTTTTTAAAATTTAATTTGAGGAATATAATATAAAATAAATTTGGTAATATTGTTGTAGATTTTTTTGAAACTCGTTAATGGATTCTACGGTATTCAATAAATCAACAGAATAAACTAATTTTTAGAACCCGCCTTAAAACAATTGTTAAAATGAGAATTAACAGAATCAAAATCGTATTGGTCCTGGCCACAGTGATGATAACAGGAATCGTCTATAGTGTTGCAGTGAGGGATATACAAGCATCAGAAAAGCGAGATACTGAATCTCCGGAAAACCGGGGTAAGCCCAATGTTATAATCATCCTGGCTGATGATCTGGGTTGTGGTGATATTAGCCTTTATGATGGCTGGATCAAGACCCCTCGTATCGACCAGATGGCCCGGGAGGGTGTCATGTTTACAGACTTTCATTCCAACAGCTCGGTATGCAGTCCCACTCGAATCGCCTTGTTGACGGGACGATATCAACAAAGGGTTGGGATTGTAGATGTGATAAAGGGTTACGAGAAGAAGGGTCTGGACCCCTCTGAAGTGACCATTTCCGGATTATTGAAGAATGCAGGTTACAAGACTGCTATATTCGGTAAATGACATTGCGGTACAGACATTCGCTATAATCCCACTAAGCATGGATTCGACGAATTTGTCGGGTTCCTTACCGGTGGATGCGATTATCTTGTGCATAATAATTGGATGGACGGCACCGAGGTAAAGAAGCAAGAGGGGTACTCCACTGATATTATAACAGACCGATCCATTGATTTTATCAGGCGAAATAAGGATAAACCGTTCTTTCTATATATCGCTCATCAGGCAGTACACAATTACTATCAGATCCCTTCAGACCCGCCCGGGACCAGGGGCAGGGATATACCACTCCAGGGGGAAGAGGCACGCGCAAGGTATAAAATTATGTTGCAGGGTTTAGACAATTCAGTAGGCAAGGTACTGGATGTGCTCAGAGAACTTAACCTGGATGAGAATACTTTCGTCTTCTTCTTCTCTGACAACGGCGATGTTAGAATGAGTCCAAATGAACGGCCTTACCGTGGCGGTAAATTCAGCAATTACGAGGGAGGCCATCGTGTCCCCGCAGTTGCCTGGTGGCCCGGGCATATCAAAGAAGGATGGACAAGCGATGAATTGACCGTGGGAATGGATCTTTTGCCCACTATTATGGATATAGTGGGTGTAGATATTTCCAATCAACGAAAGTTTGACGGAATCAGCATAAAAGACCACCTGCTAAATCAAACCGATTTGCCTGATAGAATAGTATTTTTCGGATACGAACCCAAATTAGGCACGGCAATGAGGGACGGACATTGGAAAATGCTTACAAAAGGAGATGTCGTTGAGTTGTATGATTTGAGTAAAGATATCAAAGAAACAACAAACATTGCGGATAAGTATCCCGAACGCACAAAAGCAATGAAGGCAGCCATTGAAAAGTGGAAACAGGAGGTGACAGTACATCCAAAAGCGACTGGCAACCTGCGTTAGGCAATGATGACAGATTCCCTTATTATTGTAACGATTGCCAATAAAAGTATATCCTCTTGACTATATAAAAAACAGAAATAATAGTAACTGCTAAAAAGTTTTGTAATGAAGATTTCTAAATTCCTTTTATCCTGTTTATCAGGAGTAATTATCTTCATTTTCCTATCCGGATGTAGTTCCGATAATACAATATATGTGTCTGAAACAGGTAATGACGCTAATCCCGGAACATCCGGCAGTCCCCTGGCAAGCCTTAACCGGGCAATGGAAATTGTCCATAAATCAAGACTGGGCAAAGGCAGGGTAATTAACAAAGTAATAATCAGGGAGGGTGTTTATTATTTATCTGAGACATTGCAATTCGATCATAATGATTCGGGAACAAAAAAGCAAGCTCTGCTTTTTTCAGCTAATGATAATGAGAAGGTTACCATTAGTGGAGCTGTCTTGCTTGAGTGCCACTGGGAATTATACCGGGACGGTATTTATAAAAGCAGACTTAAGGGATATAAAGGAGAAGGTTTTGATCAACTTTTTGTCAATGGTAAAAGACAGGTGAGGGCGCGTTTCCCAAATGGAGATTCAAAGATGCCTGATAAGAAATCCTTTATTTATCCTCTTGGTGCCGATGAATGGCCGCATTCAAAAATATTTTATGATCCGGACACTTTCACAAAAAAGAAATGGAAAAGACCTGAAGAAGCAATAATCCACATATTTTCTGCCCATCATTGGGGGAACCTGCAATACAGGATTTCTGATGTTAACTATGATGAGAAATGTATCTATATTAAGCAAAGGGATCCCCAAATAAATGAAACCCTATTTGGGATGTGGGATAAGCCTGCTACATGGATTGATAGCAGATCAAACTATTTTATTGATAATGTTTTCGAAGAACTTGATACTGAGGGAGAATGGTATTTCGATAACAAAGAGAGAGTGCTTTATTATAAACCTCGTGATAACCTTGATATCGAAACGGCGGTTTTTGAAGTTCCTGTACTTAAAAAACTGGTAAGGATTGCAGGAACAAAAGAGCATCCGGTAAAAAATATTGAATTTAAAAATATCAGGTTTACAGGAACAAGGACCAGCTACATGGATAAGTATGAATACCCTTCCATGGGTGACTGGGGTATTGTGCGTAATGGGGCCGTATTTATTGAAGGAGCAGAAGATATAACAGTTAGTAACTGTTTTTTTGATGCGGTGGGAGGTACAGCAATATTTATAAATAACTATGCTAAATCAATACATATTGAAAGCAATATCTTTACTGAATGTGGTGAAAGTGCTGTCTGTCTTGTAGGAAAAAGCCATCTTAATTTTGATAAATCTTATAAATGCAAATATTGTGGTGCAGAACATCCATGGGGCTGGGATAAACCTTCAAATGAAATCCCGTCGGAGTGCATTGTGAAAAACAACATCATACATGATATAGGAGTATTCGGTAAGCAGGTGGCAGGTGTATTTCTCTCAATAACAAAAAATAATACTATCAGTCATAATCATATTTATAACACCCCGCGTGCGGGTATTTGTATTAACGACGGATGGCATGGCGGACATATTGTTGAATTCAATGATATACATCATACGGTAAGGGAAACGGGTGATCACGGACCTTTTAATTCATGGGGAAGGGAAAGGTTCTGGTGTCACAGGCAATCGCATGGACAGGGAGCATCACATCCTGCAGGTAATGTGCTCGAAGATGCAAAATATACAACAATTATACGTAATAACAGGTTTACGGATAACAGCGGCTGGGGAATAGATCTTGACGACGGATCTTCCAATTATCACGTATATAATAATCTATGTATCGGTGTAAGTATTAAACTGAGAGAAGGAGATTACCGCACAGTGGAGAATAATATTTTTTACAAAGGAGCTAATCCACCGAGCATACACAGGGGCTACGAAAATAACCATGATATATTCCGCAATAATATTGTCGTAGTCGACTCTGTGAGATATAACCCGACAAAAGATTTTAATTTCGTTTCCACCTCACGCAAAGAAATAGTGTTTCATTTTATTAGTGTTCCTGAGAAGAGTAAGTTTATTGAGGTGCTTGATTCCAATTTATATTATACATCCTCCGGCAAATTTACAGCAAGGATTGATGCAGGAGGCAGGGATCCGGGTTTTGAAAGTAAATATATGAATCTTGCCGAATGGCAAAAACTGGGCTTTGATAAACATTCTATATTTGCAGATCCACTATTTGCTGATCCTGAGAATGGTGATTTTGATCTCCCTGATCATTCCCGAGCATTTGAAATAGGATTCAGAGAATTCCCTTTAGACCGGTTTGGACCGGACACTGATTTTAAGAATATCTTTTGTTCCGGATCTCAAAAACATTGATATTTATTGTTTAAACATTTTATTGTTTAAACATTTCCTTTCGACAAACTACATACAGGAGTGGACAGGCTAAGCCGTGGCCATAAACTTAACGTAAAAGAGACGGCTTCGCCTTGGCATTCTGCGGCAAAATTTCTGTTATCTGTTTTTTGAGTTATCGTTCCATCTTGTAAGCAGTAACTTGCAATCATCAAATTTTCGCAAAAGTAAATCATCAAAAATTGGCAAAAGCCTCAGGCCTTGTCTTAATCCTTCTTTTAGTGGAACATGGTTTCTGAGGACTCTTTTTTTAAGGGTCCATACGTCACAAGAACGTCTTAATCCTTCTTTTAGTGGAACATGGTTTCTGAGACGAGTACAGAATAAGGTAAATAGTGCAATACTTAGTCTTAATCCTTCTTTTAGTGGAACATGGTTTCTGAGCTATACACAGGCGTGTAATATAGCACATTATTGTGGTCTTAATCCTTCTTTTAGTGGAACATGGTTTCTGAGAAAACGTGAATTGTTTTGACGACGTGATGGATCAGTGTCTTAATCCTTCTTTTAGTGGAACATGGTTTCTGAGAAA
>DRPN01000194.1 GCA_011374625.1 Bacteroidota bacterium
TTAAGCAATATTGTGACGTCTAAAATAATGCTGGCGGAAGAAAAAAATGAAGAATTAGGGAAGTTGTCCCGGCATGAACTGGAGGTATGGCAGTGAAAAACAGAACCTCTTGAAAAAAAAATAAAATTATTGCTGGTCCCGGTAGATCCCCAGGATAAAAAAGATGCAATTGTTGAAATCCGTGCCGGCACAGGTGGGGACGAAGCCAGTATTTTTGCAGGAGATTTGTTTCGCATGTATTCAAAGTTTGCCGAAAACAAAGGCTGGAAAATTGAGATTAATCGCTTCACAGAAGGTACATCCGGAGGGTATAAGGAGATTGTGTTCACACTCAGGGGAGACGGCGTATACGGAATTATGAAATACGAATCGGGCGTTCACCGTGTACAGCGGGTGCCTCAGACCGAGACCCAGGGTAGGGTGCATACATCTGCTGCTACCGTAGCAGTATTACCAGAAGCAGAAGAATTTGATATTGAGATTAAACCGGAAGACATTCGGAAAGATACCTATTGTTCTTCAGGACCAGGAGGACAATCCGTCAACACTACTTATTCTGCCATACGCCTAACCCATATCCCTACCGGCATCGTAGTTACCTGTCAGGATGAAAAATCCCAGTTGAAAAACCTGGATAAAGCCATGTCTGAACTACGCACCCGTTTGTACCATATCGAGTATCAGAAATATCTTGATAAAATCGCCTCTAAAAGAAGAACCATGGTCTCTACCGGAGACCGGTCGGCAAAAATCCGTACTTATAATTACCCCCAAGGCAGGGTAACCGACCACCGAATCAACCTGACATTGTATAACCTGCAATCTATTCTTAACGGGGATATTCAGGAACTGATCGACAAACTGCAAATGGCAGAAAATGCAGAAAGGCTGAAAGAGAGCGAGATATAGTCGCAGCAGTTGTTTTTTTCTCTTTTTTTATTGAATCAAAAAGAAAAAATTATTACCTTGTAAATCATTTATCAAAAACCCAATGCCATGAAACGATCTTTTTTCGTTATCTTACTGTTGACCGGAATAGTTATGACTGCAGGTATGAGTGCCTGCAAATCCAAAAGCACCAAAAAAAGTAAAAGTGAAAAAGCCGTAACCTCAACACTTACCCCTGAAAAACTGGCTTGGAAACTGGGTGTTCAGTGCTGGACTTTCAAAGAGTACACTTTTGCGGAAGCCCTGCAAAAGATCAAACAACTAGGCTTAAAATATGTTGAAATGTTTCCCGGACAAGAAATCGGAGGAGGTTACGAAGGAACCACCAATTTTACTGCCGATGCGGATGCCCGGGCTGCTATGAAAAAACTGCTGCAGGAACATGACGTGACATTGGTCAATTACGGGGTAGTAAATGGGAAAAACAATGAAGAATGGAAGCAGATCTTTGACTTTGCCAAAGACATGGGAATACAAACCCTTACCGCCGAACCTGCCCCCGACCAGTTGGACTATGTGGAAAAACTGTGCGATGAGTACGGGATTAACATCGCCATTCACAACCATCCCAAACCCTCCTTTTACTGGAGCCCGGACACAGTGCTGAAATATGTGGATGGCCGTTCCAAAAGAATCGGAGCCTGTGCCGATGTAGGCCATTGGGTTCGTTCAGGTCTTGATCCGGTTGAATGTCTGAAAAAACTGAATGGACGTATCATCTCATTACACTTCAAAGACCTCAACGAAAAATCCAGGGAGGCTCATGATGTTCCCTGGGGAACGGGCATATCCGATGTGCCGACCATATTGAAGGTTCTGAAAAATCAGGGGTTTAAAGGTGTTTTCAGTATCGAGTATGAATACCACTGGAAAACATCTATACCCGAATTGGAAGAATCTATCAAAAATTTCAATAAGTTTGTCTCGGAACTCTGATTCCTAAAAAAGCCTCCGGATGAACCGTAATGAGTTATTTGATCATATACGCAGGAAAAAAAGTTTTTTGTGTATAGGACTTGATACAGATATATCGAAGATCCCGGCACATCTGCTTAAAGAAGAAGATCCGGTATTTGCGTTTAACAGGCAGATCATTGATACCACATATTCTTTTGCCGTAGCTTATAAACCGAATTTGGCCTTCTATGAAGTAAACGGGGATTCCGGATGGCGGTCATTAAAGAAAACGGTTGATTATATCCGAAAAACAGATCCTTCGATTTTCATTATTGCGGATGCCAAGCGGGGCGATATCGGAAATACATCGCGTCTGTATGCCCGTGCTTTTTTTGAAACTCTCGGCGCAGACGCCCTCACTGTAGCTCCATACATGGGCCACGATTCCGTGCTTCCTTTTTTGAAATACAAAGACAAATGGGTAATCCTGCTGACACTCACTTCCAACCCAGGGGCAGAGAATTTTCAGTTTTTTTACAGCGAAAAAGAACAAAAGTTTCTGTACCAAAAGGTTTTACAGGTAGCTGCCACATGGGCTTCTCCCGACAACCTGATGTTCGTGACAGGAGCCACACGGGCTGAGAAACTAAGCAACATCCGGCAATGGGTACCGGATCATTTTCTGCTGGTTCCCGGTGTAGGGGCACAGGGGGGCAACGTGGAAGAAGTGGCCCGTTATGGCATGAACGACCGGTGCGGATTGCTGGTAAATTCTTCCCGGAGCATTATCTATGCGGGAAAAGACAAGGATTTTGCCCGGGATGCTGCCCGGGAAGCACATGCTCTACAGCAAATGATGGAATACCTCCTGACACAAAAAGGGATACTATGACTTTATCATAACTTTCTTGAAAGAAGCACTATTACATTTTATCTGGCATCAGCGACTGTACGACCCTGAAAAACTGATCACCGCTGAGGGTGAACCCGTGAAAGTGCTCTCGCCGGGTCGCCCCAACAGAGATGAAGGACCTGATTTCCTGGAAGCCAAAATCAGGATCGGCAACATGTTGTGGGCCGGGAACGTGGAGATACATAAAAAAGCATCCGACTGGTTTCGGCACGGCCATTTTCATGATCCCTTATATGATTCTGTAATACTGCATGTGGTAGCACAAAATGACAATCCTGTCACCCGTTCGAATGGGGAAACGATCCCGGTAACAGAACTCTCTTTTGACCCGGCTTTGCAGGACAACTATGAAATCCTGATGAATAAACGCAGCTGGATAGCCTGCAGCAACTATCTTCATCGTATCGACCCGTTTGTGATCAAGCATTGGCTGGGAAGGCTTGTGATCGAGAGACTTGAAAAGAACACTGCAGAAATACAAAAGGAACTGGAAGAAACCGGCAATAACTGGGAAGAAGTCTTATATCGTTTTCTGGCCCGGGGATTTGGACTAAAAGTCAATACCCGGCCTTTTTATCTTACGGCTCGCTCACTGCCCCTGAAATATCTCGCCAAACACCGTGACAACCTGATGCAGGTGGAAGCCATGCTGTTCGGACAGGCAGGATTACTGGACACCAATCTGTTCGGTGATAAATATTATGAGGCGTTGAAAAAAGAATATCACTACCTTCAAAAAAAATTTTCACTGACCCCTGTCGCCGGCTCCTGCTGGCGACAGATGCGTATGCGTCCCTCTTCTTTCCCAACCATCCGCATCGCAGAGTTTGCCCGTTTTATACACCAACATGAACATGTTTTTTCCCGGGCAATGCAAAAACCCTCACTTACCAGGTTGGAATCCTTATTCAACATCACGCTGGACGGATACTGGGACACACATTATCTTTTCAACAAATCTGCCAAAAAACAAAAAAAGAGCTTCGGGAAACAGGCTTTCCAAACGTTATTGATCAATGTGATTATCCCTTTTTATTTCATCTATGGTAAGATCACCGGAAATGATGAGTTCAGGGAAAAAGCACTAGATATACTCGAAAAACTGCCTGCCGAGAAAAACCGGATCATCCGCCTTTGGGAAGAAACCGGCATTCATGCGGATAATGCTTTTTACTCGCAGGCCTTACTGCAACTTAAAAATGCTTATTGCAATCCGGGACGATGTCTCGAATGCCGTATTGGCATGAAAATAATGACACACAATCTTTCCCGATAATAATATTTCTAAAGTATGGAAGAAGAAATGTGCCCATCCGAACATACCATTCGGTACAGATTTGAAGTGTGTTGTCAATCCCTCCATTCTAACCCTATAAACCTTTTTGACCTTTAGACCTTTTTGACTCTTCTTTTATCTATATTTGTATCAACAATTCTCTTCGTTTATTTATTCTGTCAAATATAAATGCACAGGCATCATATAATATCTGAAACAGAAAGTAGCAAGTTATCCTTACGCCTTGCCATTGTTCTGCTTATATCCCTTGTCACACTGGGAGTAATCGGTTACATGATACTGGAAGGTTATTCTTTTATTGATGCCCTTTACATGACAATAATTACCATCTCCACCGTCGGGTTTAGGGAGGTAAGAACCCTTTCGGGTTCTGGAAAAATATTTACCACCCTGCTGATCATCTTTAGTTTTGGGATCTTCGTCTTTGCAATCTCCAATCTGACACGCTATTTGCTGGAAGGAATTTTCAAAAATACTTTTTTATTAAAGAGAATCAAGAAAAAAATCAAGAAATTGGAAAATCATATTATTTTATGCGGATATGGCCGGAATGGCAGACAGTCCGCCAAAGAACTCTCTGATCACGGAAGAGATTTTGTGATCATTGAAAACAACCCTCTGCATCTTGAAACCCTGGAAGATAAACAAAACCTTCTGGTTATTGAAGGAGATGCCACCCAGGAAGAAACACTTCTGGAAGCCGGACTCGAAAGGGCCGAAGCACTCATCACAACCCTGCCCAACGATGCCGATAACCTTCTGATTGTGATCACTGCCCGGCAGTTCAACCCCGGCATGACCATCATCAGCCGGGCTTCTGACGAAAGGGCCGAAAAAAAACTGAAACGTGCCGGTGCTACAAACGTCATAATGTCAGATAAGATCGGCGGTCAGCGGATGGCCAAGCTTGTCGTACAGCCGGATGTAGTAGAATTTTTGGAAAAAATCATGCTGCAAAGTTCTTTTGATGTCAACCTGGAGGATATCTCCTGTGAGGAAATGTGCGATCTGTTTGACCATAAATCTATTAGGGATCTGGGCATACGGAACAAATCCGGAGCTAACATTATCGGCATGAAGAAAAACGGGGAATATCTCTTCAATCCGGATCCAGACGTGCTTTTGGACAAATCCGATAAACTGTTCGTGTTGGGCAAACCCGACCAAATCACTCTGATGAAAAAACTTTTACAACAGGGAGAAATATAAGCCTGGCGAAACCTACGCAAACTCTTGTAGCTCAAATAAAAAGAATAAAATCTATTCAGAATGTTGATTTAATGAAAAAAAACCGTAATTTTGCAAATCCCTTAGATAGGGTCTATAAATTGTTTAACCAGTAGAAGAATTATGTATTTAACGGCAGAAAAGAAAAAAGAATTTTTTAAGAAGTACGGAAAGTCGGCAGAAGATACCGGCTCTATAGAAGCACAGATTGCCCTGTTTACTCACAGGATAGCACACTTGACAGAGCATCTGAAAATGAATAAAAAAGATTATTCTACTCAGCGTGCACTGCTAAAGCTTGTCGGAAAACGCCGTAGTCTTCTTGATTACCTGAAACAAAGGGAAATCGAACGCTACAGGAGTATCATCAAAGATCTTAAGATCAGAAAGTAAACAAAGGGAGGCAATTGATACCGATTGCCTCTTTTTGTATTGTATTTAAACCATTCATGATTTAAGTTATTTAGTACAATGTCAGATATTTACACAAAAACAATTGATCTGGGTGACGGCCGTGAGATTGTTTTGGAAACAGGCAGGCTGGCACGGCAGGCCGACGGTGCTGTTTTATTAAAAATGGGACGTACCATGTTGCTGGCCACCGTCGTATCTGCCAAAGAAGCCAAGGAAGATGTGGACTTTATGCCACTCTCCGTTGATTATAAGGAAAAATTTGCCAGCCTGGGACGTATCCCCGGCGGTTTTATGAAAAGAGAAACACGTCCTTCAGATTATGAAATTCTGGTAGCCCGTCTTGTAGACAGGGTATTAAGACCTTTGTTCCCGGATGATTACCATGCTGAAACCTTTGTCAACATCAATCTTATTTCAGCCGATAAAGACACCATGCCTGATGCCCTGGCCGGTCTGGCAGCTTCAGCTGCCCTGGCAGTATCGGATATACCAATTCAAAAACAAATATCAGAAGTAAGAGTGGGAAGATTAAATGGTGAATTTCTCATCAATCCTACGTTCTCCCAACTGGAAGAGTGTGATATCGATATTATCGTCGGCGCTACCAAAGACAACATCATGATGGTCGAAGGCGAAATGAAAGAAGTTTCCGAAGCAGAAATGCTTGAAGCCATGAAATTTGCGCATGAGGAAATCAAGAAACAATGCCAGGCCCAGGAAGAAATGATGAAGGATTTGAAGATTGTCAAGAGGGAATATGCAGGTGACGTGGAAGATGAAGCCCTGAAGGAAAAAGTGATAAAAGAAACCTACGATAAAATTTATGCTATCGCAAAACAGGGCATCCCTGACAAGCATAAACGGTCGGAAGCTTTTGATCAGGTACAGGAAGATTTCCTTTCCCAATATAGTGAAGAAAAGCGGGAAGAAATTGAGTCATTGGTAAAACGATATTTCCATGATGTTCACAAAGAGGCTGTCCGCCGCTTGATTCTGGATGAAAGTGTACGGCTTGACGGTCGAAAACTGGATGAAATAAGACCTATCTCATGCGAAGTGGATTTTCTGCCTGCAGCCCATGGCTCGGCGCTGTTTACACGTGGTGAAACACAATCACTTACTACCGTAACCCTGGGCACCAAGCTGGATGAAAAGATCATTGATGAAGTTTTGGTACAGGGCACTGAAAAATTTGTCCTGCATTATAATTTCCCGCCGTTTTCTACCGGCGATGCCCGTCCTAACAGAGGAGTAAGCCGCCGCGAAGTAGGACATGGCAATCTGGCCCACCGCGCTCTGAAAAATATGTTGCCTCCGGAAAGTGAAGTCCCTTACGCCATACGAGTGGTATCTGATATCCTCGAATCCAACGGATCTTCTTCTATGGCTACCGTATGTGCCGGAACACTGGCCCTGATGGACGCCGGGATTCAGATCAGAAAACCGGTCTCAGGGATTGCCATGGGCCTGATCACAGACAAAGAGAGTGATAAATTTGCAGTGCTTTCAGATATCCTGGGCGATGAAGATCACCTGGGTGACATGGACTTCAAGGTTACCGGTACCCGTGACGGCATCACCGCTACCCAGATGGACATCAAGGTGGACGGTCTTCCATACGAAATCCTGGAGAAAGCACTGGACCAGGCTAAAAGAGGCAGAATGTACATCCTGGACATCATGGAGCAAACCATTGATAAACCCAGACCCGAACTGAAGCCACACGCCCCCAGAATTATCCAAATGACTATTCCGAAAGAAATGATCGGTCCGCTGATCGGCCCCGGAGGGAAAATCGTTCAGGAAATACAGCGCGAAACCAATACTACAATCGTGATCGAAGAGATCAGCGATGTGGGGGTGGTGGATATCTATGGCGAGAATAAAGAAGCCATTGATAATGCGGTAAAAAGAGTTAACGACATTGTTGCCCTGCCAGTAGTTGGCACTACATATAAAGGAATTGTAAAATCGATTGTTCCTTTTGGCGCTTTTGTTGAGATCATGCCAGGAAAAGAGGGCCTTTTACATATCTCCGAAATCGCCTGGAAAAAAATCAATGACGTTAATGATGTTTTGAAAGAAGGGGAGGAAATTGAAGTTAAACTGATCGGACAGGATGAGAAAAACGGGAAAATGAAGCTTTCCATGAAAGCCCTTCAGCCCAAACCCGAAAATTATGAAGAAGAACACAGGAGACAGCGCCCTCATCGGGATCACCGGGATAATCGCGATCATCGCGATCGCAGAAAACCCTACGGATCTTCTCACCGGCACGATAACCCGAAAGATTCTAAGTAATTTTTTCAGAATGATACCAAAAAGGTCATGAAATCTCATGACCTTTTTTTGTATCTTTCAACCACTTTTATCACACTTCCGTTAAAATGGAGAAACGTTCAGATAAAATGATACCGGGTTTCCGGAAAATGAAGTTTCCCGGAATGAAAGCACGGCATTTGCGTCTGGACCGTTTCCTGCGGATGACGGATAACCTGGACAATCAGCCTTATTGCCCTGAATGCCGGTCACTGGCCGAAGCAGCAGAACAACTTTCAAAACAAACCATGCAAACGGAAAAAGACTTCCAACAATTTGAAATACAGTACTTGAATCTCTTCAGAAAGATCAATGAACATCTGAAAATATCTCATAGGTACCGTCTTCCTAATTATTTTATTTCTCTCTATTCCCTGCTCTATACTATCGTGGGCATATTGGCAGGACTGTTTGTCGTTTATCTGGGACGCACCGGCAACTTCGGAAAATGGAGCTATGAAATCGGGGCGCTGCTCGGTTTTGTCACCGGCCTTGCCATCGGAAGAATATCAGGATATCGCAAAGACAAACAGATAGAAAATGAACACAAGAACCTGTTTTGAAAAAATACCTTAAAAAAAGAAAAAAAGTGATCCCTGCGACAAAATCTTTATCACCTAAAACCAATACACATGAAAGCAAATTTTCTGTTTTTATTACTCCTTGCAGGACTTATTACAGGGGCTGTTTCCTGTAATTCTGGACGCATTCATTATCCCGTAACCAAAAAAATAAACCAAGTGGATGACTACTTCGGTGTCAAGGTTCAGGATCCGTATCGCTGGCTGGAAAACGACACCTCAAAAGAAACGGAAGCCTGGGTTAAGGCAGAGAATAGTATCACCTTTGCTTATCTGAACAAGATTCCCTTCAGGGGAAAAATAAAAAAACGACTTGAAGAGTTGTGGAATTACCCAAAAATGTCTTCCCTGTGGAAAGAAGGAGGATATTATTTCTTTGCAAAAAACAACGGAATGCAGAACCAGAGTGTTTACTACATCCTGAAAGACCTGAAAAGTGAACCACAGGTGATCCTCGACCCCAATAAGTTATCCGAGGACGGGACCGTAGCTTTAAGCAATTTCTCTGTTTCCAAAGACGGGAAATATCTGGGTTACGGTATTTCCCGCAGCGGCTCCGACTGGCAGGAATTTTTTGTCAGGGACATTCAAACAAAAAAAGACCTGCCCGATCATCTGAAATGGATCAAATTTTCGGGCCCGGCATGGCATGGTCAGGGTTTTTATTACAGCAGGTATGCCAAACCTGTCAAAGGACAGGAGTTGATAGCTTCCAACCGCAACAGCAAGGTGTATTTTCACAAGACAGGTACGCCTCAGGAAGAAGACCGACTGATCTATGAAGATCCTGAACATCCCGACTGGAGCTTTTCTCCTGACGTCACCAAAGACCAACATTATCTGATCATTTCCGTTACCCGATCCACCAGCGGAAATGCCCTGTATCTAAAAGATCTTACACAAAAAAACGCTCCGCTGGTTAAAGTGGTTGAGAACTTTGATCACGATTACTGGGTTGTTGATCATACCGGTAACCAACTGTTGATCATGACCAATGATCAGGCTTCCCGCTACAAACTTATTGCCTTAAAAGATAATGATCTGAATATGGATCATGCGGAGGTAGTCTTGCCGGAAAATGAAAAGGAAGTGCTCACCGGTGTTGTTTTGGGAGGAGATAAGCTGATCGCAGAATATCTCAAAGATGCCCATTCCGTGTTAAATGTTTATGACCGGCAGGGACATTTTCTCCATGAGGTTTCCCTGCCGGGGATAGGTACGGTAGGGGGATTTCATGCTACACCGGGAGAGAATCTGGCTTTCTATACGTTTACTTCCTTTACCTTCCCCTCGGTAGTTTATAAATATGATATTGCTAACAACCGCTCGGATGTTTACTTCAAACCGGACATTGACTTTGATTTCGATAATTATGTAACCAAACAGGTCTTTTATTACAGCAAAGACAGCACACGTATTCCCATGTTTGTCGTTTATCGAAAAGACCTTAAAATGAACGGAAAAAACCCTACATTGCTCTACGGCTATGGTGGATTTAACATCAGTCTTACTCCTTCTTTCAAGGTCTCCCGGCTGGTATGGCTGGAAAACGGAGGTGTATATGCCATGGCTAATCTGCGGGGTGGAGGGGAATACGGAGAAGAATGGCACAAGGCCGGCACAAAAATGCATAAACAAAATGTATTTGACGATTTCATCTATGCGGCCAAGTACCTGATCCACGAAAAATACACCTCGCCCGACTACCTGGCCATCCGGGGGGGGTCCAACGGAGGGCTGCTGATTGGCGCTGTCGTTAACCAGGCACCGGAATTGTTCCGGGTAGCCCTGCCGGCTGTCGGCGTGATGGACATGCTGAGATATCATAAGTTTACCATAGGTCGTTACTGGGCATCCGATTACGGTACAAGCGAAGACAGTAAAGAGATGTTCGAATACCTGTACCACTACTCCCCCCTGCATAACATCAAACCAGGAAAACCTTACCCGGCCATGATGATCACTACAGCCGACCATGATGACAGAGTGGTCCCGGCCCACAGTTTCAAATATGCAGCTACCTTGCAGGCTACCTGCAAAGGGAAAAACCCTATACTGATCCGGATCGAAACAAAAGCAGGCCACGGAGGAGGCAAACCTACCACCAAACAGATCGAAGAAGCTGCCGACTTATATGCTTTTACTTTTTATAATATCGGAATAGCCCCGAAATATTAATTTCAACACTCTTTTCCTTCTTTCCTGCATGAAGAAAAAAATAAAGTATAACTACATCGTAATCGAAGGAAACATCGGAGCCGGGAAGACCTCCCTGGCCACTATGATCGCCCGGGATTATGGAGCTCGTCTTATCCTGGAACAATTCGAAGACAATCCTTTCCTGGCAAAATTTTATGTCCAGCCCGAAAGATACGCCTTTCCGCTGGAAATGTCATTTCTGACCGAAAGATACAATCAATTAAAACATGAACTGGCCCATCCCGAATTGTTTACCAGCTTCACTATCGCTGATTATTATTTTTCCAAATCCCTGATCTTTGCCCAGAACAACCTGAACCGTGACGAGTACAACCTGTTTCAACAGATATTCTCTATTATTTACGATACTCTTCCACGCCCTGACCTTTATGTGTACTTGCATGTGTCTATCGAACGCCTGCTTAAAAATATTGCACAGCGAGGAAGGGATTATGAAAAAAACATACATACTGAATACCTTGAAAAGATCCAAAATGGCTATTTCAGGTTTATGCGTCAGGAAAAATATATCCCTTTCCTGGTTTTGGATATTAACAACATCGATTTTGTAAAAAACAGAGGTGATTACAAGAAGTTAACCCATATAATTTTTTCCGGAGATTATACCCCCGGGATTACACGTACACGTAAGTTAACCTGATTTTATCCCTTTCTGAAACCCTGAAATGCGATTATTTATCGTTTTTTCACAAAAATTTTAAGGATTTTTTTTTTTTTTTGCAAAACTTTGTAGTTTTGTATAGAATATGAAAATGTTTGCTAACATAACTTAAATAACTCATTAATTATGAAAAGATTAGTTTATGTATCTCTTGTGATTGTTACTGCTGCTGTTTTCAGCGGTTGCAGCAGTCTGAATAAAATGAAAAAAGAAGCCGGGAATATTAGTTATCAGGTTACCCCGAAAGTATTGGAAGAACACGCCGAACAGGTTAAAATTACCATTACCGGACAATTTCCTGAAAAATATTTCAACAAAAAGGCCACGCTTACAGCCACGCCGGTTTTGGTTTACAATGGCGGTGAAAAAGCTTACGCCCCCGTCACCTTACAGGGAGAAAGTGTGGAAGCCAACAACAAAACCATCAGTTATAACGGTGGTAAGTTTACCTACAACGGTGTGGTGGATTTCTCTGACAGCATGAGAATTTCCCATCTGGTATTAAGGGCTACGGCTTCTATCAAAACCAAGTCTGTCGATTTCGAACCTGTTCCTCTGGCCGACGGAGTAATTGCCACTCCCACTTTGGTAAAAAAAATGCCCAAACCTATTTTCATGCCGGATCATTATCAAAGAGTTGTCCCCAAAACAGGCGAAGCCGATATAAACTTCGTAATCAACCGTTACAATATACGCCGTTCAGAACTGAAAGCTGAAGATGTTAAGAATCTGTTTGATTTTATCCAGCAACTGCCGGCAACACCAAATCTGAAATATACCGGAAGCGAAATCCATGGTTATGCCTCTCCCGACGGACCTTACAAGTTTAACAACAAACTTAGTAAGAAGCGTGCTGACGTAGTGGATAAGTTCATGAAAAAAACGTTAAAGTCCGAGAAGGCCTTACCAAAAAATGACGCTAAATTCACTAATCATTCCACTGCAGAAGACTGGGAAGGGTTCAAAAAACTGGTCTCCGCTTCAAATCTGAAAGATAAAGATCTCATTCTGCGGGTTCTTTCCATGTATTCGGATCCGGAGGTACGGGAAAAAGAAATCAAAAACATGGCAGAAGCTTATGAACAACTGAAAAATGATATTCTTCCCAAGTTGCGTCGTTCGGTCATTCGCGTCAATGCTGACCTGATCGGGTTGTCGGATGATGAAATCCTGAATTATATTGAAACCAAACCGGACACCGTTTCCCTCGAAGCTATGCTGCATGCTGCCGGTCTTGTGAAAGATCTTGATAAAAAACTGAAATATTACCAAATGGCTTTCGACAAAGACCCGCGATGCATCCGTGCCATCAACAATATCGGAGCCGTTTATCTCCAGAAAGGCGATATAGCCAATGCCGAAAAAGCGCTCAAAAAAGCCCAGGCATTAAAATATGTAGACGCAGTTAAAGGCAACCTCGGATTTGTCGAACTCATGAAAGGAAACCTGGATAAAGCATCTGAGTACTTCACTTCCATGCAGAAACCTACCAAAGAATCCAACTTCGGACTGGGAACCATTGCCATTGTCAACGGAAAATATCAGGATGCTGTCAACTATTTCGGTACAGAACCTTCTTTCAATGCCGCACTGGCTAAATTACTCAATGGCGATGTACAAGGGGCCAAGAGTACACTGGACGCTATCGACCATACATGCAAATGGAAAGAGTATCTGAAAGCTGTCGTAAACGCCAGGTTGGGTGATGACAACGGTGTTTTTGAAAGCCTGAAAAAAGCCGTCGGAATGGATCCGAAACTGAAAGAAGAAGCAAAAACCGATATGGAATTTGCCAAATACTTTGAAAACGAACAATTTAAGGCCATAGTACAGTAAAAAATAAAATGCAATAAAAAAAAAGCGGCAATACGCCGCTTTTTTTTATACATATATATAGATACGGTTACTCCTTTATCTTAAGATAAAAATCCCATAAAACGATCCCTGCACTTACGGATATATTGAAGGAATGTTTAGTGCCAAACTGAGGTATCTCAACACAATAGTCACTGATATCCACGATCTCCTGAGCAACGCCTTTTACCTCATGACCAAAAATCAGCGCATAGCGGCTGTTTCTGTCAGGCTGAAATTTATCAAGAGGGATGCTTCCTTCCGCCTGCTCAACGGATAGGATGGTATATCCCTCATTTCGGAGTTTACAGACAGCCTCAGCCGTATGCTCAAAATATTGCCAGGGCACCGATTCGGTAGCACCAAGGGCTGTTTTCCTTATTTCCCGGTGAGGAGGACAAGCTGTTATCCCGCATAAAAACACCGCCTCGGCAAGAAACCCATCCGCAGTCCTGAAAACCGATCCGATATTATGAAGGCTCCGGACATTGTCGAGGATTATGATTACCGGAAACTTATGTGCTTGCCGGTATTCTTCAATGCTCTTCCGTCCAAGTTCTTCGTTCTTTAATTTCCTGAACTTTTTCCCTGCCATAATAATAGATTCACGCTTGTAAAAATACAGATAAATTTATCATACCGAACACTTCCTCCAACCGGAAATATATAAGCTGACAGGTTGAAAAACATATTTGATTTCTCATTGAAAAAAATTATTTTTAAAATTTATTAAACAGAACATTCGATGAATATACATGAGTATCAAGGGAAAAA
>DRPN01000037.1 GCA_011374625.1 Bacteroidota bacterium
AGTATATGATACATTAACCCTTCCGGGGTGTTTCAGACTGGCTACGGAGCGGTTTCCGCTGATTACCGGAAAACAAATCTTAAACAAGCAGATGAGTCTGGAAGATGAGAACCTGAAGAGTGCTTTTTATCCGGAAATGAACCTGAATGCCGGAGCCACCTACTATTCCGATGTGGTAACGATCAATGTTGAACCGGCCGTTCCGGGAGTGACCTTTCCGCAGCCTTATCACGATCAATATGCCGTGACCATGGATATCCGGCAGATGATCTATGACGGGGGTGAAATAAGAAACAGGCAAAAGGTACAGGAACGTTCCAATGCTGTCAAACAACAAGATCTGGAGGTTAAATTATATGCTTATAAACAGAAACTAGCCAGGATATTTTTTTCTGCCTTGTACCTGGATGATAATTATAAAATACTTGAACAAAACCTGCTGCAGCTCCGCAAAGCAACAAAAGAAGCGGAAGTGGCAAAGGAAAAGGGAAGTATATTGCAGGGAGATGTGAACATTCTGAAAGCCTCACAACTGGATATCCGGCAAAAAATGATTGCCAACCGTCACGACAGAATCGCTGTGGTGAAAATCCTGGAAATGTACCTGGATACGATTTTTCCAAAGGAGATGGTGTTGAATGTTCCTATTCCGGTGATGACCGCCGGTCCTCCTGCCAGGCCTGAATTCCGCCTTTTTTCACTGCAACAGTCCTGGCTGGATGCGGGTATGCAGTTGCAGAATGTGCAGAGACACCCGAAGCTTTTCGGATTTGGACAAGTAGGTTATGGCCGGCCCGGACTGAATCCTTTGAATGAGAATTTTAAAGCCTTCTATTTGGTAGGGGCCAACCTTACCTGGAACATATGGGATTGGAACCGGACTAAACGGCAGAAGAAAATCCTCTCCTTTGAACAAGAACTGGTGAAAAACCAGGAAAAATTGTTTTATCAGCAAGTGAAAGCCGATCTTGTAAAAATCAACGAAGAAATTGGAAAGCTGGAAAAAATCATTGAGCTGGATAAACAACGGGTGTTGTTAAGAAAAGAAATCATGGAAGAATATGCAGGCAAACTCTCCGGAGGAACCATTACTCCGGCTGAATATGAACGACAGCTCTCAGCCTGGCAGAATTCACAGGTCCAGCTTAACCTTCATCAGAAACAATTAATGGAAAAGCATATTGATTATCTGATCACGAACGGAAATCTTAAAGATTATGAAAAACAAAAATAGAACCCTGATTGCGGGCATTGCCCTGATCGCTGTATTGGCGGGTTGTTCACATCAAAAAAATGTCTCGGAAGCTTATGGCAATTTTGAAACGGTCACCCTGTTGGTTTCGGCACAGGGCAGCGGACAACTGGAATGGTTTCATGTGGAAGAAGGGAAAAATTTGTCCGGGAACGATACGGTAGGACTGATTGATACTACGGCTCTTGCGTTGCAGAAAAAAACACTACTGGCCCGGATGTCTGTTATACGTGCAAAGGGGTCCGGGTTGGCAGCTAAAAAGGAAGTGATAAAACGGCAACTGATGAATGCACGGGTGGAGCAAAAGAGAATACAGGGTCTTTTTGAAGGTCATGCTGCCACACAACAACAATTGGATAATGTGAACGGTAAAGTGGATGTACTGAAATATCAGATCCGGGAACTGGATGTTCAACGTCAGTCGGTGCTGAGAGAAATGGACGTGATCCGTTCACAGATTGCCGCCGTAGAAGACCGGATAGACAAATGTTTTATCCTCTCTCCGGCCGATGGAGTGGTTTTGGAAAAATATGCAGAAGCCGGAGAACTGGTACAACCCGGGAAAACATTGTTCAAAATGGGGGATATGACATATATGTACCTGCGTGTTTATGTAGATGAAACCCTCTTGCCGGAAATAAGAACGGACGGGGAAGCAGAAATTCTGATCGACAGGCCCGGAGGCTTAATGGATACGCTCAGCGGTACGGTAAGCTGGATCTCGGATGAGGCTGAGTTTACACCCAAAATCATTCAGACGAGAAAAGAACGGGTAAACCTGGTGTATGCAGTGAAAATAAGAGTTAAGAATGACGGCAGTCTGAAAATCGGGATGCCCGGAGAAGCAAACTTTCGAAAAAGACAGCAACAATGATCCGGATTGCCGATGTCACGAAATCTTTTGGTGAAAACAAAGCATTATCCGAAGTGTCCCTGGATATCTTTGATGAAGAGCTGTTTGTACTGATAGGCCCGGATGGTGCAGGGAAATCCACCTTGTTCAGAATACTGGTTACATTATTATTGCCTGACAAAGGACATGTTCTGATAAAAGAGCTGGATGTGGTGAAGGATTTTTGGAAGATACGCACGGTAGTGGGATATATGCCCGGCACTTTTTCCCTGTACCCCGATCTTACCGTAGAGGAAAATCTGGCTTTTTATGCCCGTATTTTCGGGACGTCCCTGCAAAAAAATTACCCTCTGATCCGGGAAGTATATGAGCAGATAGAACCCTTCAAAAACCGGGCTGCCGGCAAACTTTCGGGAGGGATGAAACAAAAACTGGCCTTGTCGTGTGCACTGATACACCGGCCGGAGGTCCTGGTGCTGGATGAACCTACCACCGGTGTGGATGCGGCTTCCCGGAAAGAGTTCTGGCAGATGTTGAAAAAAATACAACAGGAAGGAATCACCGTCATTGTGTCTACCGCTTATATGGACGAAGCTTCCAGGGGTGACCGCACCTGCTTCCTGCACAAGGGAGAATTACTGAAGGCAGGAACCCCTGAAGAAATCCGGGAAAGTTATCCTTTCCCCTTATATGCCTGCCGTTCGAAGAATAATTTCGCACTCCTGAAAGCTCTTCGCAACGAACCTTCCACAGCTCTGGCAATGCTTTACGGAAAAACCATTCATTACAGTCCCGCCCGGAAAGACTTTTCGGTCGGGACATTCCTGTCTGACCTGGAAAGAACGGGGAATTACGGACCTATAGAATACCGGAAAACCACTCCGTCGATGGAAGACAGTTTTGCATTTTTAAGTAAACAATAATTGTTTTATACCAGAATGGATGAACAAGACAAGAGTATAGGTAAAAGGAATACAGAACATGTCGTGGAAGTCCTGGATCTGACCAAGCGATTCGGCAAATTCACAGCGGTGAACCGCATCTCTTTTGAGGTATGCAAAGGGGAGGTGTTCGGACTGCTTGGGGCCAACGGCGCCGGAAAAACAACATTGATCAGGATGCTTTGCGGTTTGCTGCGGCCCACAGAGGGGGTGGCCAGGGTGGTAGGATACGATGTGGTACATCATCCGGAAAGGGTGAAGTTTAGCATTGGGTATATGAGCCAGAAATTTTCCCTGTATGAAGATCTTACCGTGGCCGAAAATATTCGTTTTTTCGGAGGTATTTATGGTATGAAGAAAAAAGACCTGGCAAAAGCCGGTGAAGCGATGATCCGTAAACTGAGACTGGAAGGGGTTGAAAACCGGCTGATCGGAACATTGCCGTTGGGGTGGAAACAGAGGATCGCTTTTTCAATAGCTGTCCTTCACCGGCCCGGTCTGGTTTTTCTGGATGAGCCCACCAGTGGGGTAGATCCTGTCACCCGGCGACAGTTCTGGGAAATGATCCTTGAGACCGCCTGTGAAGGATTTACCATTATCGTTACCACCCATTATATGGATGAAGCAGAATATTGTGACCGGATAGCGATCATGACCAATGGGATTATTGCCGGTCTTGACAGCCCGGAAAACCTGCAAAACCAATTCAATGTGTCATCCATGGAAGACCTTTTCTGGAAAATTACACGTGAGCGGAAAACTGTTGACTCTATTACCGGAATATGAAAAGATTTCTGGCATTTACCATAAAGGAATTCAGGCATATCCACAGGGATACAAGGACTCTTTTGATTCTTTTCGGGATACCCGTGGTTGAGATTGTTATATTCGGGTATGTGGTAACCAATGAGATACGTCATGTGCCGGTGGTGATTCTGGATAAATCAAAGGATGTGACCACCCAAAAGATCACGGACAGAATACTGGCTTCCCCCTGGTTTCTGGAAGAGACAAAAGTGAAAAGTGAAAAGGAAATACATGATCTTTTCAAAAGGGGAAATGTACGGCTGGCGGTAATTTTCGGACAGGATTTTGAAAAGAAACTGATGCGCAGGGAAAAAGTGCCGGTGCAGGTCATTGCCGACGGCTCGGATCCCAATGCGGCCCGCCTGATGGTGGGATATCTCACCGCTATTGTAATTCAGGCACAAAAAGACCTGAACAAAGGAATGGATAAAAGAGGCCGCTTGTTTATAAAATCCAGAATGGAATTTAACCCGGAGCTGAAAGGGGCTTTTATGTTTGTCCCGGGGACTATTGCCATGATCCTGATGCTGATCTCGGCCATGATGACTTCCATTTCCATTGCCCGGGAAAAAGAAACAGGCACCATGGAAGCTATGCTCGTATCTCCTTTGCATCCCCTGCAGATTATTCTTGGCAAGGTGGTTCCGTATGTGGTCATTGCTTTTATTGATGCCGTGATTATCATGGCACTGGGAGGGGCGATCTTCGGGGTGCCTCTGAAAGGGAGCCTGTTCCTTTTGATAGGAGAGGTGATTCTTTTTATTTTTCTTTCCCTTTCGCTGGGAATTATGTTTTCAACCATGAGCAGTACACAGATGGAAGCAATGTTTCTCAGTTTTTTTGCCCTGTTGTTGCCTACGGTTCTTCTTTCGGGCTTTATTTATCCGGTTGAGGACATGCCTGTGGCGCTGCAATGGTTCAGTACACTCATGCCGGCACGGTGGTTCATCGTGATCCTGAAAAGTATCATGCTGAAAGGAGCCGGTTTTCTTTTTGTATGGAAAGAGACCCTTATCTTGGCAGGAATGACCCTGGTATTTCTGCTGGTCAGTATAAAAAAGTTCACCATTCGCCTGGAATAAAAACATCCTTTTGTGAGAACGATATTGATCATAATACAGAAAGAGTTTTTACAGATTTTCCGTAACCGCATGATACTGCCGATGATCTTCATCGTACCTCTTGTGCAGATGCTGATACTGGTATATGCAGCTACCATGGAGGTAAAACATATAGACCTGTTGGTTGTCGATCGGGACAACAGCCAATACTCCAGGGGTTTAATTAGTAAGTTGTCAGGAATGAAAATATATCGTGTAGCAGTAATACCTACAGCCGGAAAAGAGGCGGAAACCTGTTTGCTGGACAACAGTGCGGATGCGGTACTGGAGATTCCGCCGGATTGTGAACGTTTGCTTATGCAAAGGCAAAACAGTTCCGTGCAGCTCAGGATGGATGCTGTGGATGGAATGGCTGCGGGCATCATTAACCAATACACATCTCTGACGATAAACAATTACCACAAAAAATGGTTAGCCTCGCTGATGCCCGGGAATGCCGGGAATGACCTGAGCCAGATCAGGGTTATTCCCCGTTACTGGTATAATCCGGGATTGAATTATAAGCATTACATGTTGCCCGGGATCCTGGTGATTCTGGTGACCATTATGGGAATGTTTCTCTCAGCTATCAATCTGGTGAGGGAAAAGGAACTGGGGACCATTGAGCAGATCAATGTGACCCCTATCCGGCGCATTCATTTTATTCCGGGGAAACTGATCCCTTTCTGGATCATCGCATTAGTGGAGCTTTCTTTCGGATTGACTATCGGCTGGTTGTTGTTTCGTGTGCCGGTGCGGGGCAGCCTGCTGCTGTTGTTCGGATTCACTTCGGTTTACTTGCTGGCCGTGATGGGCATAGGTCTCTTTCTGGCAGCTCTGTCCCGTACTCAACAACAATTGATGTTTGTGTACTTTTTTGTTATGCTCACCTTCCTGCTTATGAGTGGTCTGTTTACTCCCGTGGAGAGTATGCCGCAATGGGCACAGACGGTTAATCACATCAATCCGTTTGCTTACTTCATGCGGGTGATAAGGATGATCCTGCTGAAAGGATCCGGTTTTCGTGATATTCTGCCGGAATTTATATCCATGAGTATCTATGCTGTGGCAGCTCTGATCCTGGCCGTATGGAGGTACCGGAAAACGATCTGAAAAATTTGAAGGGAAGGTGTCTTGTTTGTTTGGGTCGTAGGGTTCTATGCAAAGATATTAGAGGTTGATAAGTTGATGGCTTTTTTCGTTCGTGGATCATTAATCACCGGTCAATGTCCCGAACAGTTTCAGATATTGGCCGGCCACTTTCTCCCATGAATATTCCTGCCGGATTCTTTCCTGGTTTTGCCGGACTAAGACATCTTTTTTCTTCAGATAAGTATCCCATTCCTTCAGCAACCGGGAGACATCCCCGGTGGAGGAAAAATAAAGGGTTTCTTTCCCCAGGACATACCGGTTAAAAGGATTGTCGTGAGCGGCAATCAAACCTCCGGCAGCCATAGCTTCCAGGAGAGCCGGGTTGGTACCTCCCGACGAATGACCATGCAGATATCCCCGGGAATAATGAATGAATAAAGTGAGTAAATTCTTATTGTAAACAGGGCCCGTAAAAAGTACCTGCGGCATTCCGGCGTATTTTTTCAGAAGCTTCTTTCCGTAACGGTTGTCCGGATCCCCGATCAGTAAAAGAGGGTATGGGATCCCGGCATTTGCATATCCTTCCAGAATTATATGCAGATTGTTTTCAGGGACAAAACGGGTTATCGTCATAAAATACCTGCCGGGCAAAAGTGTTTCCGTCAGGGTAACACCGTAGGAGTTCTCTATCTTATCCCTGAGATATTGTTTAAGCCTCTCTCGCGGAGTAAAAGGTTCTTTAAAAAACGTCTTGGGCGGGATTTCAGCCCCATAGGAAATTATTTCGGGAGAGATCCCGTATTTTTTTTTAAGCCAGCGGGCAATCTCCGGATGGTCGGCTACCACGGCTCTGCTTCTTTTCACGGCTGTTTTTTCAGTTTGCCGGAAAAAACAGCGAACCAAAGGATGCCAACCTGCCCGTTTCCATTCCAGTCCGTCGGTAAGAGTGACTACCGGAATGGGATATTTTTTTCGGATGAAAAAAGCATTTCCGTGTCCACAGTTGAGGATCACGTCCGGCCGGCGACAATAAGCATCCCGCAGGCAAAGCCGGTCGTAGGTAAGAACGGCAAATTTCCCCAGGATATGATGGGGTAAGGGTTTGCGCAGGATTTTTATCCCCTGCCAGGTATCTCCGGAAAAAGGATGACCGGCGGGATTATAAACTTCCACCCTGTGTCCCTGAGCAGCCCAGCGCCGGGCCACCTCTTCGGCAAACCGTTCAAACCCACCGTGATGGTTTGGGATCCCACGCGTTCCGGTAATAATAATATGCATAAAGCAGTCTTGTTCTGGCTTGTTTATTTCGTGTAAATATCTGAAAAAATGATTTGTTTACATAAGTTCGATATGAAATTATTATGGAAATCAAATTCTTTAATCCGCCTTCGTGTTCCGCTATGGCGGACAAAAAAAATGGTTTAATTCCCTGACCCTTTGGGTTGGAAAAAAATAATTCCTTGTGATATCTCGGGGTTTCCGCCCGAACGATGCGTCGGACAGGTCCGCCTGGATGAAGCCAGTTCGGACGGGCTGCCCCGGGTTAGTTCATTCCACCAAAAGGCGGACAATCCATTAGGGAACGGATAAAACCGTCAGGAGACGGAGAAGGGAGAGATGAATTGCCCGTCTGCTTGCAGCGGAGAAATTCATTCTCTACTCAGGGAGATTCATGAGACCGGGGGAATTCTTCTGATTAAAAACCCGGTATTTTCCGGGCTTCTTAAGACCCCGGGAGTATTTTGACGGTTTTATTCAATCAAAGATTAATCAAAGCGTAAAGCATTTGCCAGGGATCGTTCGTTTTAAGAAACTTCTCTTCTTTTAACGAATTAAAGTGTATTTTTTGGAAATATCAAAATCAGGGGTTAGATTTGCATCCTATTTCAAATATTCTTTCTTGCAAAGGGTGTTTGATTTATTGAGAAGAGGGGAGAGATTAGGCTCTGAGAACCTCTAGCAACCCCTCCGGCAACGGAGGAAGGTGCTAAAACCTAATCCCGGCTTTTCGGGAGATGATAAATTTAACGCTAGAATCATGAAAAGACCAAAGCAGATTACTACAGTCAAAAAACAACAGACCGGTACGTCTGATTCTTTCATCCATATTTCTTTCCGCAATTTCATTGTGCCGCTCATGCCTATGTGCATGTGCTAGCCTTCGGCCTTTTTTAGGTTGTAAGGCGAGAATTGCCCTGCCATCATGGAGCAGGATAGCTGTTTTATATCAAAAATATCTTATCAATAATATAAAAAGACAGAAAGTATGAAATATCATTTTGAAACCAACCAGGTCCATGCAGGATATACACCCGAACCAACCACGTTGTCACGGGCTGTGCCCATTTACCAGACCACTTCATATGTATTTAAAGATTCGGCCCACGGTGCCGATTTGTTTGCGTTAAAGGAATTCGGGAATATTTACACACGAATCAACAATCCCACCACGGATGTCTTGGAGCAACGGATAGCAACCCTGGAGGGAGGAGTAGCTTCTATGGCCACCTCATCAGGCCATGCAGCCCAGTTCCTGGCGCTGACCAACATTATGACTCAGGGAGACAACTTTGTGACTTCGCCTTATCTTTACGGAGGGACCTTTAATCAGTTCAAGGTGACATTGAAAGGACTGGGTATAGATGCCCGGTTTGCTCCAAACCTGGAAGTCGGAGAGTTTGAGAAGAGAATTGATGTCAACACCAAGGCCATCTATCTGGAGACCATTGGCAACCCTGGGTTTAATATTCCGGACTTCGAAAAATTTGCCCTCCTGGCACAGAAATACGATATCCCTCTCATCGTAGATAATACGTTCGGTGCCGGAGGTTTTCTTTTCCGGCCCATAGAATATGGTGCCAATATTGTAGTTGAGTCGGCTACAAAGTGGATCGGCGGTCATGGCACCAGTATAGGTGGAGTGATCACCGATGCAGGAAACTTCAATTGGGGAAACGGGAAATTTCCGCAGTTCACCGAGCCCTCCGAAGGATATCACGGACTGCGTTATTGGGAGATGTTCGGGGAAGGTTCTTCTTTCGGGAACATTGCTTTTATCATCAGGGCCCGTGTGGAAGGACTGCGAGATTATGGTCCGAGCATCAGCCCGTTTAATTCATTTCTTTTGTTGCAGGGGCTGGAGACTCTCTCCCTGCGCATGGAGCGGCATATTGAAAACACACAAGCTCTGGCGGAGTGGTTGGCAAAACATCCTAAAGTTGAGGTTGTAAACTATCCCGGACTTCCGGATAACCCGAATTACGAGCTGGCTAAGAAATATCTCCGCAAAGGCCCGGGTGGAGTGCTTGCCTTTACTATCAGAGGCTCCCTTGAACAGACAGCCAGGTTTGTGGAATCCCTGCATTTGGTGAGTCATCTGGCCAATATCGGGGATGCCCGTACACTGATTATTCAACCGGCAGCTACTACCCATCAGCAATTGTCAGAGGAAGAGCAGAAAACTGCGGGGGTGACTCCCAACCTGCTGAGGGTCTCGGTGGGAATAGAACATATTGATGATATTATTGCCGATTTTGATCAGGCATTTAATAGTATAGGATAATTCTATGGCTGCGGAAAAAATAAAAATAACGGAACCCTTTCCACTCGAAGCCGGTGGCGTACTGCCCGGAGTGGAGATTGCCTGGCATTCTTTCGGTATCCTGAACCGTGCCGGAGACAATGTGATCTGGGTGTGCCATGCCCTGACAGCCAATTCCGACGTGAGTGAATGGTGGCCGGGCATGGTAGGACCGGGACTGTTGTTGGATACGGATAAATATTTTATTATATGTGCCAACATTCTGGGATCCTGTTACGGTTCTACCGGGCCTATGTCCGTCAATCCCCAAACGGGGAAACCCTGGTACCGCTCTTTTCCGCTGATCACTTTCCGGGATGTGGTGAGAGGGCATGAACTAGTGCGGAAACACTTGGGCATAAAAAAGATACAGATGATTATCGGAGGATCTATCGGTGGACAACAGGCCCTGGAATATGCGATTATGTATCCGGATCTTTTTGAACGGCTGGCTTTTCTGGCCTCCAGTGTCCGGTATGCTCCCTGGGGAATTGCTTTCAGCCAGTCTATGCGCCTTGCCATAGAGGCAGATCCTACCTTTGAACAAGATATCCGGGGCGGGGGAAGTAAAGGTCTGAGGGCTGCCCGTTCCGTTGCTTTGCTGAGCTATCGAAATGATGCCATCTATAATAAATCACAGAAGGAAGATGATGAAAACAAACTGACGGACTTCCGGGCTTCTTCTTATCAGAATTATCAGGGGGATAAACTGGTCAAGCGTTTTGATGCTTATACTTACTATCTGCTTACCCTTTTGTCAGATACTCACAATGTGGGACGTGGCCGGGGAGGCGTGGAAAAAGCCCTGCAAAAGGTCAAAGCCCGCGTGCTGTCACTGGGGATCTCAAGTGACCTGTTGTTCCCGGTATATGAACAAAAATACCTTGCGGAGCATGTTAAAAACGGGAAGTATGTAGAAATTGACTCCCTGTATGGCCACGACGGATTCCTGGTCGAAACGGAAAAGATAACGGAAATAATTAAACCGTTTTTGGATGAATAACTGCTCTCCCTCGAAGGGAGGGTATAGAAAAGAAAAAAAACAATAACTATGAAAAGACAAAACGTAAAAATAGGATTATTCGGTTATGGTGTGGTGGGTCAGGGACTGCATGATGTACTGAACGAAAGCAAAGGTTTTCATGCCGATATCAAACGCATATGCGTGAAACACCGTAACAAGAAACGCCGCCTTCCCATGCATTATTTTACCTGGGACAAACAAGATATTCTCGATGACCCGGAAATCAATCTTGTGGTAGAACTGATAGATGATGCGGAAGAAGCTTTTGATATCGTTTCCACCGCTCTCTCACAGGAGAAGAACGTGGTAACTGCCAACAAGAAGATGGTGGCCGAACACTTGGACGAATTGATCCGTATCCAGGAAAAAAACAACGTTTCTCTGTTGTATGAAGGAGCAGTATGCGGAGCCATTCCGATTATCAGAAACCTGGAAGAATATTACGACAACGAATTGCTTTACTCCCTGCGTGGAATATTTAACGGTTCAACCAATTATATTTTGTCCAAAATGTTCAATGAAAACCGGGACTACGAAGAGGCGTTACACGAAGCTCAAAAACTGGGCTTTGCTGAAAGTGATCCCTGGCTTGATGTCTCCGGTACAGATGCAAATTATAAGTTGAGTATCATCATGGAACATGCCTATGGCCTTTATATAAGGCCTGAAAATATCTTTCATCTGGGAATCACCAATATCAATTCGCAGGATATGCAGTTTGCCCGGGAGAAAGGTTATCGCATTAAACTGGTCCCTTATGCCGGAAGGGTGGGAAAGAATGAACTGACCGGTTTTGTTTTGCCCCGGTTCCTGACTGCCGATAAGAAACTTTTTACGGTAGAGAATGAATACAACGGTGTGGTAGTCGAAGCTGCTTTTGCGGAAAAGCAGTTTTTCTACGGCAAAGGAGCCGGAGGACACCCTACCGGGTCGGCGGTCTTGTCGGATATCTCGGCCAATTCATTCTTTTATGCCTATGAATACAAAAAAAGAAAACAAAATCTGGGATTATCTTACACGACTGATGTAATTTTGGAAGTTTATTTCAGATACCAGGATAAGAAAGACATGGATTTGCTTGACTTTGATAAAATTACGGAAAGTTATACAGGACCTGAGTATAGTTATAGGATTGGTAAGATACATTTGCAGGAACTCTTTGAAAAGAGAGAAGACATATTAAATAAGGATGTGAGTGTGATCAATACGGGATTCAAACCGGAAAAAAGATAGATAAAATAATGAATTGCAGAGGATCCTGAAGAATCGCATACTTGTGATGGACGGGGCTATGGGGACCATGATCCAGAATTTTGGACTCAGGGAAGAGGATTATCACGGGGAGAGGTTCCGGGAATATAATACTCCGTTGAAAGGCAACAATGATTTGCTGGTGTTGACCCGTCCCGGGGTAATCCGGAATATACATGAACAGTATCTTGAGGCGGGTGCTGACTTTATTGAAACCGACACCTTCAATGCCAACCGTATATCCCTGGCCGATTATCAGATAGAAGATCTGACTTATGAAATCAATGTGGCGGCAGCACGTCTGGCACGACAAACGGCATTACTGCCACCACCTAAAGGGCAGGGAATTGAATATAAATATACAGAATTATGGACTCACTGATAGAGTTCAATCCTGCTTATGTGAATATTACCTATCATCAGGAAGAAGTGGAATACCGAAAAGTCAAAGGAAAACTGCTTGAAAGGAGGGTGGTATGGAAAAGGCCGGGGACGATGGCTATTTCAGCAGCCATCAAATATAAATATGGCGTTATGGTGGTGCCGCATCTGATATGTGGCGGTTTTACCCGTAAAGAAACAATGCACTAATAGACCTGAACTTCTTGGATATTCATAATGTATTGGTTGTCAGTGGAGATCCTTTACCCGGCAGCAAAGTTTTTATCCCCGAAGAGGAAGGTTATGCCCATGCTATTGAAATTGATATGAACAAAGGAATTTATATCGATCCGGAGCTGATCAATCCTCAGCCTACTGATTTTTCAGTAGGGGTGGCTGGTTCCCTGGAGAAACATCCCGAATCGCCGAATTTCGAATCGGATATACATTTTTTGAAAAAGAAGATTGAAGCGGGAGCCGAATATATCGTTACACAGATGTTTTTTGACAACAGGAAATTTTTTGAGTTTGAGAAACGTTGCCGGAAAGCCGGGATCAACGTGCCCGTTATCCTTGGCATCAAACCGGTTTCCACCAGAAAGCAACTTACTTATCTGCCCAAGACTTTCAATATTGATATGCCCGAAGAATTGTTAAAAGAAATCCTGAAATGCAAGAATAACAAAGAGGTTTATGAACTGGGCATAGAGTGGGGTATCCATCAGGTCAGGGAATTGATGAACCCCGGTGTCCCTGTGATACATTTTTACACCATGGGCCGGACGGATAATGTGCGCAAAATAGCTGAAGAGGTATTCTAGAACAGATTCTTCTTTTTTTGTTCCCTGTATCTTTCCTGCCTGCCCAGGCAGGTCTGCTTTCTATGTAGTTAAAAGGTTCTCTTTTTTCAGGACATTTTTTGTTTCGTCATATCCAATCCGGTACATCTCGCGGGCTTTTGACATATCGAAAATCCCGAATCCTTTCAGTTTTTGCGGATCAATACGAATATTGCATTTTTGCATGTTCTGGTTGACACTGGCCAGGATACGCAGATAAAAACTCCATTCAGCTACCTTGATCAAGCCTGAAATATGCTTCTCTTCATAATGTGGATTGATGTTGACGCCAATAATCCGGTCACAATATTCCTGTATGGGTGCTACCGGCAAGACATCAAATATTCCGCCGTCGAGATACCGGTATTTCCCAATCCGATGAGGTTCGAAAAGTATGGGAATACTTGAAGAAGCAATGATCACGTCCGGCAGGGATCCTTGGTGGATATACTCCACTCTTCCCTTGTTAAGGTTCGTGACTGTGATCCAGAGTGGTTTTTTCAGTTCCTCAAAAGTTTTGGCACGCAGGTAGGTACGGATCAGATCGCGCAGACCTGTCAGTTTAAGGAATCCGCTGCGGGGAACGGTAAACTTTATCAGTGAGAATATCTTCTTTTCAATAAACATGGCAAGAATCTCTTCCGGCGAATACCCGTCGGCATAAAAAGCGCCGACAATAGAACCGGCACTGACCCCGGAGACAATATCCGGGGAGATCCCTTCTTCCTCCAGGGCCTGAATCACCCCCAGATGAGCAAAACCCCGGGCTCCCCCACCACTTAAGACAAGACCTGTATTATAATTGTGTTTCATAATTATATATATCAAACTAAATCATTAATTTCACAAAAATTTTTTATTCAACAAAATACAACAGAATTTTATGACAAAAAAGACAAAAAGCAAGAATTCAAAAAAAGAAAAAATAAATAGGCAGGCTTTGAAAAAAAAGATAATTGGTTTTTTTTTAAG
>DRPN01000009.1 GCA_011374625.1 Bacteroidota bacterium
ATGTTTTTGATCAATGCGGTCTATTTCAACGGAACCTGGAAATACCGCTTTGACAAGGAAAACACCCGTCCCATGGAGTTCTATGTTACTCCTGATAAAACCATACAGGCAGACATGATGTACCAGAAAGGGGATTTTCTTTTCACCAGCAATGAACTGTTCAGTGCTATCGAACTGCCATACGGCCGGGGGAATTTCAGTATGATCTTCCTGCTACCCAAAACGGACAAAAGCCTGGAGGACCTCGCAGAAAATCTGACCCCGGAAAACTGGCAGACCTGGACGGAATCATTCACCCAAAGAAACGATTTCGAGATTTATGTACCCAAATTTACGTTTGATTATAAAAAGAAACTGAATGATGCTCTTCAGGCGCTGGGGTTGGGCGTCGCTTTTTCCGGCCATGCAGATTTCACAGGCATCAATCCGGATGAAGATCTGTATATTTCCGATGTAAGACACAAAACATTCATCAAGGTGGATGAAGAGGGTACGGAAGCAGCTGCCGTCACGTCGGTGGAGATCCGTTTCACCTCAGCCGGCCCCGATGCCGCCTTCATATTGGACCGACCTTTTTTCTTTGTGATAAAAGAAAAATACACCCATGCCATTTTGTTCATCGGCAGGGTATCTGAACCAAAGCAAACATCCTGATCCAACCAACCCAAGATCCAGACAATAAGAACTCCTTATACTCTTTATACTCTACTCCGATCCTACACCCCTGCGATCACAGAGATACCATCAGGCAACCTTTTACCTTACCTTACTTGCAACAAAAATCAAGTTTTAAGAAGAAGATCGTATATAACTGTCAGATACGGGTTTCAGGCTTCTCAGATTCCCTGATTATTTTTTTCTGCGTATTTCCGCACGATCTGCGAAAGATTCTCACAATCCTTAAAATATAAATATTTAAATATTTATTTAATTATTTATTTAAATACATATATTTTAATTGCACCCCTGTTCAGGCAGTTGTCAGAAGCGGCTGAAGAATTCGCGTAGTTTTTCATGTGGTACCGACACACAGATACGGGCATAATTTTTTGCCTTTTCCTTTTCGTCGCGGGTAAAGAAATCCAGGGGTACGCTGCCTATTTTTTTCTCCATCAGTTCATCGTACGACTTATTGGCGATGGCAAAGATTCCCCATGGCTCTGAATTTTGGTAAAATTCCTCTGCAAGAATCCCTCTTTCACGAAGATATTCGATATTTTTCCGGATGTCCTGCCGGGTTTTTTCCTTAAATTCCCTGACAGCTTTCTTTCCTTCGGGAGAAGTCAGAAGCTGATAGACCAGTTGCTGGGCAAAGCCGTTTACGCCATTGTTCACATAAAGTATCCTCAGGTTGAACTCCTGAATAAATTCCGGGTCGTTGGACCAGACAAATCCCACACGCTGTCCGCTCAGTCCCACACATTTACTAAAACTTTCCACAATCAACACATCCTTCAGGTTCATCAGCCGGATATACATCTCATCATCCTCGTCATAAAAGACCCGGCGGTACGGGCTGTCATAGATCACGGATATTCCATGCTCACTCAGGGTACGGATCACCTCCAGTACCTCCCCGTCAGAGAGCTTGTTTCCGACCGGATTGTTGGGGTCACAAATCACTATCGCCGTATTTTTCAATTCAGACAAACGCTCTTCCAGTTCTTCCAGGGTGTGATAAACATCAAATTCCTTATTCCGTATCCTGCACACATTGGCATAGGCCCCCCAATAAAAGGAAGGAAGCATAATCTTATCCACATCCAGCATGGTAAAGATCTGATCGAGAGCACTCATAGATCCGCCGGAGACAGTGATGAGGTCCGTATCGGCTTTTCCGTGAAAATACTCCTCATTAATGGCATTCTTCAGGTTAAGCGCCCCGGAATTGGGCGGATATATCTGGATGGCCGGAGAATTGAAATCCATGTTCTTAACTACCTCCGTAAGGTTAACAGGAACAACTGAATTCACCCCGCGGTTCAGAAGCAGATATTCTTCGCCTGTTTCCCGTATCAATTTTTTCAGGTTCTCTCCTATGCCTACAATGGCTGAATATTTTGCGCCGCTCTTATGTATTTTCATGGTAATGTGTATCGATTTTTTAATTCTTGATTCTTGATTTTGGGGTTTCTTACAAATGGATTACTTCTCCAAAGGCCGCTGCAGCCGCTTCCATAACGGCTTCCGACATAGTGGGATGCGGGTGAATGGACTTGATGATCTCATGGCCGGTGGTTTCCAGTTTACGGGCCACTACAATCTCGGCAATCATCTCCGTCACATTGTCCCCTACCATATGGGCTCCGAGCAGTTCTCCGTATTTGGCATCAAAGACCAGTTTTACAAAACCGTCCTTATTCCCGGCAGCGCTGGCTTTTCCGGAAGCGGTGAAAGGAAATTTTCCCACCCTGATCTCATAACCGGCTTCTGCGGCTGCTTTTTCGGTATAACCCACCGAGGCAATCTCAGGGGCTGTGTAGGTGCAAGCCGGAATATTATTATAATCCACCGGTTGCGGGTTTTTTCCGGCTATCTTTTCCACGCAGGTGATCCCTTCGGCCGACGCTACATGGGCCAGTGCCGGTCCCGGAACGATATCCCCAATTGCATATACACCGGGGATATTGGTTTGATACCAGGGATCTACTTTTATCTTTCCGTTCTCTACCTGTACGCCCAATTCTTCCAGACCCAGGTTTTCAAGATTGGGAGCAACACCCACCGCTGAAAAAACGACATCCGCCTCTTCTTCCGTCATTCCTTTTTTTGTTTTGATGCGTACTTTGCATTTTTCGCCGGAAGTATCCACCGACTCTACCGAAGAAGACACCATTACTTTGATACCTGCTTTTTTAAATGAACGTTCCAGTTGCTTGGACACTTCTTCATCTTCCAGCGGCACCAGATGTGGAAGGAACTCCACGAGAGTCACATGGGTTCCGAGAGAGTTATAAAAGCTGGCGAACTCGCTGCCGATAGCCCCGGAGCCGACCACGACCATGGATTCGGGTTGTTTTTCCAGGGTCATGGCTTTCCGGTATCCGATGATCTTTTGGCCATCCTGTTTCAGGTTGGGCAATTCTTTAGAGCGTGATCCGGTAGCCAGGATGATATGATCAGCCGTATATTTCTCTGATTTCCCATCATTCATAACCTCCACCGTCTTCTGATCCAACAATTTTCCGGTACCCACGATGGTATCGATCTTGTTTTTCCGAAACAGGAACTGTATGCCCCGGCTCATGCCGTCAGCCACTGTCCGGCTACGTTCAATGATCTTCGGGAAATCAGGCACCACTTTTCCGTCAATTTTTATTCCGTATGTTTCGGCATGTTTGATATAATCAAATACCTGTGCACTTTTCAGCAAGGCCTTGGCAGGGATACATCCCCAGTTCAAACAAACCCCGCCCAGCTCAGCTTTTTCTACCACACCTACCTGCATTCCCAGTTGGGATGCCCGGATGGCAGCGACATACCCTCCGGGTCCGCTGCCGATGATCAGCATATCATAATTTTTCATGTGTTTAAAAATTTTTATTTTATTAATCAATGAAGAAAATAAAAATTTTCTTCACCCATGTAACCGGTTACTCACAGTAAAACTGTTCGTGAGCCCGCTGTGCCCGGTTCGCTCTCCCATGAATTTTTTTAATCATTTTCCTTTGTGAATTTTTGAATGAATCTTCCCGCTGCAAGCAGACAGAGTATCATCATGGGGTTATTAATAATATTTTCGGTGCTAGCAATGAGAAATTCATTCTCTTGTCCGCCTTTTGGCGGATTAAAAAAATTTTTGTTCGTTTCATAGTCATATTTTTATAGATGTAATTGCCTTCAAAAATAATCCAAGAAAAGAGAACTACCTAAAACATTTTGAAAAATATGAAGATTCTTATATTTAAAGGAAAGAAAAATAAGAAAGGTTATCCTTATATTTACATATACAAGAGATAAAACTTTTTCAGGCTTATTGATAAGAAAACAAGTTTGTATCAATATGAAAAACAAACCGTCCCGTTTTTCTGAAGACATTCATCTTCTGTACAACTTTATTAACATGAATGCCGGAGAGGATTTAAGCACCTTTATTCACTGTACGCCCTCTGAAAAGTCGGCAAAACTGATCATGGAAGAAGGGTTGATTTTTGAAAATTATCTCACACATACGAGTGATTATGTTTCGGGAACAGATCTGGTTGAGCTGAATTATTTCCGGCTTATCCGCAGATCCTATGGCGACTATACCATTGTAATACAGATAGATGATAAATTGATACAATATCTCAACCGGAAGATCCGAAACACTCCTTTTCACTTTTCGGAAGTGCTGTCCAAACGTCTGCCCGACAATCTGAATAAAGAAAGCACCCTCTATCAGTTACCTGAACAATTCATCTTGGGATACTTCGACCATATACATAACCGGGGCATAAAGAATCCCCGTTTTGATCCCTACTACCACCCTTCTTTTTTTGAGAAAAACCTGCAAAAATTATTAAATTATCACACAAACCAGAACTCTCATGAATAATTTTATGCACGTAGCCGTCGTCCAGTCTTCGCCACTTATTCTGAACAAATAAAACCATAGACAAAGTTCCCGTATGTGGCCGTGCATTATAATCATCCGGATATTTTTCCCTTCGATATTGTCACTCCATCATCCTGAAAATAACTACCAAGCCCCGGAATAAGCCAAAAAAATAAAAATCTTTTCTTCTTATTTTCAGGAACATTCTACTGGATTTTTGTTATTTTTGTCATAAATAACCACGCAAGAAATGTTTCTGAAACTTATATTGTTATCTATTTTCTTTATTGCCATATCCTTTGTGATTATGGGGATCAGGGTTCTGTTTTCCAAAAACCGTAAATTTCCTGTTACGGAAATTGGGAAAAACCCGGATATGCGGAAACTTGGCATTAGCTGCCCGCGTACATTGGATGCTTTGAGCAGAAAAGGAAAAACAGACTTTTCGGGATGTGTAAACTGTGCACTGTACAATGCGGGGAAATAGTGCCGGGTGCTGGGTCACTTGTTACCGGATCATGAATATTTTCAGAGTACTCATTAGGTCTAAAGCAGAAATTATTTTTTTACTATCAGTTTTTTAAACCTTTTCGAAGACCAGGTTTTGAAACTTCCGTCGTTATCTGAATATATAAAATAGGCCTCCAGGTCTTTCCGTGACTCCACAAACTTTTTACTTTTCTTCATCCCCATCACCATGAAGGCGGTAGCATACCCATCCGCCATCATGCATTTGTCGGCAAGCACCGTAACGCTAAGTAATCTGTTCCGGGCGGGATATCCGGTATGGGGGTCAATCTCGTGGCCGTATTTCACGCCGTTTTTAATAAAAAACTTTCTGTAATTCCCGGACGTTGCCAGGGCATGGTTGGTCAGTTTCAGTTTGATCTGCAAATTCCTGCCCGGGAGGTTGTTATCATCTACCGGTTTATCAATGCCGATCTTCCAGGGCTTTCCCCACCACTTGTGTCCGTGTGCCTTCAGTTCTCCGCCAATTTCCACCAGATAATTCCGAAATCCTTTCTTTTCAATAAAATCAGACATTACATCCACGGAAAACCCCTGGGCAATAGCATTCACATCCAACAGAATGTGCAGGTCTTTTTTTATTACACGGTTGACTTTCAGCGCCACCTTGTCCATACCGACATATTGCAATAAGCTGTCAATGACGGTGCTGTCTACCGGGACCGGTCCGTCAGGACCAAAGCCCCATGCATCCACCAGCGGACCGACCGTAATATCAAAAGCTCCGCAGGTTTCCTCATAGATTCTGCGGGAAGCTTCAAAACAGGTATTGAAAAGTTTATCCGTACGAACGGAAGAATCATTCCTGTTTATCCTGGAAATGACGGATTCAGGGACATAGGTGGACAAAGAAAGATCGAATTGATGCAACAGGGAATCGACCTCTTCTTTCCGTATAGCAGAAGCCCGCGACAGTATCATCCTTAAAGGCTGCTTAACGATAATATGATAGGTGGTTCCCTGCGTAAAACCGTCGATCATCAGCAATGCTGTCTGACGGTATTTGAAATGCAGGAAGGCAGCCGAGAACAACAGGGCAAGAATACTCAGAAAGAATAAAGTGCGTTTCATTATCCTCCGAAATCATCATAAGCGATCATCTCATCCGGGACACCCAGATCGTATAACATCTTCAGTACGGCATCGATCATCATGGGAGGACCGCAGAGGTAGTATTCAATTTCTTCGGGTTCTTCATGTTTGCTCAGATAATTATCATAGACTACCTGGTGGATAAAACCCACATCGCCGGTCCAGTTATCCTCTGGTAATGGTTCCGATAAGGCGATGGTAAAATTAAAGTTCGGGAATTTATTTTCAATGTCGCGGAAATCCTGTTCATAGAATATCTCCCGTTTGGAACGGGCACCATACCAGAAAGTTACTTTTCGTTTTGTTTTCTCGGTATGGAACAAATGGAAAATATGCGAACGCATAGGGGCCATTCCAGCCCCGCCACCGATATACATCATCTCCCGGTCGGTGTCATTGATAAAAAACTCTCCGTAAGGACCGGAAACCATGACTTTATCTCCCGGTTTTCTGGAGAATATATAAGAAGAGCACACTCCCGGGTTGACTTTCATAAAGGCGCCTCTGGCTCTGTCCCAGGGAGGGGTGGCAATCCTGACATTCAGCATGATCATATCTCCTTCGGCCGGGTGGTTGGCCATGGAATAGGCACGAAATGTTTCTTCGTGATTTACCATTTTCAGATTCCACATATGGTATTTGTCCCAGTCGCTCTTGTATTCTTCTTCAACATCAATATCTTTAAAGTCAACCGTTATTTTTGGAACGTCGATCTGTACATAACCTCCGGCCTTGAAGTTCAGATGTTCTCCTTCGGGCAGCTTTAGTTTAAATTCCTTGATAAATGTAGCTACATTCCTATTGGAAATAACCTCACATTCCATTTTCTTCACACCCAGCACCGCTTCGGGGACATGGATACTGAGATCCTCTTTTACCTTCACCTGGCAGGCCAGGCGCCATTTTTCCTTTTGTTGTTTTCGGGTAAAGAAGCCTGTCTCTGTGGGAAGGATAGAACCACCCCCTTCCAGTATCTGCACCTTGCACATACCACATGTTCCCTGCCCTCCACAGGCAGAAGGAAGAAAAATATTATTGTTTGAGAGCGTTGTAAGCAAGCTTGATCCCGGTTGAACGACCAATTCTTTTTCGTCATTGATGGTGATCTTCACTTCACCCTGAGGGGTGAGTTTTTTCCGGGCATACAACAAGACAATCACCAACAGAAGGATGATCAACAAAAAAACAACAACGGATGTCAGGACAACCAGAACGGTATTTGATAAGAGGATCATTTCCAAGAAGATTTAATTTATAGTTTGATACCCATAAAACTCATAAAAGCAATACCCATCAGGCCGGTAACAATGAATGTAATTCCCAGGCCTTTCAGGGGTTTGGGCACATTGGAATACCGGATCTTTTCCCGTATGGCAGCCATTCCCACAATAGCCAGAAACCATCCGATGCCGGACCCCAACCCAAAAGAGGTTGCTTCCCATACGGTTCGATAATCCCTTTCCTGCATAAACAGAGACCCCCCGAGGATGGCACAGTTTACGGCAATCAATGGCAGGAAAATCCCGAGAGTGGTGTATAATGTCGGGGAATATTTTTCGATGATCATCTCAACCAACTGTACCATGGAAGCAATGACGGCAATAAAGATAATAAAGGAAAGGAAATCGAGGTTCAGATCAGCAAACTGAGGACCCAGCCAGGAAAGGGCGCCGGCCTTCAGCAGGTAATTCTCCAACAAATAATTCACAGGCACCGTGATTGTCATAACAAATATAACAGCTGTACCCAGCCCGACAGAGGTCTTTACTGTTTTCGATACGGCCAGAAAAGAACACATGCCCAGAAAATAGGCAAAGACCATATTGTCTATAAAGATAGACTTAATGAAAATATCAAAAAGATTCGCCATAGTGTTACTCTTTATTATTCTTCAATCAAGGAACGGTTTTTTGCCCGCTGTACCCAGATAATGATCCCGATGGTGATCAGTGCCATAGGAGGGAGAATCATCAACCCGTTATTTTCGTAACCTATGTTATACAGTCCGGTCTTTTCCAGTACCGGATAACCGAGAAGCGTTCCCGATCCAAGCAATTCTCTGAAAAAGGCCACAATGATCAGGATGATCCCGTAGCCGGAAGCATTCCCGATGCCATCCAGAAAAGAAGGCCAGGGTTTATTGGCCATGGCAAACGCTTCCAGCCGTCCCATGATAATACAGTTGGTAATGATCAGCCCCACAAAAACCGACAACTGTTTACTTACGTCATAGGCAAATGCTTTAAGAAACTGATCCACGAGAATCACCATCGTGGCAATAACCACCAGTTGAACGATGATCCTTATCCTGGGGGGAATACTTTTCCGCAGTGCCGAAATGACCACATTGGAAACTGCCAGCACGACCATCACGGAGAGGGTCATGACAATGGCCGGTTTCAGTTTCACCGTGATGGCAAGCGCTGAACAGATACCCAGCACCTGTACGGTAATGGGGTTTTCATTATTCAGCGGATCGGTAAGTAGTTTCAGGTTTTTACTTGAGAACAACGGTTCACTGTCTTTAGCCATGATACTATCCGTTTATGTTATTTTTTCATTTGTTTATTAAACCAGGGCACATAATCACTCAGACAATCCTGTAGCATAGCCTGTAAGCCTTTGCTTGTGAGTGTTCCCCCCGATATGGCGTCCACTTCGTTCGGGCTGCCGGGGGTAGCTCCTCCTTTTTTCACAAGAATGGAAATGAATTTTCCGTTTTTGTCAAAGACGGTTTTTCCCCGGAACTGTTTCTGAAACGCACGGGTGGCAATCTCCGCTCCCAGTCCCGGTGTTTCCTTGTCATGATTGAACGTAGCTCCGTAAACGGTTTTATAATCTTCATTGAAAGAGATATATCCGTAAATAGGGCCCCACAGGCCCTTTCCCTGCAACGGCACAATGACCTTTTGCCCGCCATTGTCGAGCACCCCGAAATAAACCGGCAGTTTTCTTTCATTTACCGGTTTGCTCATTTCTTCCTTCATATCTATTTTGAAAGCATTCTCGCCTTGTATCTCGTTCCCCTGTGCATCTATTACCAATGTTTTTTTAATGTATTTATTATACAAAGTTTCCGCATTTTTGCGCGTACTCTCAATATTAATAGAGGCAAGGATACTTTTTTTCTTTTCTATTTCCACGTTTTTCTGTTGCAAGGGTTGCAGAAGCATGGCTGCACCGGACAACAATACGGCCACGATGATGATCATGATCGCAGAAAACCTGAAGATATATGCATTACTAAAGTCTCTCATAATTATTATTTATTGTACACGTACCTTAGCTCTTTTTAACCTGCGTTTGATATTGGCTTCCACCACATAATGGTCTATCAGGGGGGCAAAGACATTCATCAGCAAAATAGCCAGCATAACGCCTTCGGGGTAGGCAGGATTCAGTACCCGGATCAAAATGGCCATGATCCCGACCAGAAAGCCATAGATCCATTTTCCTGTTTCCGTTTGCGAAGAGGTAACCGGATCGGTAGCCATAAACACCATACCAAAGGCAAAACCACCCATAAACAGTTGCTCCCATGCAGGTATTTCCATGTAAGGGTTGGCGGCAAAAAGATTCAGAATCAGTCCCATGACAAGACCTCCTGTAAAAGCCGACAACATAATTTTCCAGCTACCAATGCCTGTATAGATAAGGATAAGAGCCCCAATTAAAATAGCCAGCACAGAGGTTTCGCCTATTGATCCCGGGATGGTTCCCAGAAACATATGCCATACCGAAGGAAGCTGGTCGATTTTTCCGGCGGCAGCTTCTGCCAGAGGGGTAGCACCCGAAAAGCCGTCTACGCCCTGCAAACCATGTTTCAGTCCGGCCACCCATACCTGGTCACCCGACATCCAGGCAGGATAAGCAAAGAAGAGAAATGCACGGGCTGTCAAAGCCGGATTGAATATATTCATACCCGTACCTCCAAATACTTCTTTTCCGATAACCACGGCAAAAGCCACAGCAAGAGCCAGCATCCACAATGGAATATCCACCGGGACGATCAGGGGGATCAGGAAGCCGGTCACCAGAAAGCCTTCGTTCACCTCATGACCCCGTAACTGGGCAAATAAAAACTCTATCCCCAGGCCAACCACATAAGAAACTACGATGATGGGCAACATTTTCAAAAAACCAAACCAGAAGGCCTGCCCCAGGGAAACCTGTTCTCCCAGCGCCAGAAAATGCTGGTATCCGATGTTCCACATTCCGAAAAGCATGGTCGGAACAAGGGCAATAACCACCACGATCATGGTTCTCTTCATATCCAGCGGATCGCGGATATGTGAGCCGGAGGTGGTTACTTTGTCCGGGACAAACAAAAAAGTCTCAAAAGCCTCAAAGGTAGAATGGAAAGCTTCAAACTTCCCTCCTTTCTCAAAATGAGGTTTGATCTTGTCGACATATTTTCTTAACGCTTTCATGAAAAGATTGATTCTTTTTCCCGTTTATGTATGATTATCCAAGTTCTTTGAGCAATGCATTGATCCCATTGCGCAGGATCTGTTGCATCTCGGTCTTTGACGGATCGATAAATTCGCACAAGGCAATATCTTCTTCCACCACCTCATACAAACCCAGATTTTCCATCATGTCAATATCATCTGTCAGTATTGCTTTAAACAGTTGCATTACCAGAATGTCCATGGGCATCACTTTTTCATATTCCCCGGTCAGGACAAAAGGCCTGTGACCGCCATGGAGGTTTGTATCCAGCCGGTAGGTTTTCCCCGGTCTCAGCCAGGAGAAGAACGTTCTGGAGAAACTGAATTTGTCAAAGCCGGGCAATGCCCAACCCAAAAGTTCGAAATATTTTCCTTCCGGAATTACGGAAATCAACGAATCATAGAAGCCAATGTAACCTGAAGGTTCTATTTTTTTCCCGGTCAAAACATTTCCGCTGATATAACGTAAAGCACCTTCTTTCACATTATCCTTAACCATGGGTTCGACAGACGCGCCCATCATGGTCTCGAAGTATCCGGTTTTTTTCACTTCACTCCCGGCCAGGACCACCACTCTCCGTGCATCAAATCTCCCTTCCTCAAACAAACGTCCTATGATAAGCACATCCTGGGGGTTAACCACCCAAACCTGTTCTCCCTTGTTGACCGGATCAATATGGTGAATATGCACCCCGACATTCCCGGCCGGATGGGGCCCGCTGAATGTATGTATTTCAATATTTTTCAGAGCATTCACAAAAGATTGGTCAGATTTTTCAGGATGGATACCCAGGTGCACTTTTCCGTCGGTTAGTTGTTTCAGCACATTGATCCCTGTCTGGAAAGTCTTTTCTTTCCCTTTTAATATAACGCTGTAGTCAGGAGCAAGGGGAGACGTATCAAATAAGGAGATAAAAACCGCCTTCGGAGTATCCGCAGGGTTAGCAACAAAATCGAAAGGACGCTGCCGTATAAAGGGCCACACCCCGCTTTTCAAAAGAGTTTCCACGATCTCCGCTCTCTTCATCTGCAGAGGATCCCCTTTCCTGTATTCCAGGAAGTCCTGTTTTCCGTCCGCTTCGACAACCACCTCAAGGATTTTTCTTCGCTCCCCCCTTAAAACAGCTTTTACCCGGCCACTTACAGGAGAAGTAAAAAGGATATCCGGACGATATTTATCAAAAAACAAGGGGGAGCCTGCTTTTACCATATCATCCGGCCTGACACTTAGTTTTGGTGTTAATCCCTGAATATCAATAGGTTTTAAGGCATATGTGTTAGAAGGGGGAGCCGATACCGGATTTTTTTCAGCAACACCTTGTATCCTGATATCCAGTCCCTTTCTAAGTTTTATCACCCTGTTCATAGAGGTGTTTTTTATGTTATTAAAAACAAAAATAATTTATTTCTTCTTTCCTCAAATCTTTTCACTTCTTTTATTTTATTATGTTTATTAACATATATGAGCGGATACAGAAATCCTCTTTTAACAAAATGGCCTTCGGAGAAAATAAAATATCCGCTGTAAAAGTTACTTAAATTACATACTTTCGCTATATGAAACCAGGAAAAATCTTCATTGCGATCGTTCTGATCTTCCTTCAGGGATATATTCAGGCAAAACCAGACCCTGAACAAAAAATTCTTAAAAACCGGATTTTTTCTGAGAATATAAAAACCATAGAACTTTATCAAAAGGGCTGGCGCATGTCTTATCCCTATCTTCGTCTGGAAAGTAACAACACCCTATGCCTGGATTTTGATGATCTTAGTGAGGAAACCAATACTTATTATTATACGTTCATTCACTGTGACGCCTACTGGAAACCTTCAGATATTTCAGAAACCGATTATCTGGAAGGATATACCGAAAATGAGATTACCGATTACAAAAACTCGGTTAACACCACCGTTCCCTATACGCATTATCATGTGTCCTTTCCCAACGAAAATGTGCGTTTTACCCTGACAGGGAATTATGTAATACTGGTTTACAAAGAAATGGACCGGGAAAAGCCTGTTTTAACCGCCCGTTTCATGGTTTACACCACCGGAGTGGACATAGACGGAAAGGTTATTCCCCCGGCGGGTCCTGATCGTGCCAAAGACCAGGAACTGCTTATATCCGTGGATTACAGCGGTTATGCCGTACAATCTCCCCGTGATGAACTATATGTTGTGGTTAGACAAAACGGTCGTTGGGACAATGCTCTTTTTGGCATACAACCCTCCCGGGAAGAAAACCGAAAACTGGTATATGACCATGTCTCCGGTCTTGTTTTTCACGGAGAGAATGAATTCCGGAATTTCGACATCAAAAGCATCAGATATCAAAGCCAGCATATTGATAAGATAGAATATATTGCTCCTTATTATAACATACGCCTCAAACCGGATGCGATGCGATCGACGGGGCCTTATTTTTCGGACAAAGATCTGAACGGAAAATTCTATATAAAGAATTCACTGGGAACTGACCCGGATACCGATGCAGACTATCTCAATGTATATTTCTCATTGCCTTCCAATTTCCCTTTTGACGAAGAGGTATATATAACCGGGGCCCTTACCGGATGGAATTACACAAAAAACAACCGGTTGACTTACCATATGGATACCCACAATTATGAAGGTACCCTTTTACTGAAACAGGGTTATTACAACTATGCCTATGCTGTCAAATCACCCGGTCAGGTCCGCGGGGATCTGACCCGCATTGAAGGCTCCCATTTTGAAACGGAAAACGACTACACGATACTGGTATATCACCGTTCTTCTTTCGAAAGGTATGACCAGCTGGTCGGTATAAAAATCATCAACAACGGAACGGACAGGTAAGAAGGTTGAGACCTGGGGTGCAAAGGATAAAGCCCCGGAAAAACGCACTTATTTTTTTGAGCGTACCCGAAATTTGATAATCCAAGCTTCCCCCGGAATCTGTTTTTTTATGTGTATAATTCATTACAATTCAAATTTAATACCCTGGGCCAAAGGCAGCTCCGTTCCGAAATTGATGGTATTGGTCTGGCGTCTCATATAAACTTTCCAAGCATCGGAGCCGGATTCCCGTCCTCCGCCGGTATCTTTTTCTCCGCCGAAGGCTCCTCCGATTTCAGCTCCTGAAGTACCTATGTTTACATTTGCAATACCACAGTCCGAGCCTCTTGCCGACAAAAATTCTTCGGCTTCCCGCAGGTTCAGGGTAAATACAGCGGATGACAAGCCCTGGGGTACATCATTGTGCAGGGCTATTGCCTCGTCGAATGTTTTATACCTGATCAGATACAGGATCGGTGCAAAAGTTTCTTCCTGAACGATTTTATAGTGATTTTCCACCTCCGCCAAGGCAGGCGTCACATACA
>DRPN01000139.1 GCA_011374625.1 Bacteroidota bacterium
ACATTACCGTCACCGGTGGTACCAGTCCTTATACCTTTGCCTGGACAACATCTGACGGAAGCGGATTAGTCCCAACAGATGAAGATCAAACAGGGTTGACAGCAGGGACATACTTTGTTATTGTTACAGATGCCAATGGATGCACATTTAATGCAACATTCACTGTTTCAGAGCCCTCTGCTCTGACTATCAATGGAAATGTCACCCATGTTACCTGTAACGGAAACATGGATGGGAGCATAAATATTACCGTTGGCGGGGGCGTTACACCTTATAACTTCAGCTGGAGCAATGGAGAATCAACAGAAGATATCAGCGGATTGTCAGGCGGAGCATACACGGTCACGGTTACGGACGCAAACGGAGCTACTATTGAAGAAACATACACCGTTAATGAGCCGTCAGTTCTTCTGATCACTTCGGTAATTGTAACAGATATCACAGGTTGTCCAGGCAGCACGAACGGAAGTTTATACATTCATGTAAGTGGAGGCACCAAGCCTTATGAGTTTTCTGTTGACGGAGGTATAACCTGGCAGTCTGACAGCGTATTCAGCAACCTGGGCGCAGGGGATTATGATGTTGTCGTTCAGGATGCTCATGCTTGTTCCTTCACGGGCGGCACCTATACACTCACCGATCCCCCGGGGATTAACATCACCGACGTAGTCGTGACAGAGATCCTCTGTAACGGAGGGACAGGATCCCTGCTTATCCTTGCTTCAGGTGGCACAAAACCTTATTCCTATTCCATTGATGGCGGAACCACTTACCAGGCAGACAGCCTGTTCAGCAACTTAGGAGGAGGTAATTATGACATTGCTGTCAGTGACCTAAACGGTTGTGTCACCTATGGCAGCACAATACTCCTTTCCGAGCCCGATCCCATCGCCATCACCGATCCTACGATCGATCCGTCCTGTCCGGGACAGAATGAGGGAGCTATCCAGGTGACCGCCAACGGCGGCACAGGAACCCTTACCTTCCTCCTGCTGGACAGCGAAGGCACACCCATCGACAGCAGCAAGACAGCAGGGAACTTCACCCATCTCGCCGTAGGCACCTACACCATCTTGGTAGATGACGAAAACCATTGCGGTCCTGTATCGAAAAGTGCGGAAGTTCCTGAAGCGGAAAATTGCGAACTGGTGATCTATGATGCTTTCAGCCCTAACGGAGACGGTGTGAACGATAAATGGAACATCCCGGGGATACAACAGAGTTATCCCAATTGTGTTGTAAAAGTTTTCAGTTCATGGGGCACACAGGTATTCTCTTCGAAAGGATACACCCAACCCTGGGATGGTACCTTTGACGGGAAGGCGCTGCCGGCCGGCACATATTATTATATTATAGACCTCGGCCCCGGCGAAAAGAAGTATTCCGGAACTGTAAATATTATCAAATAATTTATGGTCAAGCATATAAACTCCATTCCCATGAAAAAGATACTTATCCTCTTCATTATTACGATTTTTTCAATCACTGCTTTTTCACAACAGATACCCCTGAATGCCCAGTACCATTTTGATCTGTACCAGATCAACCCAGCGGCCGCAGGCAGTCAGGAATATATGCCCGTTTCTCTGAGTTTCCGTAAATTCTGGGTAGGCATCAACGGTACTCCTTCCGTGCAAGCCCTGAGCGGGCATGTTACCGTTGCCGACCGGATGGGCGTCGGTGTAAGGATCTTTAATTACATGCAGGGACCTCTGCGTCAGACCGGTATGGAAGCCACCTATGCTTATCATATCCCGTTAAGCGAAGAAGGGCCGAATATCTCATTGGGACTATCACCAACATTTTACCAGTATTATCTGGATAAGTCCTCTCTTACCATGGAAGATCCCAATGATGCCGTGTTGCTCGGAGGAAATAAAAAAATTGTTCCCGATGCCAATTTCGGGGGTTTGTTGTATGATAACAAATATTTTCTGGGAATAAGCGTCTTCCAGCTCTTCCAGGGGAAAATCAACCTGGGGACCGAAGGGATCACCGAACAGCAAAAGAATGTCAGACATTATTACTTTAACGGCGGATACAACTTTGAAATCAATGACAATATCATGCTGCAGCCATCCCTATTGTTGAAATTTCTGGAGGCAGGGGTTTTCCAGGCGGATATCAATCTGCATTCCGTACTCTTTAAAACCGTCAATTTCGGACTCTCATACCGGACTCAGGATGCCCTCAGCATCCAGGTGGGGTATCAGAACAAAAGTATCCTGTTCGGCTATGCTTTTGATATTTCTATGTCCGATCTCCGGACCCAGACGAGCGGATCGCATGAAATCATCTTTATTTACAAAATGCCGAATTTTTTAATAAAAAAATAAAAGTAGATACCCCGGACAAGGCGTTTTTACGTTTCAGGCCTTTTTTTGGCAGCCACGGAACACGAATGGGCACAAATGGGTATTTTTCCCGTACTACAGGATGAACATTTGCGTAATATTCATTAAGTTTATCCCGGTAGAATCAAAAGGGATAAAAAATGAATATTCTTGTATTAGGATCAGGAGGCCGGGAGCATGCCCTGGCATGGAAAATAGCACAAAGTCCGCTTACTGATAATCTGTATATAGCCCCGGGAAATGCAGGAACAGCACAGCTGGGAGAGAATGTCCCCGTTAAGCCGGAAGATTTTCCGGCTGTTGAATCATTTATCCTCTCCCATGATATCCAGATGCTGGTGGTAGGCCCCGAAGGTCCATTGGTCAAAGGTATTTATGATTATTTCAGAAGCCAGTACCGGTTTTCCAATCTTTTTATCATTGGACCTTCGCGGGAGGGTGCTATGCTGGAGGGAAGCAAAGCCTTCGCCAAAGATTTCATGCAGGATAATGATATCCCTACTGCCCGTTATCAGAGTTTCACCGCCAAAGAGCTTAACATAGCCAAAGATTTTCTTCATGACCTGAAACCTCCTTATGTCCTGAAAGCCGATGGTCTGGCTGCAGGAAAAGGAGTATTGATCCTTAATGATTACGAAGAAGCCGTAAATACGCTGAAAGAGATGTTTCACGGGAAATTCGGAGAGGCGGGGAAAACCGTGGTCATAGAAGAATTTTTAAGCGGCATAGAATGCTCTGTTTTTGTCCTTACCGATGGAGAATCCTATATATTGTTACCCGAAGCCAAAGACTACAAACGGGTTGGCGAGGGGGACACCGGTCTGAACACCGGCGGTATGGGGGCCGTATCTCCGGTACCCTTTGCCGACGACACCTTCATGGAAAAGGTGGAAGAAAGAATCATCGAGCCCACCATCAGCGGGCTGCAGGATCGTAACATCATCTACCGGGGCTTTATTTATTTCGGACTTATGAATGTCAACGGAGATCCTTTTGTTGTGGAATACAATGTACGTATGGGAGATCCGGAAGCAGAGGTGGTCATCCCCAGGCTCTATTCCGATCTTGTTCCTCTCTTTCAGGCGGTCGCCACCAAGAACCTTTCCCAACAGAACATGCAGATCATCCCTGATACGGTCGCAACGGTCATGCTGGTATCCGGAGGATATCCGGAAATTTATGAAAAGGGGAAAAAGATCGCTTTCCCGGACAAAATACCCGAGACTTCCGTTATTTTTCATGCCGGCACCAAAAAAGAGAACGGGGATGTTGTCACCAGCGGTGGACGTGTATTGGCTGTCAGCTCAGTGGGGAAAGACCTCAGGGAAGCACTAAGCCGCTCGTACGAGTTGGCTGAAAAAATAAACTTTGAAAAAAAATATTTCAGAAAAGATATCGGTTTTGATTTAACCTGAACCCATGTTAAAAGCATTCCAGGGTTTTCAACCCAAACAGGTCATTAATATAACACTGCTGGGCATTTTTTTCTGGCTTCCGGCATTTCTTTTCCCGTTAAAATTCCCTTCACCCATTGTCCTGTACCCCTCTCCTGCTTCGCCTGTTATGGAGCCAATAGCCCGGCTGTCGGGTTTCACAGCCGCTGTAGTATCGTTTATCTTCTGGTTTTTAACAGGGTACCTTCAGGTCTTTATGAATACAAAACATCTCTTCCTGAAAACCAGAACGCTATTGCCTCTTTTTTTCATCCTGACCCTCTCAACGCCGGTATTGGGATTTTTTGAACTCAATAACCTGAATCTGACTTTTCCCATTTTATTGATCGCTCTGCATCTGGTCTTCGGCACATACCGGAACAACAACGTAGATTTTTCTTTCTTTTCTGCAGCTTTGTGGGTAGGGTTGGCCTCTCTGATCTGTGTCAAGACTTCTGTATTTCTTATTATCCTCTGGATTGCCCTGGTAACCATACGGCCTTTTTATTTCCGTGAATGGTTTGCTTCGCTGGCCGGGTTTTTTACCCCCTGGTTTTTTCTGTTTGGGATTCATTTTCTACTTTCAGACGAGATCTTTTCGCTGGAAACAAGTATCGCAAATGATTTCATGAATATCTTCAGAACAACCGGTCCGGATAATATCCGGTGGACTTTCCTGTCTTTTCTAGGAGTTTTGCTTCTTATCAGTTCGGTTCAACTGTTGTTTACTATCCCCGGATTAAAGATCAAGACCCGCAAATTTTACGGAGTTCTTTTCTGGATCATTATGGTTTCGGTTGTAATGTTCATCCTTTTTTCTTCCATGTGGTTGTCTTTCATTCCTCTCTTTTCTTTGTTTTTCTCCGTGATCGTATCTTTCTATTTTCTGACGGACAAGGTTTCTCTAATGAAACGTATCCTGTTTGACCTGTATTTAGCAGGCCTTCTCATTATTTTGATAGTGAGAATTTTTTGATTTAAATCCGAAAAACAGACCGTCTGGTCTGTTTTTTTATCATTCAAAATAAAGAATCCCTATTGTTTCACATAAGAAAGAATACTCACCGCCATGCCGGGTTCTCCGTCTTTGAAGGTGATATAAACGGTATAAGGTCCGGATTTTTTACAAAAGAAATCTACGGAATTGTAGATCTTGCCACTTTTATTACTAAAGTTTGAAGCGATCATGCCCTTGGTGTCATAGATGCGGATAATTCCTTTCCCCGGATATTTTTCCGAGTTACAGATGGTAAACCTGTAATGGATATTTTTGTGTAAGGCCAACGTATGTCTGGCCACAGGAGGATTATCAGGTCTGGTAGCCTTGGGCAACTTTACCACATAATCTTTCAGATAGATGGCATCACTCCCGCTTTCCCGTACACATAAGTTCACCAATTTATCCGGCCGGGATTGGCCAAATGTTTTTTTGCCTGTTGAAAAAGAGATTAAAACAATCGAAAAAAAAAGTATGCCAAATTTCATTGCTTTGGATTTTGAAGCATTTAGCAAGGCAAAAATAAAAAAAACATTCATTTTAACTCATTTTCAATCAAATAATTTTGATAAATACCGGAATTTCATTTATTAACAATCTTGTTTCTCAGTTCCTTTGTTTTCAGTATAATTTTCTGCAACAACTCTTCAGAATAGTCGATTTTACTCTCTTCGTGTTGTATGACTACCAGTCTTCCGTCCTTTTCAACCGTCTCAGGTTCTCCGGGAATGACGGTAATAGACACCTGCTGAAACAGATTTTTCAGAGGGATCAGTTGGGCATTCAGTTTTTTAACTTCCCGGTTATTCTTATAATGTCCCAGAAGGGTAAACAGGTCTTCCATGATGATTTTCTGTTCTCCGATACGTTCTTTGAGCTCAGGGTGCGGATAATCTTTTTGCACTTGTGTGGCGAGATACATTCCTTCCAGCCACAGTCCCGAAATGATCATGGCACTGACCTCTCCCCGCTGTTTGCCCCGGAGATATTTGTCGATATCGTTAAAACTCCTTACAGCAAGAAACATCAGGGAGTCGAGATTATTCTTGTTGGAAGAAAGCCTTTTTAACGTACTGAAATCAAAAAATTGCCCGACCTTTAAATCTTCCGATAATTTTTTGATATTCGAAATATAGTCCAGGATAGCTGTATTCTGTCCATACATGGCCTGGTACCCCAAATCCGCCCCGTAAACCCCCAGTGCAAAAGCTTTCTGAATATCCGTATTAAAACCGGATATATTCCTGGCAGGATAAAGATACTGGTTGGAATATGGAACATTCAGCTTATTGAGCATGCCGGCAATTTCCACCGGCGAAGCCAGATTATCGATAATATCCGCTGTGACTTCCTCTTCCAACATTGACGGTTTTTCCTCATTCAGAACGGAGTCAGGAATGTTAAAACTTTCCTTTTTTTTATTTCCCGAACCACTGCTGTGGCAGGCTGTCATCACGATAAAAACGCTTATCAAAACGCTTAATAGAAACCTCATTTTCCTGATTGATTAATTTGTTGGTATTTGAGCAAATAAATGTAGTCAATAAAATTAATAAAACAAAATATTTCAGAGGGAATTAACCCCAAGTTAATAAAACTAAAACTTTATTGGCCTTATGGTCCTCTCCCCATTCCTCCCAATCAATATGGGAGAAGAGGCAAATATAGTTAAAATAGTTAAAAATAATTCACTCATTTAACGATTGCCATTTCTTCAGGGAACGGGGAAACTCTCCGAAAAACTCAATGGTATATTTCAGTAGGTCAAAGTATAAGATAAGATACAGCAAGAGGATCATAATCCATACAACCAGAATATTAAACCAGAATGTTTCGTAATAATGCCCGGCAAAATATTTTTTGGGGGCAAAGAAATGTGAACGGATCCCCAGCCAATGGCTTGCATCCGGATCCTTATAAATCGGATGGTATTTCTGGATCAGACGGTTTTTATACTCCAGAATACGGTTCCTTTCATATACTTTCCGTACAATATCCGCCAGATTCTCATTATAATACTCATCCCTGAGTTTTTTATATAGAACCGGATTGGTTTCCTGCATGTATTCGATAATTTTCTGTCTTTTTCCGTTGGCGGCCAGCATTTTCTCATTATAATATTTTTCCAGTCTGTCAAAATAATTCTTAAGCTCGAAGACTGTATTGGCACTGAACTTCCCGGGGACCAGACACTCCACTTTGTCAAAACGTATTTCCGGATTATTTCTATTCTCTTTTTCAATTTCATTTTTTAATAAAAGGAGCCTGCCGGGATTATCCGGAGACAATTTCCCATCGTTCAGTAATGTCACCGCAGTATTCAGAGCATCCCTGAGTTTGGGAATACGATATACCACCTGAAAGTCAGCCTCACTCTCCTTTTTTTCATAAGGATAAAAGTATTTTTCATATTTGTTGCTTTTAAACTGATAGACCATCAGCGCCTCATAGGTCCATTTTGTCGGCATCAGGTCTGCTACCACCGGAACCTTATCAATACTGCTGATTTTGCGATTGAGTTTATCGAAACTAAACATAGCCCCGCTGAGCACCATCATCGGGATGATCAGGATCGGCACCACAATATAAATCGTGATGGCCGAATTAAAAGAAGCGGAAATGATCAGTCCTAAAAGATTGGCACAGGCAGCCGTGGTAAACATAGCCAGCCAGTATGGGAAAAACATACCTCTTATCTCCAAAATCATATTCCCAATAGTTACAAACATAGCCGACTGGACAGCAGAGATAAAAAACAAGACTGCTATCTTTGACAACAGGTAACTCCCTTTCCCAAGATGCAGAAATCGTTCTCTTTTCAAGATCTTACGATCTTTATATATTTCCTCGGCGCTGATGATCAGTCCCAGAAAAAGAGAAACAATCAGTGACATAAAAATATATACGGGAATGTTTTCATTCTCCCTGTAGATATATACATCCGACTGCGGATCCGCAATATATTTAACAAGGTATGCCAGGACAAAAGCCAGAAAAGGAGATACCAGCAGGTTTAGGGTAACATACTGCCCATTGGCAACCTTGCTCAACACGTTCCTTTTCAGGAAGATAACAAACTGTGTGAACTTATTGGGCTGATCAAGGGAAGAAGAAGGAGGGCTGTGCGTTTTTATTATCTCCGGGAAGGTAATTCGTTCTCTGAAAAACTGAGCCCATTTCTGAGGTTTCACCCTTCTTTTTTCCGTATATCTTCCATACTCATCCACCACCCTGGCATCCAGAATATTAAATATTGTTTCCGGGTTAACATTTCCACATACGGGACATTCGCCGATATCACTGTTGATCTGGGCATCCAACTTTTTGAAATAGATAATCGCCTCAACCGGATTACCGTAATACACGAGATACCCTCCTACATCCAGCACCAGGACGGTATCAATCATTTTATAAATATCAGAAGACGGTTGATGAATCACCACAAAAATCAGCTTACCTTTCAGTGCCAGTCCTTTGAGCAGGTCCATAACATTCTCCGAATCTCTTGAAGAGAGGCCGGAAGTAGGTTCGTCCAGACAAAGGATGGAAGGCTGTCTGATCATTTCGAGGGCAATATTCAGACGCTTCCGCTGTCCTCCACTGATAATACTTTTTTTGGGTGATCCGACCTTAAGATTCCGAATGGTAAAGAGATCCAAATCTTTCAGCATCTTATCCACCATACCGGCAACTTCTTTACTGGAGAGTTCCCTGAAGCATAAAAGGGCATTGTAATATAAGTTCTGATAAACCGTAAGTTCTTCGATCAGCAAATCATCCTGGGGGACATATCCGATAACCCCCTCCAGTTGATCCCTGCTCTCAAACAGGTTATACCCGTTTATGATCACTTCCCCTTCTGTCGGCTTTTCAGTACCGCTTAACACATTCATCAGTGTAGTCTTACCGGAGCCGCTGGCTCCCATAATACCGACCAACCTGCCGTGTGATTCCGAAAATGAAATATCCCGTATTCCGTAATTCCCGTTTGAAAAACGCTGGGTTACATGTCTGGCCTCGAAAGATATGGGGATAATGGCAGGGTCATATTTGAACCGGGCAACCACATCGCTATAATACACCGGTTTGCCATGGGATAGATGCAGGCTGCTCCCCGGTGCAAAAAGAAAAGCCTGTCCCGGTTTTACCAATAACCCGTTTAAGAAAACATCATCGGTACAGGTATGCTTCAGAAAGATTAGTTCCACATCCTGGACATACAAAAAGAAAACAAATCCTTTTAACCTTTTTGTATAAAGATACTTAGCTTTTAGAAAAAACTTTTTCTCGCCACTGATTATAAGAATACTTTCAAGATCGAGCCTGTCGGGATTTTTCTGTCTGATAAACTGTTCTATATCTTCATAGGCTTCCTGGGAAATTTTGAACACCTCTGCCACCGTGTTGACGATATTCATACGTTGGGGAGAGAAACCGCCCGTGCTGTTTAATAACTCAAACAAACGCATCAGCACTACAACCTTCTGCTCCCGGTTCAGTGTTTTGTTGATTTTTTTACAGATACTGAAAATCCGTACCGAATCCTTTACCGAAGGTTTACGTATAGTTATATTGCGTTTCCTGACATGGTCTATTTCCGCAAACTCTTCAAATAATTTAATATATTCCCGGGCAGAATCTTCTCCTAACTGTCGTATCAGAAAATCCCGGACAAACAAATATTCTTGATCCTGCACCCCCTTATCCTGCTTGACAATAAGGGCAAACAACTGCATCAGGGCTTTTAGAATCTCTTCACTCATAAAACCGCCGGTTTAACCGCTCTAATATAAAGATTTTTTTCTCAGGTTATTACACGAAGGTTTGTACAGGAACGCATAGGTTCACAAAAAAATAAAATATCAAATCCCGCTCCTATCAATTCCTCGCAAATCATAAGCAAATACGGATCCTGACAGGATTGTGGTCACTATGTTCAAACCCAAGGTCTATCCCTTGTGTGAAAAGGCACTTCACTCCGGGAGAGAGCAGGAAAAAATCAATCAGGGTGGTAGGTGTTTTTCCCGGATCAAAAGAAGTCAGGTTCGACCGGTTAGTCATATGGGTTCTGTCATATGCCCATGTCCAGCCCGCAGGCAGATAATTTTCCGGGATTTGATTCAGCACGAATCTTTTATATCCCGACTTATTATTAAAAGCCTTGTCCTGAAAACCCGGCGGATTCTGATTCCAGTCACCCCCGACCACCACCTTATTTCCTTTCTGCTGTTCTCTCAGAATAAAATCCTTCAGGAAAGTCATCTCATTCTTTTTCAGTTCTCCGTTGTCAAAAGCAGAATTATGGGTGTCTATGAGCACCAACTGTGTTCTGTCCTTCAGCGGAAACCGGGCCACCAGAAAACAACGGTCCAGCATAAACAAACGGATAGGCCAGTCATATTGTCCGGGATAATCCATCCGATCAACCCGTAAAGGTTCATGCCTGGAAATCAAAACGACACCGGATTTCACGCCACCCATCGGATGGGCCACCGGCACCGGCACATAAAAAACCTTGTAGTTCAGTGCTAAAAACACCTTATACTGCGGAAGGTATTTTCTCAGTGTATCCACTTCATGAATGTGATAAGTCCTTTTAGAGGAAACGTCCACCTCCTGCAGGAAAAAAGCATCCATCGTATCGTTAAGGATCAGAAAATTACGAATTGCTTTCAAATTATTTATCGTATGTTTTTTGCTGGTACGCACCTGGCTTCCTCCGTCATAAAAAAAATCCATATCCTTCCCCAACCCGCAGTAACCTATATTCCAAGTCATTAGATTCAGTGTATCATACATATCCAACGTATCAGGATGATCGGAAACATACAGTTCGACCTTTGCGGGAGGTTTATAATCGGTTAATGTTGCAACAATGAGAAATAAAACAAACAAAAGGATTAGAATTCCAAAAATCCATGCGATACCTCTGATGAGTTTTTTCATAATTAATCGTTTTTTGATATGCAATATGAATCAGTCTGCTTTGAATAAATTTACGAAATTTATACATTTCCCCCATTAAATGAAAAATTGTTTTGATCCACCGGATAAAAATAAATAACTTTGGATAGTTTATTTTGATAAAAACGATATATCATGAAATTCGGCGTAGTAATTTTTCCGGGTTCCAACTGCGATCAGGATACTGTATACGCGATCAGGGATATCATGGATAAGGAAGTAATCAAACTCTGGCATAAAGATACAGATCTTCAGGATGTGGATATTGTCGTTTTACCGGGTGGGTTTTCATACGGTGACTATCTGCGTTCGGGAGCTATTGCCCGTTATTCCCCGATTATGAATGAGGTGATCCGTTTTGCAAAAAGAGGGGGTTATGTGCTGGGCATCTGCAACGGTTTTCAGATCCTATGTGAAGCAGGTCTGTTGCCGGGAACTCTTCTGCCCAACGCTAACCAGAAATTCATTTGCAAAAACGTATATATCCTCCCTGACAACAACAAAACTCCTCTCACAGCCAAACTGGACAAAACACATCCATTGAGAATCCCTATTGCTCACGGAGAAGGCAGGTATTATGCTCCCGAAGAAGAAATTGCAGGGATCCGTCAAAACCATCAAATTCTGTTCCGTTACTGTGGCAAAGACGGGGTTATCTCCGAAAAATTCAATCCTAACGGCTCCATGGATAATATTGCCGGCGTTTGCAACGAAACGAAAAATGTCTTCGGGATGATGCCCCACCCCGAGCGTGCCGCAGATGACCTTCTGGGAAATACCGACGGCCGGCTGATATTTGAATCACTCATAAAAACACTGGAAGAAAAAAAGTTCAGTATTTATAATTGATCTTGCGTTACTGTACGTGGATCCCATGAGAAAACAATGCTTGTCAAGAGACGTTCAAGGAAGTTTTCACGAGGTTTTTTGTTTCTGATTTTTGCTGTGTTGGTTTCCTGTCCTCTGCAGTCTTTCACGGGGCGGCCGGCACCTGCCACCGGAAACGGTATCGACTCCATTGATATTCTTCATTACAATATCAATCTTGTACTCCCGGATCTCGCCAAACGTTCCATTATCGGTATTACGGACATCCAGGTATACACCCTGCAGGACTCTGCCCTGAACATACAGCTGATGCTTGAACATCTTATTGTCGATTCCGTTTGGATTAATGAAGAAAGGGACAAAAACATTTTACAAACCGGGAATATTCTGAACATCCGGTTGGAGGAACCGCAAGACAAAGGGACTACGATCCTGGTAACGGTTTTTTACCATGGCATACCTGTCCATGATCCGCATTGGGGAGGTTTTTATATCAACCCCCATGCTGCATGGAACATGGGTGTGGGCATGACGGTCATCCCCCACCCTTATGGCCGCACCTGGTATCCCTGCGTGGATAACTTCACGGACAAAGCCTCCTATGATTATTTCATAACCATACCCGATACCCTGTCGGCCGCCTGCCCCGGCACGTTGGAGGATATTTTCCACAACCATGACGGAACGAACACCTGGCACTGGAGTCTCTCTGATCCCATCCCTACATATCTTTCTTCGGTGGCAGTCTCAAAATACACCATACTGAAAGACAGCCTGCAAGGCATAAGCGGAATTATCCCTGTTAATTATTTTGTCCCGGAAGGAAAGCTCTCCGAAGCGAAGTCCACTTTTTCACATGTCCCGGACTATCTTCGCATTTTCGAATCCCTGTTTGGCCCCTATCGCTGGGAAAAAATAGGATATGCTACCGTCCCCTTTCAGAAAGGAGCAATGGAGCATGCCACCTGTATTTCTGTTCCCGAATATGTGCTAAGTGATACTCATGATTTCAACGATCTGCTATCACACGAATTCTCTCACAGTTGGTTCGGGAACCTTGTTACTTGTAAAACAGCACAGGATATGTGGCTCAATGAGGGCTGGGCTGTTTATTGTGAAGCACTTTACCGCGAATTCAGTAATGACCGCGCCGATTATGACCGTTTCATACAAAACAACCACAGGAGAGTCCTGGAATACACCCACATTATTGACGGAGGGTATTATCCTGTGTACGGAATCCCCGAAGATATCACCTATGGAAGTACCGTTTACAACAAAGGAGCCGATATAATCCATACCCTTCGACATTTTCTTGGGGATAAGGTTTTTTTCAGTACCCTGAAAAAATACTTTCGCCAGTATGCTTTTCAGAATATTTCTACCAGAGAGTTTGAGTCTTTTTTGACAAATACCACACATGTCAATCTCGAGGATTTTTTCAACACCTGGATTTATGCCCCGGGATTTCCTCATTTCAGTCTAGACAGTTCTCTGATCATTCGCGACCGCGATGACTATGTTACAGTGTTATTCCTGAAACAGAGACTCAAAGGCAGAAAAGATTATAGCTACAACACGCCGGTTAATGTTACCCTGCTGGATGGTACCTGGAAAACACATAATGAAAAAGTGAATATCTCCGGGCCTGTACAAAAGAAGACGCTGATTTCTTCCTTCAGGCCGGTAGCTGTCATGATCAATCTGGATCGGTCAGTATCAGATGCCACCACTTCAGCTTACAAAGTAGTAAAACATGCAGGCTCGTATACGTTTGACAATTGTTTTTTCAAGCTTGGAGGAGGAGCCGGAACCGACTCTGCTTTTTTTCGTGTTGTCCATCACTGGATCGGCCCTGAACATTCTGGCTATCCTGCCAAAATGACTCTCTCGCAAAACCGCTACTGGAGTATCGAAGGAGTTTTGCCTGATTCATCCGACTGGCAGGGGTCATTTTACTATAATTTTTCCCGTTCCATGAAAAACGGTTATCTGGATACCCTTCCCCCTCCCCCGTCCAATGACAAGATAACACTGCTTTAC
>DRPN01000095.1 GCA_011374625.1 Bacteroidota bacterium
CCCTTGTCCATTGGAAGTTTTGACATATCCCGGCTTGAAAAAAATAGGTGAATTAAACCTGTCTGAACATCCGGTTGGGAAAAATATATGGCCTGCAATAATTCCGGTTACCAAAGAAACAGGTACTGCGTATTACCTGCTAACTTTTGATCGTGATTCCTGGACCGGACCAAGAACATACGGAAACATTCATTGGTACAAGGCAGAAGAGTTTGTCAAAGGTTTTAAGGAAGAATAGTTTGTTTATTTATTAAATGTTATTTTTTTCCGAGCATTTAAGTCTTTAGGTGAAAATTAGCAGAAAAGACCAGATTCTGTAAGAAATTTGAAGAGAATTTTGTGATAGAAATTTATGAAAATAGTATTATTTGAATTGTTTTTATAAATAGAACCAGAACAGAAATTAAACTATTGACACAATAACATAATAAACTTAACCCAACACAAGTTAAAAATTCCTGATCAAAAATTCATAAAAAAGCATCAATTTCAGGCCATCGCACAAAGCTGGGAAAAAAGATTTCAGGAACATGGGAAGACGTTGATCTTTCATTTACAGATGAAAACTTACCCGACGTTTTGAACAGCACCTGGTATATTTAAAGCAAGGGCTCTCCCAGCCGCGAAGGTTAAAAAAGATAACGGCCGTTCATGAATATGTTGACAGGTTGAAAATCCAATACTCAAAGGTTGCAAAGTATTACCAAATAAATTATGTGGAAGGCCGTAAGAATGGTTTGATAAAAGACATCACCCGGGAACGTAAAAAAAGAAAATGGCAAAGGAGTATATTTTCTCCGCTATTCAAAAAAGAAGCTTACAGAGAATGAAATATGGAGTGTTGGCAATTTTACCCGATTATTTTTCCTCCTCCTCTTCCTCTGTCTTCTTCTTTTTCTTCTCTATCACTTTGATCATATAAGGGATCCGGAAAGAAAGGGTATAGTTGAAACCGACGGAAAAGCTCTTCCCGGTATATCCGTAGCCTGGAACAATGTAAGGTTCCGGTTCATTATCTGGAAGTTGCAGCAGAAACCGTCCCTGCACATTCCATCCCATAAAAAAGTTCCTGAACATCTCTACCCGGATGCCGGCGGTCATTTCAACCCAGAAAGGGCGCATTTTTACAGGTCCTACCGATGTCACATAATCTCCCCAGTAATTGTTCCGTATCACCACAGGATCAGCCGAATGGGTAAAAACACTGGTGGCAAACCCTAATCCCCAGAAAATGATCTCATTTTCGCCAGGTTCCCGGGGGACAAAATTGTGATTTATTCCTATTTTTAGGTAACGTCCGTTATTGTGGTACGTATAGTCAGCTTCTTCTTTGTTAAAGTCCAGGTAGCCTGCATTAATTACCGCAAACCACCCGTCCCGAAACTCAGCATCTGCAGTAACGGCAGCGCCTTTTTGTTGGGGCGTGAGAAAATAGCCGACAAAAGGAACCAGGTCCACACCGAAACGGATACCACCGTACCGCATGATCTTCGTTCCCTGTTCCTGAGGGAAAGCAGGTATCGCCATCAAAAGGCTAATGACGGAAAAGATATATTTTAATATTCTCATCATCTTTGTTGGAAACCAGTGTATCTACCACGGCAATCGAATCGATCTGATGCATGGTATATTCTACGCCCAGGTTCTCATACTCCTGGATAAAACCGCATTCATAGGAGAGGAGTCTGACAGACCTCAGGTAAGAAAACACAAGGGTATCGGACAGCTCGTTATAACGAAAGACAAAACTGCAATAATCACGGTTAGGGTCCGGGGGAAAATCTATTTTGCTGAAAGATTCCTTCCCTGCGGTGATGAGGCTGTCCTCTCTGTCTATCCCGTAAATATCTGCATTCATCAGCAACGTATCCTTTTCCTGGGTGCCTGCCAGGGTCACAAATCGTGCATGAAGGTATACATCATACGGTTCCAGACATTTAGGAGCATGCTGGCACCCTGTCGTCATCAAAAAGACGATCAGGACCAGGGAAAAACCTGTGCTTATATCTGAAACCGCGTTTTTAATGTTCTTCACCGGAAGATTTATAGATAAATTTTGTGCCGGTATCTTCCACGATCCTTCGGTACCAGTCTTCTCCATATCCGGGCTGACTCAGTTTGGGATTATGGAAACGGTATCCTTTGGGAATCTCTACCTTTTCTTTGATATTCCCATCCATATATTTGGTAAAGAGATAGGCATAAAGTTTCTTCCATACTTTCACCGTATTGCTTCCCTGCAGTACAGAATAATCCGTCAGGAATTTACGGGCCATAGCCGGGTCTGTTGCATACAATTCGGAAGCAGCCAGATCAATGCCTTTTACTTCATTGATATATTTCATTTCAAGCTCATACTGTACCTTCCGGATATCCGGAATGATTACATTATAGCGCGTGTAAGCAAAATTGGAGACCTGGTTAAACACCCAGAAAGCAGCATCGGGGTTGAATTCCATCATATCGCCGTTGTCTTCTTCAAATTCATGCGGTACTTTATTGATTCCGCAATACATGGGCGTATATACTGTCGAGTAAGTATCATCCACCCCAAACCAGAGGATTCCACCAAGAGGATCGGGCAGCCACCGGCGGCTTTGTGCTACAAAAGAGAAGCCGGTCTGTTGGGTGGAAACAGCCCGTTCGTTGAAATAGGTTTTTCCGTCTACCTTCCAGGTGAGAGGACGCCAGCGGTAAGGACAGGCAAAAGGACCGGCCCCCATATCTTGTGACATGTCCATAAGAGTTCCTTCAAAATGGTCACGCATCATCTCCATAACATCATGCACCGTTAGTTTCTTGTCTGGTTTTACCCACAGAGGCATACGATTGGTAAAATCTTCTCCCATAGCATAAGGCAGATATTTATCCATGCCGGAAGTAACCTTGTTGAAACCGGACCACACCCTGGCTTCGCAAAAGCGGGCTCCACCAAAATCAAGCGGAGCATAGGCATCGGCAAAACTGAAGTCCTTGTCTCTTCCGTTGAAATAACCGTGTTTCTTAGCTACACTGATCACATCTGCGGCATATACCGTAGTAATAGCAGGGTCGAAGATCTTATCCAGATGTTTTGAGGAAATAGAGGTCTTGCTGTTTTTTTCCTGGGGGAAGGTGGTGATCCGTGCCTGGTTGGCATGACCGCAAATATATCCGTCAGGCACCTTACGCGCTACCCAAACAGCGCCTGTATTCCCCGGTCCTTGTCCGATCATCTCCATAATCCACACTTCGTTGGGGTCTGAGATAGAAAAGGATTCCCCCGTGCTGTAATAACCATACTGTGCTACCAACTCTGCCATAATCTTTATGGCCTCACGGGCTGTTTTGGCACGTTGTAAAGTAATGTACATCAAACTTCCATAATCCACTATGGCAGTGGTGTCCCGTAATTCCTGATGTCCTCCATAGGTTGTTTCAGCAATGGCCACCTGATGTTCGTTCAAATTACCTACCACCGAATAAGTATGCCGCACCTGTTTGATTTTGCCCAGAAATTTTCCGGTATCCCATTCATAAACATCCAGCATGGCACCTTCCGGATAATCCCTGGCCGGCCAGAAATATAGCTCACCGTATAAAACATGGCTGTCGGCAGCATAAGTGATTATGGCAGAACCATCTACCGTGGCACCGGGACTAATAAGGAAATTTGTACAGGCATTGCCAGAATGCGTAGTAAACAAAAAGGACGGAAGGGAGAGCAAAGCGATTTTGACGTAATTCTTCATATTGATCATTGTTAAATTTTATTTAAAAACACTCTAAAGAACACTTTCGTCAATAAAAGTTACAAAAATAAAAAAGAAAACAGGAATCCAGTCGTTCCGGTGGTGTTTCTTTACATCATGTAATTGACAATTTGTTCCAGATCTTCTTTTTTAAGAAAATGAACCAATCCGGAAGCCCTGTTCTTTATAAGCTGATTGAGGATCTCAGCTTTTTTAGAGTTGTCAATATTCACATCCGTAAGATTTACCGGTGATTTTATGAAAACGAAGAATTTGATGAGTTTATCTATGGTCTCGTCCGGACTGGAGGTATCAAATAACAATTTGCCAAGTTTTGAGATCCTTTCCGGAATTCTTTTTTTCATGAATTTTAACCAGGCAGGGTAGACAATCGACAAGGTAGCCCCGTGCGGAATATCATACAGCAGAGAGAGTGCATGTCCTATGGCATGAACACCCCAATCCCCTGAGGTACGGCCATATAAGGTAATACCATTCAATGCGAAGGTGGCATCAAGCATAATATTAGCACGGTATTCGTAGTTGTCAGGCGCATCTAAAACGAGGGGTGCCCAGTGCATGGCATCCTTGATGATATCTGCAACAAACCTGTCGACAACAGATACCTCACTATCTCCGAAGAATGCCTCCATTGCGTGAGCGATCAGGTCGGTTATGCCATAGGCGGTATAGTCCCTGGAAACCGTCATAGTAAAAGAAGGATCCAGAAAAGAATGTTTCGGAAATATCATAGGATTTTTATAACCTATTTTTGCGCCTGCATCGGCATCCTGCAGAACGGCAGTCTTGTTCATTTCCGTCCCCGTGGCTGAAAGTGTAAGGATAACAATCAACGGAATATACTTTGTGGGTTGTGACTTTCGGATCATCACATCCCAGGCCTTCAGGTTTTCCTGAATACATACAGACACGATCTTGGCCGAGTCAATGACACTGCCACCACCCAGGGCTACGATCACCTCTATACCTTTTTCACGAGCTAGTGCTACAGCCTTGTCTACATCCGAGGCAAGCGGGTTCGGACGAATACCAGAAAATTCCGTAATCTCAAGATCTGCTTTCGCCAGATTGTCCTTAATACGCTGGTAGTATCCATACTTTTTGGCTGAGTTCCGGCCATAGATCAGCAACACTCTTTTCCCGTATTCTGTGGTTACGGAACCAAGCTCATCGGTTACATTTTTTCCAAAATGTAAATGTACCGGATTAAAAAATTCAAAATTTTTCATGGTTTTTTAATATTATCAATTGGCAGAGACAACAAGACCACTGCTACTGTCCTTTCTCGCACCGGTAACGGAAGCCAGACAATTAATCCGGTTTTCCATACGCAGCACACCCAGAAAGGCAAAGATAAGTGCTTCTTTATAGTCTGCAATCTTTTCGTCGGGAATCACTATTTCTATCGGACATTTATTATTTAACAGTTTCATTAAAAAAATATTATGTGTACCTCCGCCTGTTACCAGCATTTTTGATGGCTGACCCGGTTGGATCGTACGACATATCTGTGTGGATATATGCTCATAAACAGTACGCAACTTGTCGTCCGTGGAGGCGGAAGATCTATCCAGACAAGGATAAAAATGAGACTCCAACCATTCACGTCCCAGGGATTTGGGAGGGGGGAGACGGTAATAGTCCAGACTGTCCAGACATTTCAGTAACACCGGGTCAACAGATCCTTTCCGTCCGTTTTCCCCGTCTTTATCATATTCTTTTCCGGTAGGCCGGACCACATATGACTGGACCAGATTGACGGGACACAAGTCAAAGGCAATCCTTCCATGATCCGTTTCGTAGGATATATTGGCAAACCCGCCCAGGTTTAGGCAATAGGCATATTCCGGAAACAACAACCGATCACCAACCGGTACCAAAGGAGCCCCTTGTCCACCGAGTGCCACATCCAGCGAACGAAAATCAAAAATCACGGGTAACCCTGTTTCGGCAGCCAAAACATTACCGTCGCCCAGCTGAAAGACCATACCCGCAACGGGCTGATGAAATACCGTATGCCCGTGTGATGCAACCAGACTGGGCCTCAAGTCAGTATCTTTTAAAAAATCATTGACCTGTTCTCCAAGGTATTTACCATAAGATTTATGCAAAGCGATCAGGGTTTCCCCTGGCAGTTTAGGTGCAGCGGTAAGATCCTGTTTCCAAGCAGCTGAATAGGGCCTTGTTTCTGCCTTAAGAATGGAAAAATGCCAACGACCGTTGGTTTCCTGAAAAGAGGCCAATACCAGATCAAGGCCGTCAAGAGAGGTTCCTGACATCAGCCCTACCGCATAAGTTTTTTTATTTTCCAAAACAGTTCGTTAAATTTTAGGTAAAAATAAGAAAATGTAACGGTTTTTTTTACTTTTGGCACATTGATAATAACTGCAAAAATCCGAAGTGTTATGAAACCTGTTCTTTTAGTGCTGGCTGCAGGCATGGGCAGTCGTTACGGAGGCTTGAAACAAATAGACAAAGTGGGTCCGGGAGGAGAGGCCATTATTGATTACTCCATCTATGATGCCATACGGGCCGGCTATTCCAGGATTGTCTTTGTCATAAGGAAAGATATTGAGACAGATATCCGAAATTTCTTCGAACCACGTCTGAAAGGCAGAATTCCGTTTGACTTTGTACATCAGGAGTTGGACATGATACCTGAAGGATTCAGTGTCCCACCCGATCGTAAAAAGCCTTGGGGCACAGGACATGCTGTAATGGTTGCTTCCTCAAAGATCGATCAGCCTTTTGCCGTGATCAACGGGGATGATTTCTATGGTCCTTCTTCCTACAGGCAAACCGCTGATTTTCTGATGTACAATTCCGATCCCAACGAATATGCCATGGTTGGTTACCGACTCGACAACACTTTGTCGGATAACGGATCGGTGGCCCGTGGCATCTGCAAAACCAACGACCATGATTATCTGGAAGAAGTTACGGAACATACGAAGATCTACCGGGAAGACGGGAAGATTATTTCGCTGCTGGACGACGGCACCAGAATGGAGTTTACAGGAGATGAACCGGTATCCATGAACTTCTGGTGTTTCAAGCCGGGGATTTTCCCCAAGTTGGAAAGCCAGTTCACAACCTTCCTGCGTGAACACGGAAATGAACCCAAATCGGAATTTTTTATACCATTGCCCGTGACCACGCTCATCCGTAGCGGGGAAATAAAAATGAAAGTATTGCACAGCAGGGAAGCTTGGTTTGGCGTAACCTATAAGGAAGATAAGCCGGTGGTGGAGAAAAAGATCAGGGATCTGGTAGATGCCGGCGTGTACCCCGAAAAACTTTGGGAATAAAAAATCAAAAAGTCAAAATGGTCGAAAAGAAAACGACATACAAAGTGGAGCTCTTAGAGCATTAGGCCCAATGGATTTAAGACTCTAAAAACAACACTGTCAGGATGCCAACAGTCGGTACACTGACAGGATGTTTTTACCAGAAAAAATCTGTCTCGTAAACCGTCAAATTGTCCCGCTTGTCTGTAACCTCCAGGCGCAGGTGATGTTCACGTTTGCCGAGGAGGCGTTTTTTATCAAAACGATAAGTAATCAGATTGCGTTTGGGTTCATATTCAAAAAGCACCCATTTACCGTCGATATAGCCATTGTAAGAATCTATGCCGGCCAGATTATCCCCGATGATAAAACGAATAAAGTGTAGGTTCGTAAAATCTTTGAGGGATGGATTGAAAACAGGAGATACGCTGGGCGGTACAGTATCCATCAATAAAGTATAACGTCCGAATTTGGACAGATTGCCTTTTACCACTTTTCCGGTCCACACCCCTCCGTAAGGTTTCGGATTCGAAGGATTGCTCACTTCTGCAATCAGCAGCTTGCTCCCGTACCCCTGCGGAAAATAATCCGGAGTGATCCATACGGTATAGCATTTCTGCAGCGGGGTATAGGGATCCTGGATCAAATAAACCGATGAGAAAGAACGGGGGAGCGCCGGTTTGATCTCCATATTGAAATCCAGGGTATCGTACAAGGCATGCCGGGGAATGAAAAGGCGGAAACCATCAAAGGAATAATAATTGTCCCGATCCCAGTACATCCTTGAAAGATAATTATCTTGCGAAGTGGAAGAGGTCAGGGTTACGGGTCTTTCCGTATTCACTACATAAAAATGAAGGCAGGAAGTGTTGCCGTGAATATCGGAAATAATAAAATCTATCCGGTGTATCCTGTTATCAGAAAAGGATACAATCCCTTTGTTCATCACCTTTCTGTAAATATTAAGCTTGTTATTCGGCTTAATGATCGTCCGGATCACATTCCTGTCGTATTTTACTTTTTCTTTATAATCGATACAACTATTGACGTATCTTGTCTCACTATATGTAAATTCGTCCATGGTTAAGTAAAAAAAGACCTTTTTGTCCAGCAACACCTTGAAAGAATAAATGCCACAGCGGCTGTACGACCCATTTATATAATCCCGGGTTTCCAGTCCCAGAGAGAAAGGGCCTGTCACGTGTACCAGTGTATCCGGGATAACATAACGCCGGACATCCGCCAGACGTGTTTTTAAGATGCACTTGCCGGGATGGTTGTTAATCAGCGTAATCCTGCTTTCAGGATAGAGATATAAGCTGTATATCTTAGGGGCAATGGTATCTTCCACGGGAAAAGAAAAAAGCAGGGGATTGACAGGTGCCTCTTTCCGAGTCTCCCTAATCTCAAAATGAAGGTGGGGTCCAAAGGAATTCCCGGAATTCCCGGAAAAACCAATTAACTGGCCTTTATTGACCCTGAAAAGTCCGGCGGGAAGAGGAAAATCCACAACATAGCTTTTCTGCCTGTACTGTTTCTCCCTAACAAAGGCAGCCACATCGTCCGTAAAGCGGCTCAGGTGGCAGTAAACCGAGGTGTAACCATTAGGATGCCTAACATAAACAGCCTTGCCAAAACCGGATACGGCCACTTTTATCCTGGAGATATAGCCATTTTCTATGGCATATATTTTTTCTCCGATACTGCCGTTCGTCTTTATGTCAATGCCCGAATGAAAATGATCCGGCCTTATCTCCCCGAAAGTGGAAGAGATATAAATAGAAGAATGTACCGGTGAAATGAAACGGACAGTTTGTTTTTGTCCCATTCCTGCTACACCTGAAAGAAGAAAAAATAATAAAATAAACCGCTCATGAATATATCTTGCCATAGAAAAGCCTTTAAATCCGCAAAACTATATATTTATTACTACGAAAATAAAATAGGATACTCTTTTTTTTTGTTTTTCCGTCAGCAATATTAATTTTGTACTAAAAATAATTTCGTTATGGCTGCAGACGAAATATTGAGTAAACTAAAAGAAAATATCAAAAAAATGATTACCTTGTTGCAGCAATATAGAACGGAGAACAATATTTTGCGGGAAGAGCTGAAAAAGAAAGAAGAAGAAATTAACATGAAAAAGAGGGAATTGAAAGATTTGGAAACAAAATATGAAACTTTGAAATTGGCAAAATCAATCTCGGGTATAAATACGGAGACTAAAGGTGCCAGAGATAAGATAAATTTGATCATACGGGATCTTGATAGGTGTATTGGCCTGTTAAACCGTTAGAGGAGAATGTTGAGTGTGAGTTATGGAAGAAAAGTTTACAATAAGGGTAAATGTTGCTGACAGATATTATCCACTGAAAATTGATCGGTTGGATGAGGAAAAGATTCGCAGAGCTGCAAGAATGATAAACGAAAAAGTGCTGCAGTATAAACAGCGGTATGCAGATAAGGATTCTCAGGATTTTTTGGCGATGGCAGCACTGCAATTTGTAGTAAAATTTATTGATTGCGAAAAAAAAACCGATATATTTCCCATCCTGGAAGATATTCAAGAACTAAACAAAGAGCTGGAAGAATATCTGAGTAAGTAATACACGTTCTTTTACATACAAAAAAATCAAGTTAGCCCGCTTAATTTTCTATAACTCTCCTGAAAACTCAACACTACTGTTATTGGAGCTCAGCTCGTAAACTGTACGACAGGCCTCAACCCGGGAAACCGGGTCCTTCTTTGGAAGACAGTGGAAGCCGGAATGTTTATGGCAGCTCCACCCATGTTGAATTGGGGTTTTACCGGAATTATAGAAATTAGCGGGCTATTTTGTTGAAAAAGAAATTAAAAACTGACTGATCATGATTTTACTGACACAATTGTTGTTGTTTGAAATTATTACCATAGCAGCATTCCTGATAGGAATAGGACTGGCTTATGTTTTCTTTTCAAAAGCGCTGAAGCAAAAACAAAGAGAAATTCTTTCTGAAGCTCAAACGGAAGCCGAAGTAATCAAGAAGGACAAGATCCTTCAGGCCAGGGAAAAGTTCCTACAACTGAAAGCGGAACATGAAAAATATATCAATGAAAGAAACAACAAGCTGGCGGCGGCAGAACAGCGTTTTAAACAAAAAGAGGCTGCACTGAACCAAAAAATTGAGGAAAATCAGCGGAAAGAAAAAGAACTGGAATTAATACGGACGAACATCACCAATCAACTGCATTTGGTAGAAAAGAAGAACGAAGAGCTGGCTAAATTGCATAAACACCAGATTGAGCAACTGGAAGCCATTTCCGGTCTCTCCGCTGAAGAAGCTAAAGCACAACTGATAACTTCACTGAAAGATGAAGCCAAGACTGAAGCTATGTCCTATATCAACGAGATCGTGGATGAGGCCAAGATGACTGCAAATAAAGAGGCCAAACGTATCGTGGTACAAACGATTCAGCGAGTAGCATCTGAGACGACCATAGAAAATGCCGTGACAGTATTCAATATTGAGTCGGACGAGATCAAGGGCCGGATCATCGGAAGAGAAGGACGGAATATCCGGGCCCTGGAAGCAGCCACTGGTGTCGAGATCATCGTAGATGACACGCCCGAGGCGATTCTGCTTTCCTGTTTCGACCCTCTCCGTCGTGAAGTTGCCCGGTTGGCTCTGCACCAGTTGGTTACCGATGGCAGGATCCACCCGGCAAGGATTGAGGAGGTGGTGGAAAAAATTACCAAACAGGTTGAAGAAGAAATTATTGAAGTGGGAAAGAGAACAACCATTGATCTGGGAATACACGGGCTGCATCCTGAGCTCATCCGTTTGGTAGGAAAAATGAAATATCGTTCTTCCTATGGTCAGAATCTGTTGCAACACTCCAGGGAAGTAGCCAACCTATGTGCAATCATGGCTTCCGAACTGGGCTTAAATCCGAAACTGGCCAAACGTGCCGGATTATTGCATGATATAGGGAAAGTGCCGGATGATGAACCGGAACTTCCACATGCCATTCTGGGCATGAAACTGGCTGAAAAATATAAGGAAAAGCCCGAAGTATGCAATGCCATCGGGGCCCATCATGATGAAGTGGAGATGACTACTTTGCTGGCACCTGTCGTTCAGGTATGTGACGCCATCTCCGGCGCCCGCCCCGGCGCCCGCAGGGAGGTGGTCGAATCTTATATCAAACGGCTTAAAGACCTTGAAGAACTGGCACTGGAATATCCGGGTGTGACCAAAACCTATGCCATCCAGGCCGGAAGAGAACTAAGGGTCATCGTAGGCTCCGATCAGGTATCAGACCAGGAGGCCGAGAAACTTTCTTACAACATTGCCCGCAAGATACAGGATGAAATGACTTATCCGGGACAAGTTAAAATAACAGTAATAAGGGAAACAAGAGCAATCAATTTTGCGAAATAACAGTTTTGCACTTTTCCGATAATTTCCAGCATTTAAAAACAGGTTATGTTAAAAGTTGTCAATCTGGTTGGTGCTAGACCTCAAATTATTAAAGCATCAGCGATAAGCAGAGCTATCGCTGGCCCTTTTTCCGGAAAGATCAAAGAAATAGTAGTCCATACCGGACAACATTACGACCATAAGATGTCAGATATATTTTTTGAAGAACTGAAAGTGCCACAACCGGATATTAACCTGCATACCGGTTCGGGGTCGCACGGAGTACAAACCGGCACAATGATCATCCGGGTTGAAAAAATGCTGAACAAGGTAAAGCCAGATGTGGTTATATTATACGGTGATACCAATTCAACAATGGCAGGAAGCGTTGCAGCCGCAAAAATGCATATCCCTGTCGTGCATATAGAAGCAGGCATGCGAAGTTTCAACAAAAATATGCCAGAAGAGATTAACAGGATTATTTGCGATCATGTTTCCACATTACTCTTTTCACCTACTATTACTGGTTTCAAAAACTTGATCAGGGAAGGCTTTACTCCGGAAAATACACCTCCGTATCATATCAATAATCCGAAAATATATCACTCGGGGGATATTATGTATGACAACAGCCTCTTTTTCGGAAAACTAGCGGAGAAGAAACAACAGCTATTGAAAGAACTCGGGATAAAGAAGAATGAATTCGCGCTGGTAACCATACATCGTGACCATAATACGGATAACCCGGAAAGGCTGGCTAAAATATTTGAAGCCCTTATGGAAATAGGAAATACTTGCAAAGTTCCGCTTATTCTTCCTTTGCATCCACGAGCCGAAAGGTCACTTTCTTCCCTGAACAAATCCTTATCCGAAGAAATAAAAAACAATTCCTTGCTTAAGATTATCTCTCCGGTTTCTTTTCTGGAAATGACCTTGTTGGAAAAAACCGCAGGAATCATTATGACTGATTCAGGAGGAGTACAGAAAGAATCTCATTTTTTCAAAAAAGCCTGTTTGGTTTTCCGGCCCGAGACTGAATGGGTGGAACTGGTGAACAATGGGACGGCCGTGTTGGTAGATGCAGACAAGCAAAAAATTTTGAAAGAATTTAAAAAATATTGGATGAAAAAAGACCTGATTTTCCCCGAATTTTACGGTGATGGTCACACCGCAGAATTTATCTGCAGGGAAATTCTGGATAATTTATCATCGATTGATTAATTATTATGGCATTGCCTAACGGAAAAGATATGAATAAAAGATCGGATAAAAACCTGCCTGTAGTAGTGTGGCTTACAGGGCTTTCAGGCGCCGGAAAAACAACTATTGCAAAAGAATTAGTAAAAAGATTCAAAAAGAAAAATATCTCGGTTGAATTTCTTGACGGGGATATTATAAGAAATATATTTCCCCAGACGGGATTTACCCGCGAGGAAAGAGACCGGCATATCAAAAGGATCGGTTTCCTGGCCGGCATACTTGAAAAAAACGGGATATCAGTGGTGGCTTCTTTTATCTCGCCTTATCAGGAAGCGCGGGATTTCGTAAGAAACAATTGTAAAAACTTTTTCGAGATATATGTTTCCACACCCCTGGAAGAATGTGAAAGACGCGATGTCAAAAATCTGTATGCACGGGCAAGAGCAGGAGAGATCAGACATTTTACGGGTATTGACGATCCCTATGAAGTGCCTGAAAAACCGGATCTGACCATTGACACAACAGGAAAAAGTGTGGAAGCGTGTGTGAATGTTATTATGGACAAGCTGGGCATCTGAACATTATTTAATATATACATTATGAAACGAACATGAATTTTTTTAATCCGCCAAAAGGCGGACAATCCGTCAGGGGACGGACAAGGGAGAGCTGAATTTCTCATCACCAGCGCCGAAAATATTATTAACAACCCCATGATGATA
>DRPN01000098.1 GCA_011374625.1 Bacteroidota bacterium
TCATATATGGATGGGGTTACTGGCATACCAGATTGTTAACTATATAAGGCTTGGCCTGAAGGACAAAGGACTTAATCATAGTTGGTCAAAAATATCAACCATAATGCAGTCTCAACAATGTGCTACAGTGAGCATAAATGCCAAAAAAGACAAAAAGATTTATGCCAGAGTATGTGCCCGTCCTAATAAGGAAGCAGTACAAATATATGAGGCACTTGGGTGGAAGCATAGACCTTATATTAAAAAATTAAATGTGGTGACCCAATTGTAAATTTTTAAAATATATACTATTGAGAATGAATACTTTACACTTGTGTATTTTCAACTTGGGTTAAATAGTTTTATTATTTCTTTCTTATTTAGTTTCAGTTTCACCACGTTGTTGGGTGTAAAAATTTAGATTTTCCTCCCTGCTGGTCGGAAAATCTAAAATCGGGAAAACAACTTGTTTTGTATATTAATAACCAAAAAAATTTTCAAAATGAAATAAGTTTATCATTCCAATGCAAAGACAAATATACATATTCGTTGTGAAATCAAGAATAGTGATTTGCCGATGAAGCAACTGGCAGAAAAATACAATGTACCTGAAAATACAATTCTCACATGGAAGGGTAGAGATGAAATGTGTGACTGCAGTTCCAGACCGCACACCATTTATTATTCTCTTTCTGAAATAGAGCAGGAAATCATTAAATCAGTTCGTAAAAGCACATGGCTGCCATTAGATGATTTATTAGAAGTTGCAAGCAACTCAATCCATCGGCATCACACAGTACCCCACAGGATATTGTGCAATGCAGGCCTAAATAAAAAGTGGGTGAAATAACTGGTCATCCGGAGATAACCGTTTTTTACCCACTAGTAAAATGAACGAACAGAAGCAGGGATCAATATCCATTGATCATTCTTCCGTAGTCTTTTTGGCTTTTTTTTCTTTTTTCTTTCCCAGAGCGGAAAGCGTCAGCATGAAAAGACCGAAAATCAACATGAATGCCCCGGTCCAAAGATTGATGTTTATGTTCAGTGATTTGTGATACATCGGGTCGGATCCTGTAGCAAGTCCGAAAATAAACAACATAATTCCCAAGATGGAAAAAATCAAACCGATTGGAATTTTTATATCTAAACCCATAATATATTATTATTATTTTATTAAAGAAAGATTACCAGAAAATGATTGTCAGAATAATAGCAATAGCACCGACAGCAATAGCCATGAATTCGGGACGTCGAACAAAGGGAATGTCTTTGTTGGTTATCCTGGGTGTCAGAGAATACACCAACCCCTTTAGTTCTTGTTCCGTTTTCTTTTGTTCGGTGAGGAGGGTAATAATGATGGTCAGGATCAGAGCCAGTGAAAAAGCAAAGATAGCGGTCCAGAAATTCTGGGCCATTTCACTGGGATAAGTATGGAGTACTGTTCCCAGCCAGCCTCCTTTCACAAGAGAGGTGGCGCCGGCCGGTTGTGTTAGTCCATGGTGTATGGCTGCAACGCCTGTGCCTGAAAGAAGACCATAAAAAGCAGCATGTCCGGTAGTACGTTTCCAGAACATACCCAACAGGAATGTAGCGAACAAGGGCGCATTGATAAAGGCAAAGATCAGTTGCAGGAAATCCATCACATTGTTAAAGACCCGGGCGACATAAGCTGTTAAGATACTTAGTAGGATCCCTACCACCGTGGTCCATTGTCCGACTTTGAGATAATGTTCATCGGATCCTTTCGAGTAAATATAGCTCTGGTAAATGTCATAGGTCCAGACTGTATTGAAGGCGGTTACGTTTCCCGCCATACCTGACATAAAACTGGCAAACAAGGCTGTAATACCTAGTCCCAGAACGCCGATGGGATAGTAGGTTTTCAGCATCATAGGGATGACCGTATCGTAGTTATAGGAATCTCCTTTCAGGGGGAGTGAAAAGCCGCTTCCCGGATCCATGGTAAGGGCGATAGCGATCATGCCAGGCAGGATAACCAGAAAAGGAATGAACATTTTGGGAATGGCTCCGATTAGAGGAGTTTTCCGGGCGGCAGTCATGTTACCGGCAGCCATGGCGCGCTGTACCACGAGGAAATTGGTTCCCCAGTAGCCGAAAGAAAGGACAAATCCCAGACCCATGATCAAACCAAACCACTCGACACCCATGGGGTTGGTACTGGCGTGTCCCATGAATTTCCAGGTGTGGGTCCAGGCACCGGGCTGGAAGCCGTTGGAAGTAGCTACCACATCAAGTTGTGTTTTAAGGCCTTCCCATCCGCCGATGTGGATAAGAGCAAGAATGACGAGAGGTGTAAAGCCTATAACGATCAGGAAAAACTGCAATACTTCATTGTAGATGGCTGATGACAAACCTCCCAGATAAGTATAGATCAGCACGACCAAAGCCGAAATAATCAGATAAACATCGAAAGGGGTCATGTGCCATCCGAGCATGTTCAGTTCAAATTGAAAGGGGAGAATGGTCTGGGCCAGTAATGCCAAAGCATACATCGAAATGCCCGAAGAAAAGACAGTCATCAGAGCAAACGAAAAGGCGTTGAAACCGCGTGTTTTTTCATCGAAACGCAGCTTAAGATATTCGGGTACGGACCTGGCTTTGGACCCGTAATAAAAAGGCATCATGAAGATAGCCAGGAAGATCATGGCCGGGATGGCTCCGAGCCAGTAAAAATGTACCGTGGTAGCTCCGTATTTGGCACCTGAGGCTGCCATCCCGATTACCTCCAGTGCCCCCAGGTTGGCAGAGATGAAGGCCAGTCCTGTTACCCAGGCAGGCAAAGACCTTCCGGCTTCCAGAAAAGCCTTGGAGGACTTCATGAACTTTTTCAGGGCCCATCCGATACCTAAAACAAAAGCAAAATAAATGATGATGATGGAATAATCAATCCATCCGAGAGAGAAAGAATGTTCCATGAGTTAAGAATTTTATATGTATGATAATTCAGATATTTGGAAAAATAATCATAGGATCATGAAAAAACTATATTTTTTTAGCACCGTCCCCCACTTCTGCTAAATAAAAATCCGGATTTAATCCGGTTTTCTGTATATAGGCCTTTTCTAGCTGTTCCATGAAAGGTCCGGTCATATCTTTCTTTACCAGGCTGACGGTGCATCCTCCGAAACCGGCACCGGTCATTCTTGAACCGATAACTCCGGGAATCTTCCGGGCTTCCTCCACCAATGTATCCAGTTCGAAGCCTGTTACTTCATAGTTGTCCCGCAATGAATCGTGAGATTCAAACATCAGTTTGCCAAAACGCACAAGATCACCTGTTTTCAGGGCATGAACGGCTTCCAGCACACGGGCATCTTCCGAAACAACATGGTATGCTCTCTTAAGGATGGTTTCATCAGGGATCAGATCCTGAAGCTGTTCAAATTCGGCCAGACTCAGTTCGCCCAGATTGCGAATAGATCTTTTACGGTTAATGTATGCTACGGCTTTCTCACATTCAGCCCTTCTTTCGTTGTATTTCGAGTCGGTCAGCTTGCGCTTCTTGTTGGTATTGGTAATAATCAGCCGGTAATCCTGAAGCACCAAAGGCACCAAATCATATTCTAACGTGTCGCAATTCAGAAATACCGCATGGTCTTTCTTTCCCATGCCTACAGCAAACTGGTCCATAATGCCACAGTTCATACCGACAAATTCATTCTCGGCACGTTGTGATATTTTTACTAAATCCAGTACAGAAAGCTTAACTTTAAATATGTAATTCAGCGCATAAGCCGTAACCATTTCTATGGAAGCAGACGAAGAGAGTCCGGCGCCATTGGGAATATCTCCGGAAAATAAAAGATCTATTCCTTCCATATTCATTCCCTGATCTACCAGCTCATTCATAACACCTAGTGGATAATTAACCCATTGACTATCCACCTTTTCTGAAATTTTATCCAAGGGAACTTCTGTTTTGAAGTCGAAATTGGTACTGGCAAAGCGGATAATTCTGGTGGTGTTGGGACGGACAACCAGATATGTTCCGTAATTCAATGCGCATGGGAATACATACCCGCCATTATAATCCGTATGTTCCCCGATAAGGTTGACACGACCCGGAGCAAAATAGACTTCTGGCTCTCCGTTTGATCCGTACAAAGAAATAAACTCATCCTTTAGTTTCTGTATATCAACCATATTTGAAAATTTTAATTATCCTGAAAGAGATTCATAAGGACAAAAGTAAAAATATTCTGAAAAAAACTTGAATTGTGATGAAAAATTTGATATAAGCGGGACATAGAGAAGAGTCATGTTTTCGGACTGCTGTCTCTCTTGAAGAAACCATTTTTTCAGCGTCAGCCGGAAAAGGGTCCTGCACAAGACATTCTTCCTCCTTGACATAAGACGGGACACTTTATGAAAAGTCCAGGTGAATAACTATTCTGTATATTTGTTTGTTTACCCACTCATACAATATGTCATGTTCTTTGGTCACGATGATCCAGCAGGTATAAAAACATATAAGGTAACAAAAGATGAAACGAACATGAATTTTTTTAATCCGCCAAAAGGCGGACAATCCGTCAGGAGACGGACAAGGGAGTGGTGAGTTTCACGCCGCTAGCGGCGAAAATATTATTAACAACCCAATGATGATACCCTGTCTGCTTGCAGCGGGTAGATTTATTCAAAAATTCACACAGGAAAATGATTAAAAAAATTCCTTTGAGAGTACACCGAACACAGCAAGCTCACGAACAGTTTTACTGTGAGTAACCAGTTATATGGATGAAGAAAATAATTATTTTCTTCATTAAATAAATAAAAATTTTTAAACACATTATTACATCGCGGAATCAACCTTCTAAATGGTCACGCTGTTCATCATTCATCATTTATCGTTTCTCCTTACCATTTCCTTTTCATCCTGAAATGACAGTAAGGATTCCCTCCCGTTTTCGTATAGTAATCCTGATGATAATCCTCGGCGGGCCAGAATATAGCGGCTTCCCTGACTTCTGTAACAACGTTAAGTTTATGTTTCCGGAGAATGTCAATCAGCTTCTCAATGGTTTTTTTTTGTTTTTCATCTTTGTAAAAGACAGCGGAAAGGTATTGCCGGCCGATATCAGGTCCCTGGCCATCGGATTGAGTGGGATCATGGATCTCAAAAAAGAGTTTTACCAGATCCTCATAGGAGACCTTTTCCGGGTCAAAAATAACCTCTGTTGTTTCCAAGTGACCGGTAGTTCCTGTACAAACCTGCTCATAAGTGGGGTGTTGGGTATGCCCGCCCATATAGCCGACACGAGTGGATAAAACACCGGGAACATTCTTGAAATAATATTGTACCCCCCAGAAACATCCACCGGCAAACCAGGCAGTGTTCTTGTCAGTATTGTTGTTTTGTGTCATAACGAAAATTTTGATCGAAAACAAAAATGAACTACCTCGGGGCAGAGCTCCGAGGTATCAAAAGGAATTATTTTTTTTCCGACCCAGAGGGTCGGGGAATTAAACCATTTCTTCTCGTCCGCCATAGCGGAACGCGAAGCCGGATTATAAACAGAAAAAAAACGTTTTTGATATTTTTTGCATCGGGTCATGATAAAATTCAAATACTTTTCCGGGAATTTGGTCATGTATTCATTGTTTATCTGATCATTGTCAGGATCATCTTGAATCTTTGCAGAGCCAATACGGCATGGGAAATATCAGCCGGCATGATAATGCTTTCGCCGGATCCCAGGTTGAAATCTTTTTTCCCGATGGTAATACGGGCTTCTCCTTCGATTACCTGGATCAGCGCATCAAAAGGGGAGGTATGTTCCGAAAGGCCCTCCCCGGCATCGAAAGCAAACAAAGTAATGTTCCCATTTTTCTTTTTAAGGATCTGTTTGCTGACAATTCCGCCATCGGCGTATTCCACGAATTCCCTGAACCGGTATATTCGGGAATCCTCAACACCTTTGTCATTTTTTTGTTGATGTGACATCTCCTCTGTGTATAAGTTATATAATCTGTAAGATAAGCAAAGATAATATGTTTTAATAAAAATGTCGATGCGGAAAAAGAGACCGGAAAATTTGGATTGAGAGCATATGTTTCACTATATTTAAAACCGTTAAAAAATATTAATCTCATGAGGATCGCTATTCCTACCAATGATCATCATACCATTTCCGGAAACCTTGGAGAGGCAAGAGGAGTGATGGTGTATCTGATAGAGGACGGTCAGGTTAAAGGGAGATTGTTCAGGTATTTCCGGTTCTGGAAGATACTGAAAAACGAAGGATTAAAAGACCGTTTCTTTAAGCGGTTTTCGGAATGTTTTAAGGAATGTGACTGGCTGGTGGTAAAAGGGGTTCATCCCGGACTAAGGGAATATCTGATATCTACAGGCATTAAAATTCATGAAACCAATCGTGACGGATTAGAGGATATAGTTAATGAAGTGATTCAATTATTTAATACCAACAAATATGTTTAAATTAAGAAGGTATCATGGAGATCGGGTACAGTCTCTTACTTATGAACAGAACGGAGAGGCTGCTTCTGTAGGCATTATGAGTCCTGGCGAGTATGAGTTTGGTGCTATGGAAAAAGAGACTACCACGGTTTGCTCCGGTGAAATTGCTGTAAAAGTTGGAAATGAAACCGAATGGAAAACTTACAAAAAAGGTGAGACTTTCGTGGTTCCATCTCACACAAATTTCAAAATGAAAGTTACCGGGATGAGCACGTATTTTTGTAAGTATGGGGAATAAATTTAGTTAAACTCTATGGTTTTTGCCACGTAATTTGTCCTTCACTGTGTTCAGGACGTTATAATGGTCAACCCTTTGCTGTACTCATGTCATACAATGGTCATTCATTCGCTTTGCTCATGTCATACGCTCACTGCGTTCGCTGTCATACAATGGTCATACGCTCGCTGTCGCTCGCGTCATACAATAGCTACAATATATACACTACCACTGAATGACCACTGAATGACCACTGAATGACTACTGAATTTCCATTAATTTCTCAGCCATAGGCTGGTAATTTCAATTTATCATTTATCCTTATATTCCTTTTCATTCCTAAATTCCTATGGCCAAGGCTGTATATCCAAATATTGCCCCTGCCACCATATTGATCAGTTTGACATAGATAAACTGTTTCCTTGATTCTGCCAGTAGAGGCAACATGCCATGACCATCCTGTACTATAGAATTAGCCATCAGGATACTGAAAGGAATTTGTCCCTGGGCAAAGAGGGTAATAAATATCAGATGAGGTCCCGATTCCGGAATGATTCCGACCATAATGGACAGAGCCATCATGTAGACGGGATTGGTATGTATCCAGTGGTTTATGTCGAGAAACTGATTCAATACCAGAAGAAAAAGAAAAGTTCCCCATGTCCAGAGAAAAATACGGAGTAAATGTTTTCGGATCACATGCTTCCAGAGATGTTGACTGATGAAATGTTCGGGAACGGTAGCGATAATGAAAATCGTAATGGCCAGAAGTAGAACAAAGGTAACCTTCACCCAGTTCCATGTTTCAGGGCCGATATCTCCGGTAAGCATAAAGACAAAAAAGAGAATAATGACTGTAAGTAATATGGCCCGGTCAAAAGATATATTTGAGTAAAACTGTTTTAGAGTGCGTATATGCAAACATTTGCATTTTACATCTTCTCCTTTGTGAAGTTCCAGGTGCCCACGGGCTTGGAAATACACCTTTTTATTCTTCTTCTCAAAATAAAAAATGATAAAACCGACAAGAATACCGATCAGGAAAGTGACTCCGATAAGGATTAGTCCTGTTTCAGGGATCATGGCCAGGATCACGAAAGCTTCATCTCCGAATGTAGCGATCATGGTTGTTACCAGAGCGGCAAAGCCAACCAGTCCGTGGGTGTATAAGGAAACCACCGTGTAAGCTCCGATACATCCCGGTGTTGATCCCAGCAAACCGGAAAGAATGATCTGAAACCATTCTTTGTTTTGAAATGATCTGCTCCAGCGACCCTGTGTCTGAACATGGATGTATTCCACGATCAGGAGAATAATCAACACAAAGAAAGTGATGACCAATGCTTCCTTAAAAGTCCCGAAAACAGATGGGAAGTTCATGTCGGACTTCATTTGAATTAAATTTTCTGCTTCATGAAATTTAAACCATTATAACGATACAGGATCGGCATTCCGGTGGGAATCTCAAGGTTTAGGACCTGTTCTTCATTCAAATGATCCAGGTGCATAACAATAGAACGCAAGCTGTTCCCGTGAGCAGCGATAAATACATTCTGGTTTAGTTTAAGCCGCGGGATAATATTTTCCCTGAAAAACGGAATAGTCCTTTCAGCCGTGTCTTTCAGACATTCTCCGTCGGGAGGGGGTACATCATAACTGCGTCGCCACAGGTGCACTTGTTCCGCCCCGTATTGTTCGGCTGTTCTGGCTTTGTTCTTACCCTGCAGTTCACCGTAATAACGCTCATTCAAATGCCAGTCGCGAATGACCGGAATAATGGATGCTTCTACCTCTTTATCATATATTTTAGACCATTCGCTTTCTTTCCCCGGTTCATCATGGATCACCACAGGCAAACGTTCACTCTTATTATATGCCATGGCGATCATTGCTGTTTCCATGGCCCTCACCAGTGTGGAAGTGAAAATAATATCAAACCGGAAATCAGCCAGTTGTTTTCCTGCCCGTGTGGCTTCTTCTATTCCTTTTTCAGTTAACGGGACATCCACCCAACCCGTAAATACATTCAGCTTGTTCCAAACCGACTCTCCATGTCTCAATAATACCAAATCTGCCATAATGTAATTTTTTAGTTAAATATTCCAAATTTATTGGTGCTTCCATCTCCTCCCCCACAAGGATCACTGCGGGAAACCTTTACTCTTCCTCCAGTCCTTTCCACGCCTGATGTTCCATTTCCAAAAAACGTTGCTTTTCTGCTTCTGTCATCAGTACCATATCCGCTCTGACTTCTGCTCCCATTTTCTCCAATGGTTCGGAAATGGATTTTATCAGGGTATCTGCAATGGGAATGTTGGGAAAAGGGAAAGCAAACGTTACATAAACAATGTCTTCATCTGTTGATACATGCTTTACAATGCCCAGGTCCAGCAATGAAAAATTTATGGCCGGATGCATAACATCTTTAATAGCTTCAAGTGCCGCTTCTTTTGTGATCATAGTTCTTCTTTCTTTGGTGAATAAATTTTTTTGCAAAAATAGTTAAATTTTTTTTGGATATTGAACATATGTTCATTATATTTGCATGGTAAAACAAAAAAATAATAAAGGAGGTGTTGTGTTATGCCAAGAGGAGATAGAACGGGACCTGACGGATTAGGTCCGATGACAGGTAGAAGAGCCGGTTATTGTGCCGGATATTCGGTGCCGGGTTACATGAATGATGTTCCGGGATGGGGCAGAGGTTACGGCTATGGCCGGGGAGCTCGCTGGGGCTATGGTTATGGCCGGGGTTACCGTTGGGGTGCCGGATATGGCAGAGTTTATTATCCGGCTGATGTTCCGCCTGCTGTAGATGAAAAAACTTTTCTGGAAAATCAACTAAAATACCTGGAACAGCAACAGGAAAATCTCCGGAAAAGACTTAATGATCTGACTACCAAAAAGGGAGAAGATTAAACCAAGCTTCATTTTGAGTGGTTAGATCGCGTACAGGATTATGGGGTTCTTTTTAACTGAAAGGAGGGGTTGTATCAGAATTTGATGCAACCCCGTTCTTATAAATCTTTAATTTTTGCACTTTAATTAACCTAATGATAACACATAAAAAAGGCCGGAAAAGAGTGAAAATTGCCATTGCCAGCGGAAAAGGAGGAACGGGGAAAACGACATTGTCGGTAAATCTGACTGCATGGATCAGAGACATTGCCGACAGGTCCGTGATGCTGGTTGATCTGGATGTGGAAGAACCCAATACCGGCATGTTTTTAGAGGGAAAAGTTATTGAGCGTACGGTCAGATACCGGAAAATCCCCCGATGGAAACAGGAAACCTGTATTTTATCCGGAGAATGTGCCGGGGTATGCATGTACAATGCCATTGCTTTTTTGGGTAATTCGGTGATGGTTTTTCCGGAATTGTGTCACGGATGTTATGCCTGCTCCGATTTGTGTCCTTCCCACTCATTGCCTATGGTGGATGACAGGATTGGAGAAGTAACCCTTTATCAGGCTTCTTTTGCGGGATCACGGAAAGTGTTTCCCTGGATAGAAGGGCGTTTGGACGTAGGCCGTGAGATGGCTACCCCTATGATTGCGCAGACGATTCGTTATGCAGAAAATCGTGGAGAGAAGTCACAGATTATTTTATTTGATGCACCTCCGGGGACTTCCTGTTCGATGATGGAAGCTGCTAAACGTTCCGATTATCTCTTGTTGGTGGCCGAGCCTACCCGTTTCGGTTTGCATGACCTGGGGCTGGCAGTAAAGACCTTGAAGAAATTAGGTAAGCCTTTTGCAGTAGTTGTCAATAAAGATGATCCGGCAATAACACTGATTAATGATTTTTGTGCAAAAGAAAAAATAAGGATCATTGCCCGTATTCCTCATTTGAGAAAGGCTGCCGGTATTTATGCCGGTGGCGGATTATTGTACGGTAAGATCCCGGAAATTGGACAGGAATTGGAGAAAGTGTACCGGCATATTCTTGAAATTTCAGAAGAGATGAAAACCGAATGAAACAAATTGTGATCATATCGGGAAAAGGGGGTACGGGGAAAACATCCCTGACTGCTTCTTTTGCCTGGCTGGCAGGGAAAAATGCGGTAGTAGCCGACTGTGATGTGGACGCAGCGGATATGCATTTGGTGACTGCGCCTGAAACCCTGAAAACAAGAGATTTTTTCAGTGGGTATGAAGCCGTGATCAATCCGGAAACATGTGTTGGATGCGGGGATTGTGTGGAAGTGTGTCATTTTGAGGCGATTGAACCGGAGGGTAAAGTTTATAAAGTGCTTCCCGTTGAATGTGAAGGTTGCGGATATTGTGCCCGGATCTGCCCGGTAGAAGCCATCGAGATGAAGCTGCTGAAAGCAGGAGATATATTTGTCGCCAGGACACGCATGGACAATCTGTTGGTTCATGCACGCCTGGGTATCGGCTCGGATATGTCGGGAAAACTGGTGGCCGAAGTGAGGAAGGAAGCCCGGAAACAAGCGGAGAAAACAAATGTAAAATATATTCTTATTGACGGATCCCCCGGAATAGGCTGTCCGGTAACTGCCTCGATTACCGGTACCGATTATGTAGTGCTGGTGACCGAACCAACTCTGTCAGGGATGCATGATTTGGAACGGGTGCTGGAGGTAGTGCAAAATTTCAAGATCCCTGCAGGATGTGTTATCAATAAGGCAGATATTCATACGGAAATGGCCGGCCGGCTAAAGACATTTCTCAAAGAGCAGAGCATTGAATTATTATCGGAAATTCCCTATGATTCTGATTTTTCTGAGGCGATTAATGCCGGGAAAAGTGTAGTAGAAATGAAAGACAGCAAGGTAGCCGGCAGGATAAAAGAATCCTGGGAAATCATACAAAGAAATGTCGAACCTGAACAGTTGAAAAATGAGACAGGAAAATGAAAATAATTTCAGCAGGAGCACCGTCGCAAAGATTCCTTTTACTTATATACAGCCTGATATATGCACAGGTTGCGGGGTGTGTGCGGAGGTGTGTCCGATGCATGCCATAAAGCTGGAAAATGAGATCGCTGTGGTAATACGGGATGAATGCAGTAATTGTAAGATATGTGTAAGTGTGTGCCCCGAAGGAGCGATTATGTAAAGAGATAAATTAAAGACATAATAAGTTAAGAGATAAGTAAATAAAATATTTGACAAATGAAAATTGCTATTCAGACTATGGACAAAGAGCATGTCGGGGAAAACTTCGGCAGAGCCCGTTTTTTTGCTATTTATGATACCGTTGAAAAAACAACCACTTTCCTTTCCAATGAGGACAACTATGAAGCTGCACATGGGGTGGGCATACAATCGGTGGCTTTATTGTCAAGAAAAGGAGTTCATCGTGTGATAACTTACCATGTGGGCCCCAAAGCAAAAGAGACATTGGAAAGGACGGGGATAGAGGTTTTTACATTACCCGAAGACCTTAAACCGGTTCGTATAAAAGAAGCGATCAGAATCTTTCTTGAAGAAAACCAGCAATAGTTTCGTGTACAATAGAATAGATAGGGATAAAGTATTACTTTTACCTTGTCTTAATAATATGATCACATGAAATTATTGCTTATTTACACGACAGAGTTTGGATGGACCCCCAGGAACAAAACCCTGGAAGATTTTCCGGATGCGGAGAAGTCCCAGATGCTGAAAGATGTGCAGACAGCCTTTATCCATGTTGAGGCAGAGGATATGGAGAACATAACGGCAGTAGAAAAAAAACTGTTGAAAAATATCAAATGGGCAGCAGGAAAAAACAATACCCGCCGGGTGGTGTTGCACTCATTTGCCCATTTGTCTGACAGCAAGGGAGATCCGCATTTTACAAAAGACCTTTTTAACCGGGTGGAAGAACGACTGAAAAATTCTGGATACGAGGTATTTCAGACGCCTTTCGGTTATTTTCTCGATCTTGAGATGAAAGCTCCCGGATATTCCACGGCCAGGGTGTTTAAAAATATTTAAAGTTTTGTGTATCGGAGATTGATATTTAACAGCGTTAGAAAATATGGAAAAATTATATCCGGATTCCGAAGTTGAACTTACCCCGTTTGTTGCGAAACATTATGATGTTCTGTTGAATATGGTCACTTTGGGATTTTACCGGGGATTTATCCGGAGAGCTGTAGCTTCCATGAAAATCAAAAAAAAAGACGAGATACTGGACCTTGGGTGCGGCACCGGAAGAAATGCCTGCCTGATGTATCAATATCTGGGCGGAGGATATGTGACCGGCTTGGATATTTCGGAGGTGATGGAAAAAAAATTCAGAAAAAAATGTAAAAATAAACCCGGAGCTGTTTTTGTCAGACACAGGATAGATATTCCGTTCAATCTCGGAAAAAAGTTTGACAAGGTGTTCATCAGTTTTGTGTTGCATGGTTTTCCCCAGGATGTCAGGGAGGTGGTTATCCGGAATGCTTTCAATCATTTGAAAGAAGAAGGATCGTTTCATATCCTGGATTACGGAGAATTTGATCTTCACAAAGCTCCTTTCTATGCACGGTTTATTTTTAAAAAAATAGAGTGTAAGTATGCATTTGATTACATTGGGCGCGATTGGAAAAAAATCCTGAAAGAAGCGGGTTTCACCCGTTTCGAAGAATACAAACTGGCCGGAAGATATGCCCGGATGCTCACTGCATATAAAAAAGAGCCAGGAGCCAAGAGCTAAGA
>DRPN01000087.1 GCA_011374625.1 Bacteroidota bacterium
CGATGAGTAAGAAATTTCCCGAATACAAAGATTTTGATCTTTCCCGGATCAATAAAGAGGTTTTGGGGAAATGGGACGTGGAGAACACTTTCCACCGGAGTGTGGAACAACGCAGAGGCTGTACTCCTTTTATTTTTTATGAAGGGCCGCCTTCTGCTAACGGTATGCCCGGCATCCATCATGTGATGGCCCGTACCATCAAGGATATTTTCTGCCGTTTCAAGACGATGGAAGGATATTATGTCGAGCGGAAAGCGGGATGGGATACCCACGGTCTGCCCGTCGAGTTGAGTGTGGAAAAGTCACTGGGTATCTCCAAGGAAGATATCGGGAAGAAAATATCAGTAGAAGATTATAACACAAGATGCCGTCAGGATGTGATGCGCTTTACCGGTGCCTGGGAAGAGCTGACCCGCAAGGTGGGCTATTGGATCGACATGGATGAGCCGTATATCACTTATGACAACCGTTATATCGAGACATTGTGGTATTTGCTGAAGCAACTCTTTGAAAAAGGATTGCTGTACAAAGGATATTCTATCCAGCCCTATTCGCCGGCGGCAGGCACCGGTCTGAGCACGCATGAACTGAACCAGCCCGGGGCGTACCGTGATGTGAAGGATACCACCTGTGTGGCTGAGTTCAAGGTGATCAGAGATGATAAATCTGAGTTCCTCTTTGAAAAAACAGACACGGACGAGGTCTTTTTTCTTGCTTGGACCACTACCCCTTGGACCCTGCCTTCCAATACTGCCCTGGCTGTGGGAGCGGAGATCCGCTATGTAGAGATCAAGACCTTCAATCCCTATTCGGGGAATCCCGTTACGGTGGTATTGGCCAAAGACCGGCTTCCGGTTTATTTCCCGGAGAAAAATGCGGAGCTGAAGATGGAGGATTACAAACCTGGGGATAAAAACATTCCCTGGATGATGGTGGCTGAATGTTCCGGTAAAGAACTGACAGGCATCCGCTATGAGCAACTGCTCAAATGGGTGGATCCGGGGGATAAGGCTTTCCGTGTAGTGACCGGGGACTTTGTAACCACCGAAGACGGTACCGGTATCGTGCATATTGCCCCTACCTTCGGGGCTGACGACGCCCGGGTGGGAAAAGAAAATGATATCCCGCCGTTGTTGCTGAAGGACAAAGACGGGATATTGCAGCCGATGGTAGACAAAAAAGGACGTTTTTACGCTATCGAAAACCTGGATCCTGATTTTGTTAATGAGAAAGTGGATGCGGAAGCTTACAAACCTTTTGCCGGCCGTTATGTGAAAAATGAATATGATGACAGTCTCCCGCCGGATGCCGAAAGCATTGATGTCAGCATCGTGGTGTATCTGAAAAAACTCGACCGTGTCTTCAGGATTGAAAAACATGTACACAATTACCCGCACTGCTGGCGCACTGACAAGCCGGTTCTGTATTATCCGCTTGATTCATGGTTTATTAAAACCACAGCTTTGCGCGATCGCATGATCGAACTAAACAAAATGATCAACTGGAAACCGGTAACAACAGGGCAGGGTCGTTTCGGCAAGTGGCTGGAGAATCTTGTTGACTGGAACCTGTCCCGCTCCCGTTACTGGGGCACGCCGTTACCGGTATGGGTGTCGGAAGATAAAAAAGAAAAAAAATGTATCGGTTCGGTAGCTGAGCTGAAACATGAGATTGAGAAGGCTATTGAGGCTGGTTTTATGAAAGAAAATCCGCTGAAAGATTACCGCAAGGGAGACTGGTCGAAAGAGAATTATGAACAGTTCGACCTGCACCGCCCTTTTGTGGATGAGATTATCCTGGTGTCGGACAGCGGTAAAAAGATGTTCCGCGAGCCTGACCTTATTGATGTATGGTTTGACAGTGGCGCCATGCCCTATGCGCAGAACCATTATCCTTTTGCTACCGATGAAAAACAATTATTTAAAAAATTTCCGGCCGACTTTATCGCCGAAGGAGTGGACCAGACCCGCGGCTGGTTTTTCACCCTCCATGCCCTGGCCGTGATGCTCTTTGACAGGGTGGCTTATTATAACATTATTTCCAACGGATTGGTGCTCGATAAAAACGGCAACAAGATGTCCAAACGTTTGGGTAATGCCGTCGATCCGTTCGAGACCATTGAGAAACATGGTTCCGATCCTCTGCGCTGGTATATGATTACCAATGCCCAGCCTTGGGATAACCTGAAGTTCGACCCCAAAGGGCTGGAAGAAGTAAAACGCAAGTTTTTCGGCACCTTGTATAACACCTATTCTTTCTTTGCTCTGTATGCCAACATTGACGGTTTTGTATATGATGAGCCGGAAGTACCAATGACTGAGAGGCCCGAAATAGACCGGTGGATTGTCTCCCTGCTGAACACCCTGGTGAAAGAGGTAGGTGAGCTGTACCGCCAATATGAGCCTACCCGTGCTGCTCGGCTGATTCAGAATTTCATCATTGAGAACCTGAGCAACTGGTATGTACGCCTTACCCGTAAACGTTATTGGGGCGGAGAATATTCAAAAGACAAGATTGCAGCGTATCAGACTCTTTATACCTGTCTTGAGACGGTAGCTATCCTTGCAGCACCCATTGCGCCTTTTTACATGGACCGGATTTTTACCGACCTAAACGGGATCACCGGACGTTATCCGGTAGATTCGGTGCACCTGACGGATTTCCCGGAACCGGATGAGAGCCTGATAGATAAAGACCTTGAAGAACGCATGATGATTGCTCAGAAAGTTTCTTCTATGGTGTTGGGACTGCGGCGTAAGGTCAACATCAAGGTGCGGCAACCTCTGAATAAAATCATGTTGCCAGTGTCGGATGAAAACTTCCGGAAGAAATTTGAGGCAGTGAAAAATCTGATCTTATCCGAAGTAAACGTGAAGGAAGTGGAATATGTACCGGATACGGCAGAGATTCTAGTGAAAAGAATCAAACCGGATTTCAAGAAACTGGGTCCGAAATACGGGAAAAAGATGAAACAGATCTCTGCTGCCATTGCCGAAATGAGTCAGGAAGATATCAAACGGTTAGAGCAGGAGAAAGTTCATACTTTTAAAATTGATGGGGAAGAGATTGTCATCACGGATAAAGATGTGGAGATCCATTCCGAAGATATCCCCGGATGGCTGGTGGCCAGCGACGGACCGCTGACTGTAGCTTTGGATATTACCATCACCGACGAGCTGCGGGAAGAAGGTATTGCCCGCGAGCTGATCAATCGGATCCAGAACATCCGGAAAGAGAGCAGGTTTAATGTAACAGACAAGGTCAGCATCCGTATTAAAAAACATGATGCAATCAACCCGGCTGTGTTGCATCACAAGAAATATATTGCAGCACAGACACTTGCTGGTGATATTATGCTGGAAAACGACTTGGATGGTGAAAATGTTTATGAAGTGGAACTGGCAAATGATGTAAAAACATTAATTTCTGTTCAAAGAAAAAGTTAGGGCATGAAGGATTTTTTATATTTGTATTCTGATGATTTTAGATTGTGCATTGAAATTTTAGTATATTTAAGAAATTGTTGAATTATGGCCGAAAAAGAAAAGACAAGATATTCCGATGAAGAACTGGAAGAATTCCGGCAGATCATTTTGGATAAACTGGAAAAGGCGAGGAAAGATTATAATCTTTTGAAAAATGCAATTACGCACGAGGAGAGTAACGATACGGAAGATACATCTCCTACCTTCAAAGTGCTTGAAGAAGGGGCTACCACCCTTTCCAAGGAAGAAGCGGGCAAGCTGGCCCAGCGGCAGCTGAAGTTTATCCAGCATCTGGAGGCAGCGCTGGTGCGTATCGAAAACAAAACCTATGGCATCTGCCGGGAGACCGGTAAGCTTATCTCCAAGGAAAGACTTCGTGCCGTACCGCACGCCACACTGAGTATAGAAGCTAAAAAACGCCGGAAATAAGGTATGATCCTTATCCGTTATGTGGCTTGTGACAAAGAAGGTATTATGTCTTTAGCAAAAAAATCCGTTCTGACGATTTTACTTGTGCTCGTCGCCGACCAGGTTTTTAAGATCTGGGTAAAGACACATATGGTTATCGGGCAGGAGATTCCGGTGTTTGATCATTGGTTTCTGTTGCATTTCATTGAGAACAACGGCATGGCCTTCGGCATGGAGCTGGCCGGGAAGACCGGGAAGATCATCCTGAGTCTGTTCCGTATTATTGCTCTCGTGGCCATCGGCTGGTATATCAGGTACCTGATACGGCATAAAGCTCCTTCGGGGCTGGTGGTGGCTGTGTCACTGGTATTTGCCGGAGCGTTGGGTAATATTATAGACAGCGCTTTTTACGGACTTATCTTCGATGACAGCTATTTCCATGTGGCCCGCCTGTTTCCTAAAGACGGAGGTTACGCTTCGTTTCTGCATGGCAGGGTGGTGGATATGCTCTACTTTCCATTGATAAAAAGTACTTTTCCGCATTGGGTTCCTTTTTGGGGAGGACAAGAGTTCATCTTCTTTCGTCCCGTATTCAACCTCTCCGACTCCTCCATCACCGTAGGTGTAGCGATCATTCTATTGTTTTACCGAAAGTTCTTTAAACAAAATGACCCTGCTCAGATTGAAGATAATGGATTGAATGGAGATAAAGAGGAGTTGAAAAGTTGAGGAGTTGAAAAGTTGAAGGGTTCACTTGTGCCCACAACCTCCGCCAGGGCTTCGGTGGAAAAAGGATGAAAAGCAATTATTTGGTTTCCTTTCCAAGATGTTTATTCATGGATACAATCCCTTCAGAAATTGGCCTGACACAGCCTCTTCTGTTTTTCGCAATTTTACTCGTAACATACTAACGATCTTCTGCAGAATAATAAACCCTAATAAGCAATAGAAAAATCCTTCTGCTTCATTGCCATATGCAAAACTCTTCAACTCCTCAACTCTTCAACCCTTCAACTTTTCAACTTTTCAACTCTTCAACTCTTCAACCCTTCAACTTTTCAACTTTTCAACTTTTCAACTCTTCAACCCTTCAACTCCTCAACTCCTAAACCCCACCACTACCACATCATCAATTTGTTTCATTTCTCCTTTCCGTGACTCGAAGGTCTCGTCGGGGATTATTTTTTGTTCGACCATGGATTTGGTGTTGATACGAAACAACAGCTCTTTCATGTCTTTGTACTTGGCCATTTTTCTCTGTCGACTTCCGAACAGGTCGGAATAACTTCGGTGATAGAACTGTATTGGACATGTGCGGATTGATGTTTTTCACAAAAACCGAATATTTCTCTCAGAGGCAACATCCGCTATATATAACTTACCGTTGTGTTTGATGTCTGTAAGACTGCGTACCGGCGATTTTTGACCGGTCGGTAAAAGGCTCAGTACAAGCGTGGGAAAAAGGGGGAAATATACCTGAAAAAATGAAAAAAGAATTTGAAATTTTTCAGGAAGTTGCCGGTGTATTGTATTATTTGACATTTTTCCCGTTTTTCAAAGTATATTTGCGAAAAGATGTAGTAGTTTATTTTCTTTTTATGGAAGAACAAAATTTGAGGAAGATATTTATCAGCATGATGAGGACTCCGGGCAGGAAAAGAACCCGGGAGATACATATCGGAAAGGTTCCCCTCGGAGGAAAATATCCGGTGCGGATACAGTCTATGGCCGGCAGTCCCACTTCGGATACAGCGGCTTGTGTGGAAGAAAGCATTCGCATTATCCGGGCCGGCGCCGATTATATTCGTTTTACGGCACAAAATACCAAGGAAGCAGGGAACCTGGCGGATATCAGAGACCATCTTCGTCGCAGAGGATATTATACCCCTATCATTGCCGATGTACATTTCAATCCGAAGATTGCCGAGACGGCAGCGCGTATCGTGGAGAAAGTACGTATAAACCCGGGAAACTTCGCGCGTATTGTTCCGCCAGGCAAAGGGATGGATACAGAAAAGGAGGAGGCCTGTTATATTGAACAGATACGTGAGCAGTTGGTGCCGTTGCTGAATATTTGTAAAAAACATCACACGGCATTGCGGCTGGGGGTGAATCACGGATCCCTCTCAAAAAGGATACTGGAGAAATACGGAGACACTCCGCAGGGTATGGTAATTTCAGCGATGGAGTACCTGCGTATTTGTAAAGAGGAGAACTTTCATGAGGTTGTGCTTTCGATGAAATCCAGTAACACACGGGTGATGGTGCATGCTTATCGCTTACTGGTCGCCACCATGGCTGTCGAAGGAGAGCTGTATCCCCTGCATCTGGGGATCACAGAAGCGGGAGAAGGAGAAGACGGCCGTATCAGGTCGGCTGCAGGCATCGGGGCTTTGCTGGCAGACGGGTTGGGGGATACCATCCGGGTGTCCCTGACGGAACCTTCTGAAAAGGAGGTCCCCGTAGCCCGGCAATTGGTACATTATTTTTCACGGGAAAAAGAACAGGCTCCGGAGGTGAAAATTCCCGCATCTTTTGATCCGTTTGAATACATGCCGGCACAGGAGACGATGACAGTAGCCGGGTTCCCGAAAATGCCTGTGGTGGTGAGCACGGGAATGTATGATTCACAGCAGGCGCCCCGGCCCGATTTTGTTGTACGGGAAAATGCGGAGCCAAGGATGCTTTTTTCTTCCGGAAAACGCCTGCCTTTTATAAAGGTACTTTTGGACGATGAGGGGATTCAGGATATTAAGCGATGGCAGGAGAATAACCCGGCCACGGTCGTAGTGGTTGAAGCCGGAGAGAAGGATTCGGTCAGAAAAATACGCACTTTTTTCTTCCGTCTGCAAGAGGAGGGGATCCGCTTTCCGGTGATCCTGAAAAAAACATATCATAGCGAGACCACGGAACAGTTCTGGATTGAGGCAGCAGCCGAAATGGGGCCTTTGTTTCTGGATGGTTTGGGGAACGGTTTGTGGCTGGAGTATGTAAAAGATAAGGCAGAAGAGAGAAGAGAGAAGAAAGAAGGGGGGGTGAAGTGGGGAAAAGGAGATGAAAAAAAAGGAGATTTGGAAAGACCAGATGTGGCGGTGGAGACAGCTTTTGGGATACTCCAGGCATCACGGGTACGTTTTTCCCGGCCCGAGTATATCTCCTGCCCGTCATGCGGCCGTACTCTCTTTGACATCCGGAAAGTAACCGCAGAGATCAGGAAACGTACCTCACATCTGAAAGGCATAAAGATTGCCGTGATGGGGTGTATCGTCAATGGTCCCGGTGAAATGGCCGATGCTGATTATGGATATGTGGGATCCGGAAAAGACCGTATCACATTATACAGGAATCGCAAGATCGTTAAACGCAATATTCCTGCCAAAGATGCCGTGGATGAATTGATAAAACTAATCAAAGATAACGGAGGCTGGCTGGCGTAATTTTTTTAACCACAGATTTTACCGGGGTGGTACGGACAACTCAAAGGAAGGAGATCTTTTTTCGCCTTATTGCTTTATCTCTTCACCGGTATTCTCAGAATGGCTTAAATCCGATGATCTCCCTTACCTCCCGTACCGTCTTGCCCGCACTTTCACGTGCTTTTTCTGCCCCTCTGTTCACCACTTTCCGCAAATATTCATTGTCATTATAGATCTCCTGCACTTTTTTGCGGATAGGGGTTGTAAATGTAATAATATCTTCGGCGAGTTGTTTTTTCATATCCCCGTAACGGATCTTACATCGGTTGTACAGGTCCCTGAAATGACGAACCGTATCGGGTGAAGAGATTACTTCCATGATGGTAAAAAGGTTTTGGACCGGTTCGCTCATTTCCTGGTTCTCCCTGGTAGGACCGCTATCAGTTACGGCGCGCATCACTTTTTTACGAATTGCTTCCGGTGTGTCGGTGAGGTACAGCGCATTGCCTTCGCTCTTGCCCATCTTGCCGGTGCCGTCAAGACCGGGGATCTTGATTAGTTGTTTACCGAAATTGAAGGCAGTGGGTTCGGGAAAATATTCCACCCCGTACATTGTGTTGAATCGCCTGGCAAAGCGCCGGGTCATCTCAAGATTTTGCTCCTGGTCTTTTCCGACCGGCACTTTGGTGGCCCTGTGGATGATAATGTCAGCAGCCATCAATACGGGATAGGTCAGCAGCCCGGCGTTGACATTGTCAGGCTGTTTCCGGATTTTTTCTTTGAAAGAAGTAGTACGTATCAATTCACCGATGTAGGCATTCATATTTAAAAGAAGGTACAGTTCGGTGACCTCAGGCACATCGCTTTGCAGGTATATCGTGGCTACTTCCGGGTCGATGCCACAGGCCAGATACTCCGACAGGATCTGCTTGACGTTATCGTGCAGGTTCTTGGGTGTGGGATGGGTTGTCAGCGAATGATAATCCGCTATGAAAAAATAGCAGTTATACTCATACTGCATCTTCAGATAATTAACCACCGCCCCAAAATAATTCCCAAGATGCAGATTTCCTGTTGACCGTATTCCGCTAACAACCGTTTCCATAAAGTAAGTATTAATTTTCTGCAAACCTACATAATTTTTTTCATGCAAATATATATAAACGGCAGGGAAAAAATATAAACAGTTTCCTGTCTGTCTGCTTGTCTCTGCCTTTCTCTTGCGGATCCCGCAGATATCAACCACTGCAGCCTTTCGGCCGATGACGGGATCGCGGCCGGCGAAAACATCCGTTTTACTTATCCTTTCAATTCCCCATCTTTGCAATATCCCAATATTCCATTAAAAAGCCTTACCTTTGTACTGGAAAAATTAACTTATCACAATGGAATCGACAAGACAAAAGAGAGTCGCTAAGTTGGTGCAAAAAGAACTCGGAGACATTTTCCTGAAAGAGAGCAAGAACATGTTTGCCGGAAAAATGATTACAGTCACGCAGGTACGGATGAGTCCGGATCTGACGCTGGCCCGGGTATATCTGAGTGTTTTCCCGGCGGTGACAAAGGAGGAATTTCATTCCCTGGTTGATGAACAGAAGAAAAAAATAAGGTTCGAGTTGTCACGGCGTATCCATAATCAGTTACGTTCCATGCCCGAGTTGGCTTTTTTTCTTGATGACTCACTGGATTACATCGAACGTATTGATAAATTACTGGAATAATCCGGAGAGCATATGCAATACGACCCTCTAAAAAGGAAGCTCGGAAAAGTTTTTAATAAGACGCCCGGGTTCAGAAGGCTTTTTTACAGACTTCTGGATTTGTTGTTGCTGCGTGCCTGGTATGTCAAACGAGAGATAAAGGCTTTTTTGAAAGATCATAAGCAGCCGGTAAAGATTTTGGATGCCGGTTCCGGCTTCGGGCAGTATGTCTATTTTATGTTCCGCCGGTTTCCTGCCGGTGAGATAGAAGGGTTGGATGTGAAGAAAGAACAGGTCAAAGACTGTACTCTTTTTTTCAACAGGATCGATCCGGACAAGCGGGTGCATTTTTCCGTACAGGATCTGACCCATTTTGTCAGGCCGGAGACTTATGATTTTATTCTTTGTGTGGACGTGATGGAACATATCAAAGAAGATGAAAAAGTTTTATCAAATTATTTTCGGTCTCTGAAACCGGGTGGTTTATTGCTCATCTCGACCCCCTCCGATCAGGGAGGATCCGATGTGCATGACAATGAGGAAGAGAGCTTTATCGAAGAACATGTCCGCGACGGATATAACAGTAAAGATATTCGAGAGAAATTGGAACGGAGTGGATTTTCACGTGTCGAAGTGTATTACTCCTATGGTAAACCAGGCCAGATCGCCTGGAAACTTTCTATGAAAATTCCCATCGTGGTGCTGAATGTTTCAACACTGTTTTTTATCCTGCTTCCGTTTTATTATATGGTCACATGGCCGGTTGTTTATGTACTGAATTGGCTGGATGTTCATAATTATCATAAAACAGGGACAGGTTTGATCGTAAAGGCCTGGAAATAATTTATATTTTTGCCGGGATTTTTCATCCCGGCATGGATAATGGGGGAAAAAATGACCCGGGAAAGAGTGAAAAAGAGGTGAATAAATTTTTGTCAGAAGGTCTCTGTGGTTTAATTGACAGAACGTCCCGGGAGTTCCGGGAAAGTGCGGGTTAAAGTCCATGCCGGAGGCCTTCTTTTTTGGTATATAGCGGACTACGTCCGCAAAATTTGGAGGAATTAGCAAACGAAGTTTGTGGAATTAAATAGAAATTCACATACTGAGCGCGTGTAATTCATAGATCTTTAAAAGTTGCATCTATGATTTTAAGAATAAATTTTAAACAGGTAAAACATTGAACTTTCCGTTCTACATAGCGAAGCGTTACCTGGTAGCCAAAAAGTCTCACAATGTTATCAACCTTATTTCCTTCATCTCCGTCATCGGTGTAATGGTGGGGACTATGGCGCTCGTGGTGGTACTTTCCTCCTTCAATGGATTTGATGATCTGGTACATTCATTGTTCAACTCATTTGACCCGGACCTGAAGATCACACCGGCCAAAGGCAAGACATTCCCTGACTCCCTGGCTGTGATAAAGAAGGTGAAGCATCTGCCCGAGGTGATGCATGCAGCGGATGTGGTCGAGGAAAATGCTTTGTTACAGTACAGGAAACGGCAGTATATTGCTACGGTGAAAGGGGTGAGTGATGAATATACAGCCATGAGCGGGGTGGATTCCATGATGGTGGACGGAGCTTTTGTACTGCATTCCAAAGGCGCTCCCATGGCAGTGCTTGGGCAAGGCATTGCCATCAATCTGGGCGTTGGTTTGAATTTTATTTCCCCGATAAAAATTTATGTACCCCGACGTACGAAACATATCTCCCTGAATCCGGAAAGAGCCTTCAACAAAAAATATATTTTTCCATCAGGGGTGTTTGCCATCCAGCAGGATTTTGACCTGAAATACATGATCGTGCCCCTGGAATTTGCCCGAGAGTTGTTTGGATATACATATGAACTCAGTGCCGTGGAGCTGAAATTCAAACCGGGCGTCAATAACAAACAGACGGAGGAAAAGATAGAAAATATCTTGGGAGCTGATTTTCTGGTGAAAAACCGGTATGAACAACAGGCGTTGCTATACAGGATCATGAAAACAGAGAAATGGGTGATCTTCCTGATCCTGACTTTCATACTGATCATTGCTTCATTCAATGTAATCGGATCACTTTCCATGCTGATTATCGAGAAAAAGGAGGATATTATGACTTTCCGCAATCTGGGCGGAGATCATTCGCTGATTCGCAGGATTTTCCTGTTTGAGGGGTGGATGATCACCATCGTAGGGGCGGTAGCCGGAATTGCCCTGGGCCTGTTTATCTGTTGGTTGCAACTACATTTCGGGATCGTAAAAATTCCCGGCAGCGGATCGTTTGTGATAGATACCTATCCCGTGAAAGTTCAGGCATTGGATATTTTGCTTATTTTTCTCACCGTACTGGCCATAGGTTATGGCGCAGCATGGTATCCTGTCCGTTTCATCATCGGTCGCTTGGTGAGGAACGATGATCGTTCCCTGCCTTCCGGGAGGCGGAAATGATGAATGTCAAACGGGGTCATGGTGTTTAAGTTGCTTGATCTACGTAGATGTCTACGTAGGAAAGATGAACAGCAGTTAAGGAATGATGAACAGAATCGCGAGTTGGCATTAAGAGATTGTTAACCGCTAATCATGAACCGTTAATTTTAACATAATTATAAAATTATCTATGCAGTAAGGTATGTTTTAACTATATTTGGGCTATTCATGTAATATGCTGAAGATATACCAGTGCAAAAGTCCGGAAATAAATACAGGCTGTTTCTTCTTTTTTTTACGGGATTATTTTTCATCGGCCTCTTTTCTTATGGTTTTACTACTACTATTCAGGTTGACAGCGTAAGTTGCAACGGGGGAAATGATGGCAAGATTGTGGTGACGGTAAACGGGGGAGCTCCTCCTTTTATTTATACCTGGAGCACAGGACAGAAAGATACTACCAACAACCCGGCAGATTCATTGATGAATCTAACTGCCGGTAACTACTGGGTAGTGATTGAGAATGCCGGTAGTACGGATTTTTACAACATAGCAGTTTACGAACCTGATGCCATACATATAGACTTTGAAACTACAACAGATGTGTCCTGTAATGGTGGTAATGATGGAACGATTACCATCACGGCATCAGGGGGTACCCCTTTCTATTCTTTTTCTATCGACGGCGGAAGCACATTTTACCGGAACAATGGATCCTTTTCGGGGCTGTCAGCTGGGATTTATTCGGTGGTAGTTAGGGATAACCACGGTTGTATACAGACAGGGAGCTTACTGACGGTGAATGAACCTCCTGCCATCGCTGTACAGACCGACTCGGTGCGGGCGGTCAGCTGCAACGGGAACACCGACGGCGCCATTGCGGTAACGGTAAACGGCGGAACTGCACCGTATAATTATTTGTGGAGCGGACCAAACGGGTATTTCTCCACAAATGAAGATATTTCCGGCGTGGTATCAGGCAATTATATTCTTACAGTAACGGATGCAAATAACTGTATCTTTACCAACGGAGCCATCTCCGTTTATGAACCTGCTATTCTGACGGTCTCTTTGGACTATCAACAAAACGTTACTTGCAATGGCGCGGATAACGGACTGATCAACGTAACAGTGACAGGAGGGACACAACCCTATACTTTTTTATGGAATGGTCCGGGAGGATATTCTTCCACAAGCAAAGACATTACTTCTTTAGCATCAGGCAATTACTCGCTGACGGTGATTGATGCACATGGATGTATAGCCGGTTTGGGCCCTGTGACCATTTCCGAACCTCCTGCCCTTGGCATTACTACGGATTCAGTGACTAATGTAACCTGCTACGGCGGGAGTAACGGAGCAATAAATGTAATGGCCAGCGGGGGAACACCTCCTTATGTTTTTTCTATTGATGGCGGGGTCACTTTTCTTTCGAATGGAGGATCTTTTACAGGTCTTTGTGCCGGCAATTATCCCACGGCTGTGCAGGATGCCAACGGATGTGTCACAAACGGGGTTACGTTGACTCTATCAGAGCCCCAGGC
>DRPN01000011.1 GCA_011374625.1 Bacteroidota bacterium
AATATATCCACCACCCTGATCATAGTTGGTCAAAAATATCAACCATAATGCAGTTTCAACAATGTGCCACAGTGAGCATAAATGCCAAAAAAGACAAAAAGATTTATGCCAGAGTATGTGCCCGTCCTAATAAAGAAGCAGTACAAATATATGAGGCACTTGGGTGGAAGCACAGACCTTATATTAAAAAATTAAATGTGGTGACCCAATTGTAAATTTTTAAAATATACACTATTGAGAATGAATACTTTACACTTGTGTATTTTCAACATGGGCTAAGAGAAAATCTCTTTGAACGGTTGTTTGCCAGGCGACATATATCCGATTCCCTGAGACGGGTAAAAAAGAAAGAAAAAGCAAAAAATCATTCTCTTCGTTATCAATTTTGCTGACGTTTTGTTGATCGGGGAAAAATATAGCACTTGAAGTTCGAATCTGCTCAGAGCGCAGAACTGAGGGTACAAAGTTATTTTCTTCCCTGAGCTCTTTGTACCGGACCCTGTGCTTTCCCTTGCGCTCTTTGCTATCCCTCCGGCAGTGTGCTGATAATCTCTTTCAGGAATTTATTAAAGTTGAAGTTCTTCATGGACCATCCCAGTCTTACCACCACCAGATTTCTTGAAGGGATGACAAAGATACGCTGGCCCTGGAATCCGTCACAGAAGTATGTGTCTGCCGGCACATCCGGGAGTTTATTATTGTGATTCAGCCACCATTGAGCACCATAAGCTCCGTTGGAATGTGGTGCTTCACGGAGCGTATAGCTTACCCATCCGGGTGATAAGACGGTATCACCGGCAAAGATGCCCCGATGAAGATAGAGAAGTCCGAAACGGGCCCAGTCACGGGCGGTGGCATAACTGTATGATGAGCCGACAAAGGTTCCTGAAGCATCGGTTTCGAGGGTTGTATGAAGCATGCCGGTACGGTAAAAAAGCCTTACATACGGATAGGTTAAATATGCTCGGTTGTTCCCGAAGGTGTTACGGATAATCCCCGAAAGGATGTTGGAGGTCCCGGAAGAATAGTACCAGACAGAGTCGGGAGGATAAGCTACAGGTCTGCTGATGGCATATCGGTACATGTCTCCGTACACATACAGCATTTTAGTGGCGTCGGAAATATCGAAATAGTTTTCGTCCCATTTTAATCCGCTGGTCATGTGAAGCAGGCTGCTGAGGGTGATATTTGAGCGGTCATCGTTTTTCCATTCCGGCACCGGCGCCGGTTCATGGATGCTTAGTTTGTGGTCGGCTACCCGCATACCCACCAGGGTGCTTAAGATACTTTTAGTCATGGACCATCCCGGCAGGGGCGTGTTTTTGTCAATGCCGGGAGCATAAGCTTCCCCAATGAGCATATTATTATATACGATGGCTACGGCCAGTGTTTTTTTCACCTGCTCCGAACCGGGAGCATCGATGGCTGCGTGCAACACCCGGTTCAGTTCTTCATAGTTGACACCTGCCGGCAGGGTGTTTGGAAGCAATGATCCCAAGGGCCAGGCTATGGTATCGGGATCGAAAGGAGGGGGTGGGAGGGGTATTGCCTGGGCTTTGACTTTTTCTTCGGGGATGTCGGTCAACAGAGTACAGCCCAGTCCCCTGCGGTATACTGCCTTACGTTTGGCCAGACCGAAGACCGTAGCCGTGACGGAACTGTCTTCCGGATGTATGGTCGTTCGGGCCAGACTGATCGGGAAAAAACTTAGCTCTCGTGAGGAAACGGATTCCTGGCTGCGATGGCCCACAAAAACGCCGGAGCACATTCCCTTGGCGGCAAAACCGGTGATGATCGGAATGCGTGGCCAGGCATAGATGACTATAAATAAGACCAGACCCAGAAAAAACAGATAAAGAATCCGGCGGCTTATTTTGATGCGTTTCATAAAATTAGCTTTTATAGAGTTCTGGTTTTCTTTCAAAAATATAAAAAGTATAGTTATAGGGATTTCTTTCATCGGCCGGATGGAACTCTTCAAATACCACCTGCCATTGTTTTGGATCCAGTTCCGGGAAAAAGGTGTCTCCTTCCACATACGCATCTATAAGGGTCAGATAAATCCGGTCGGTTATATCCAAGGTGGCGGCATACAGCACACCTCCGCCAACGATAAAGACTTCCTTTTCTCCCTGTTTTTTTGCATAATCCAAAGCTTCCTGTACGGAATGAACGACAATGCATCCGGGAGCATGGTAGTCCTTGTTACGGGTGACGACAATGTTGACCCTGCCGGGCAGGGCTTTCCCGTTGGCTTCATAGTTGCGACGACCCATGATAATATGACGCTCTTTGGTGACGCGGAAGAAATAGGCAAGATCATCAGGCATATGCCATGGGAGAGTGTTATCCCGTCCGATAACCCGGTTGCGTGACATAGCGGCTATCTGGGAGATGATCATAAAATCCTCTTTTCCGTAAAGATAATGATTTCTCTTTTACTCGCGGATACTGTTTTTGCTTACGTCAGCGCCTTTCAGAATAAAACGGTCGTACAGGAATAAAAATACGGCGGCAGAGATACCTATCCCGGTGTAAAGAATCCATATACGGGAAGGATGGTAACGGGTCCAGAGATAATGTGTCAGTTCATGCGGAGATATGTTCATTTTTTCTGCAGCCATTGTTAAATAATCATTTTTTGTGAAAGTGTCTGACAATGCAGGGATATGCAATCCTTTATCAGCCACTGCTTTGGTCAGCAGGGTGAATTTCTCGCTGATATTGGCATACAGTTTTCCCGACAGGATCCCTGCCAGGAAATGGGCAGCGCCGATAGGCAGGAAGGAAGTGCCCATGTACAGTGCTTTCTTATCCAGCGGAGCAATACGTCCTATATATTCGGTGTACTTGGGGGAGGAAGCCATTTCCCCGATAGCAAAGACCAGGATTCCGAGGATCACGATCCAGGCGTTTTGGCTGGCAAACATGAAAAATAAACCGCCGGCCAGGATAAGCATACCTCCCATCATCGCGTGCAGGGGTTTGAACTTCATGGTAATGGATGAGATGAAAAGCTGCAGGACAATGATAAAGAAAGCATCCAGACTGGTAAGCCCTACGGCAGTGATCTTTCCGGGGGCCAATCCAACCGAGGCTCCCAGCTTGTTCAGGTTAACCCAGTCGTTAATAAATACCGGAAAAGAATAAAAAAGCTGATTGAAAGCTGTCCAGAAAAGGGTCATAATCATAAGAAAGAGCACATATTTCCAGTCGGCCAGTGTAAAGATAATGTTTCGAAAAGCTTCTATAATCTTGTTTCCCAGTGAGCCGATATCGTTGCTCTCATCCCGCGCTGGTTCGCGAAAGAAAAAGAATACAATGATAAAGTTCAGGGCAATAACGGCAATGGAGATGTAAAATACATAGTTCCAGTTAAGCTCATAGACCAGGCCGGCAATGAACGGCCCGATAAATCCACCGATGTTCACCATCATATAAAAAATACCAAAACCGATGGAAGAAGTTTCTTCATTGGTGGTTTTGGCCACCATGGCCGAGATAATGGGTTTGAAGAAGGCTCCTGCTGTTGCCAGAAAGATATAAGCAAAAAAGACCCGGCCGTAAGTGTCAAAAGTGCCTATCATATAATAGCCAATTACATACATGGAGAAAGAAAGAATCAACACTTTTTTATAGCCGATCTTGTCGGCAATGGCCCCGGTGATCAATGGCAGGAAATAAAGCAGCATAGATCCTGTGCCTATAATAATTCCTTTTTCTCCCTGGGTAAAACCCAGAGCTCCGGTATCTTTCGAAAGGGTTAGATAAAGAGCAAGAGCATTGTAAACGCCGTACCATGCCCAGCGTTCAAACAGTTCCATTATATTAGAAGCCCAAAAAACCCGTGGTAACTTTTTGATGACTTTTCCGATTGGTGACATATACAAGTGGTTTTATTTTTAAAATTGGCATAAATATAGAAAAATGTGAAATGATGGAATGTTTTTTCTTGCAGATTGTACAGATTTGCACAGATACATTTTGACCAATTCATCAAGCTTCAGGCTTCGGGCATCAAGCATCGGGTACCGGAAAGATCAAAATTTCCGACTTTTTTATCATTTCGTGTCCACCCGGAAAAATGATTACATTTTTTCGATACTTCATCCTTCTTCTTCCAGAAAGAAATAGGCTGCTTTCTCTTCCACATCATCATAGGTAATGATCTCACGGTCTTCGTATTGCCGGTAGAAAGAGAGCATGGCAAAATCTCCTGCACACATAGTGGCATGGGCAAAAAGGGTGAGATAGAGACTCCAGGAGAGATAACCGGAAACCATCCATGCGGCAACCCACAGGCCGGCACTGATCAGAACAAAAGGAGCCAGAGCCAGCCGTGTGAAGTCCTTACGCCTGACAGGGGAACGATGAGCTGTGACATAAAAAAACATATCCCTGAAATTAGCTCCCACAGTGATGCTTTTTGCTCCGGCCAGCAGAAAAAACAAAGCGTGGATCCCTTCATGCACCGGTATCAGAAGGATAGGAAAAGCTACAAGCCCATAAAAGCCATATAGAGCAATTATTTGAATTCCCGGATGTACAGAAAAAAATTCTATGGTGGGGTGAATGGCTAACAACAGGAAAAACAAGGAGGAAAGCCAGAAAAAAAAGGTTATCCGGTTCTTACGGGACAGATAACGTAACACAAAGCCGGGGATGTCATTGTAGGAAAGTTTCAGGATCAACCGGTAGCGGCTTTCATCTGCCAGTTGTTCTGGTGTTAATTTTGTTGCCATACGACAAAATTAGTAATTTTATGTATCGTTATTAAGAGGATTTTGTAAAAGAGGTTGGTATGTTTTTTGATTAAAAAACCAAAGTACTTGTTTTTGGATAAAAGGAGTTAGATTATGCGTTTGAAGGGATGGTTGCTGGTTATTACAGGGTGGTTTTGTTTGTTGACCGTTTCGGCCCAGGATGTGGACAAAAGGGATACGGTACGAATTCCTACCGTACTTTCCACCACTACTATTGGTTCCGACACCCTGCCTTTGGTTGAGATGGAAGAAGTGAGGGTGATCCCTTTCCCTAAGTTCAGGACCAGAAGGCAAGCCCGCAGGTTCAGTCGTTATGTGAGGAATGTGAAGAAAGTTTATCCCTATGCTAAATTAACGGCCCGGTTACTGAATGAGATGGAACAACATATGGATTCCCTGACTACCGAAAGAGAGAAAAAAGCCTATGTCAAACAAGTGGAGAAATCCCTGAGAGACCAATATTCCGATGTAATATGGAACATGACCTTCAGTCAGGGCAAGATCCTGATCAAGCTGATAGACCGCGAGACCGGTATGTCTTCGTATGAAATTATAGATAAAATGAAAGGAGCTTTCAATGCCGGTTTCTGGCAGGCCGTAGCCCGCCTTTTCGGGTCAAACCTGAAGGCGAAATTTGATCCCGAAGGAGAAGACCGGATTCTTAACCAGGTAGTGACGATGATCGAATACGGAATGATATAGAAGGATGATCGACGATAGATGAACGAAATGTAGGAACTCAAAAATATTGAGTTCCTACACATTATATACCGATTAATATGTTTCCGGCTATAATTCCTTAATCCTGATATTTCTGAAATACACCACATCTCCGTGTCCGAGGAAACCGATGTGTCCCTTTTCCCTTTTCAGGCCGGGATGATCCTTGTGATCCAGAGTACCGTTTTTGCTGGCTTCTTTGATATCCCCGTCCAGGATAATATGGTCGTTGAGGATGACTTTAATATGTGATCCTTTAGCGATGATCTTCTCACTGTTCCATTCACCGACGGGTTTCAGGTAACCACGCCTGGCCGGGATCACACCGTATACTGAGCCGTGATACTGGTAAGGTTTCAGGTGAGCATAGATTGGAGCTGTATTATCCAGTACCTGAATTTCCATACCCACATAAGCGGCATCTCCTTCCAAAGGAGCCCGGATACCGATACCGTTGTTGGCGCCAGGGGTCAGCTTAAACTCAAACCGGAAATCAAAGTCACTGTACTCCTTTTCCGTATAAAGGTTACCGTGATGTCCTCCTTTCGGACGCACGACGATAGCACCGTTTTCCACCACATAGTCGGTTTTGTTGCCTACCCAGCCATCCAGATTCTTACCGTTGAAAAGAGGGACAAAACCATCGGCTTTCTCTTGTGGTGACAGGTGATATTCATTGTCCGGGATCTCCCGTATGTAAATATCCCGGAAGGCCAGATTGCTGCCATGGGCCTGCAGTTCAATGGGCCCCTCGGAAAAAATCGGACGACCGGGATCCCAGTAGTTTTCCAATGGCACATGATCTACTACCAGCTCTCCGTTCAGCCAAACTGTTACGATACTGTCCACCATGATGATATGGAAAGTGTTCCAGTCGCCAATGGGATTATCGGCCACTTTTAACGGTGTGCTACGATGTCTTTTATTGTTGTATAATCCACCGGACCCTACCTGTGCACCTACATTGCGGCGGGAAGTATCCCAGATTTGCACCTGGGGCGTACCCCGCAGGTAGATGCCACTGTCACCACCTTTGGTTATGCGCCAGTCTATCCACATTTCAAAATTGCCGTAATTTTTTTCAGAAACCAAGTTGTGTCCTTTTCCATTGAATACAATGCTGTTTTCATTGACTCTCCAGTTTTCGTGCATTTTCTTGTTGGCTTCTTCCTGCTTTTTTTTCAGTTCTTTTTTACTCATCCTGGCCAGTTTAAGGGGATCAGCCACAAAGCCCTTCCATCCGCTGAGATCTTTTCCATTGAATATAGATACAAATCCCACATCATTCGGCATTTTATCCAAATAGTCTTGTATCTGCGCTTTGTTGTATTCGCTTTCCGGACCACTGAGCAAAGTCATGGCTTTAGAGAGCAGGTCGCGGACGATTTGTCCTGTCATGCCTGGCTTGCCTCCGGGTGTGGGAAGGGCAATGGACTTAACAGTCATGGCTGCTTCTGCCTGAACATCCGGATCATCCAAATATTTTCCGGCATAAATCAGTGCAGGGAAAATATGCAGTTTCCCTATAACATTTATTACCTCTTTTTTCTCTGTGGCATCCACTGCCAGGGACATGATCTTGCGTAGCTTGAGCAATTTTTGTTCTTCCGGATACCCTGATTTGTTTATTTTCTGAATATAGGCTTTGAATGCTTCTGTCTTGTATGCTTCCGGACCATTTTTGCTGATAATATATAAAACATCTGCCGAAGCAGGATCTTTCCATTGAATCAGAGCCTTAAAAGCTGCTTTTTGTGTTTCACCCGAATTATTCACAAACATATCTTTTACGGCATCAAGTGCTCTTTGTCCTCCCAAGGCCGGTAGAATATTAATCATCAGTTTCCTTTTTTCGGGGCTGTTTAATACAGAAAACAATCTATCAATAGCCTCTTGTCGGTTTTTGCTGTCTTTTATGGCTACTACTATGGCTTTTTGGATATAGGGGATATATTCTTCTTTATCCGTTGAGGTAAGCATATTAATCAGATCATCCAAAGAAGAAGCTGAAGCTACACCGGACAACGCCTCAAAGGAGGCTTCCCGGACGGTGGGATCCGGATCTTGGCAAAATTCTTTTATAAGGGAGAAATATTCCGTTCCGTTCCGGACAGCGATAAGCTGCACACAGGCAGCTTTGGCTTTACCCGAAGACTTTTGTAAAAAGGCTTTTACCCGGGGCAAATCTTTTTTCTCTATCAACGAAAGTAGGGCCTGGTATGTCTCTGTAACATCCTGTCCGGTAGTCATATGTTGCAATAGCTCCGGTATAGCAGCTTTATGTAATAATCCTGCCATGGCTGTAACGGAAGTAATACGTACTTCCGGATCAGGGTTTTTCAGTTGTGTCTTGATAAATGTGACAGCCAGCAGATCTTCCCTTTGTCCCAGCATGCGGATGATGTCAGCCCGGACTGCCGGATCCGACCTTTTTGCTACGGATATCCACTTTTTAGTTACTGTCGTATCACCTGTATTAACGATGGTGCGGAGCAACGCGTTCCGATAGCTTTTATCATTGTTTTTGATCTCTTTGTAAAAAAGTGATAAGGCTTTTTCGCCGAAATAATGAGCATAAACCTCCATAGCTGCTGCCCGGTAATGCAAAAGAGAAGTTTCTTTACATTTTTTCAGGATGGCTGTGATGCCTTGTTTGCAAAGTTTTTTTTCGTTCTCCTGTCCCAGCCGGTGCAGGTAAGTTATAAAAGAGGAAATTGCCATTGTCGGTTCGTAGGCAGAGGTATGGCTGACAACCTCCCAGAAGGTTTTATAGGAGGCAGGATCGCCGATCTTGGCAAGGGCTTGCAAAGCACACCGTTGTACGGAAGTGTTTTTTAAACCGATATATCCGGTAAGAACAGGTACGGCCGGTTTGTATCCTAACTCTCCCAATGCCTTGATAAGGGTGATATTGGCTTCCGGAGCCTGTCCTTTAAGTGCCTCAAGCAGTGTCTGTGCTGCCTTTTCAGATTGTATGCTCAGATACACTTGGGTAACAGGTTCACATAGCTCTTTATCAGATAAGAATGGTTGCAGGGCCGTAATACTTGCGTTACTACCCACCAGGTTCAGTTGATGGATCAGAAAACGCTGTACCGGTTTTGCTTTGGCAGTTCCAATGGCTGTTAACAGGTTGTTTTCCATGGAAGATCTTTCTTTCTCCCGGCCTTCCTGCGAGGCATATCTGGCCATACTGTTGATTGCCATGCGGGTGGCAGCATCGTCTCCGGTACCTGGGGGCACGAGCATGGAGGCCAGCTGGGCAAAGCCTTCATTGCCCAGGGAAAATAAATCTTCCATGAGCTTATCACGGTAAGCCAGGTTGTTGACTGGTACCTGGGCCAGTATATCAGCAATTTTCGTTTCGAGGGTGCGGTTGTCTTGAGCAGGAGAGGAGATGATTCCTATAAGTAATAAAGACAATAAGATTGTATATGTTTTACGCATGACGTATAATGTTTAATTGTTTATCTATTTTAATAAATTTTTCAAACAGAAAATAAAAAGCTAAAACCATGAACCATGAAATATGAACCTTAAACTTATATTACCCACGGTGCTCTCATCGGTTGATCTATCAGCCTGTTTGCTCCTTCATCGTTAATGAATCGTTGTTTCTCCGGATCGTACTGCAGGCTTCTTCCCAGTCTGACAGCGATTTTTCCCAGGTTGACCAAGGTGCAGGAACGGTGACCGTTTTGCTCGTTTAAGGCAAATTTTGTACGGGTCTTTACCGCTTCCACAAAATCAGTCATTTGCGGTTCTGGGTCAGGGAGGGAGGCGATCAGTTTATCAAGGTTTGGTATGGTGGACTGCATGCCTTTATATATTTTTCCTTTGGGACCTTCTATATAAGCAGCATCCTTATCCCGGTTTTCTCCATCGAGAATGATCTTGCACCCGTCGGCATAGGTGAATTCTATCCGTCTCCAGGATCCAACGGCATAATAATCCTGCTGCGGAGCATCCACTTCGATCTTTACGGGACTGGTGTTATCTTTTCCCAGCATATATTGCACAGGATCAAGATAATGTTGTCCCATATCCCCCAGTCCGCCGCCGTCATAATCCCAATATCCTCTGAATTTGGCGTGGACATGTTCGGGGTTATAAGGCTTCCAAGGGGCCGGTCCCAGCCAAAAGTCGTAATCCAGGGTTTTAGGTACCGGCATGGGAGGCAGGTTGGTCTTGCCGCTCCAGTAAAACTTCCAGTTATATCCGGTGATGCCGCTGACTGTAACCTTCAGCGGCCATCCCAAGACACCGCTATCTATCACCTTCTTCAGAGGTTTGACAGTGGTGCCGAGACCGTAAAAAGTATCCCGGAAACGGAACCAAGTGTTCAGGCGGAAAATTCTTCCGTATCGTTGTACCTCTTCCACTACTTTGATGCCTTCCCCGATGGTGCGGGTCATGGGTTTTTCACACCAGATGTCCTTACCGGACCGGGCCGCTTCGACAGCGATCAGACCATGCCAGTGTGGGGGGGTGGCGATGTGGACAATATCGATATCCGGTCGTTGCAAGACCTCCCGGTAATCGCGGTAAGCTTTGATCCCTTTTCCGGCCATGTCCACGGCTTTTTGAAGGTGGGTCTGATCCACGTCACAAACAGCCAGAAGCTTGCCGTCAGTGTATCCGATATGACTCCGGCCCATGCCTCCCACACCGATGATGGCACGGGTGAGCTGATCACTGGGGGCAGTATATCCGGTTCCTCCCAGTACATGCCGGGGAACAATAGTAAAGGCAGCCAGACCGGTGAGAGAAGTCTTGAGGAAATTCCGGCGGGCCATGTTCTTTTTAGGATCTGGAGTTTTCTTTTTCATAGATGTTCAATTGAGAGGTTTGTTTGAAATTTATTTGTCCCTCAAAAATAATGTATTTTGAGGTTAGTTTGCAAAAAATATATCGAATTATATTTTTCCCGTAGGGATAAAATGGAAAAATATAATGCTATGGGAAACTTTGTAAAATCAGGATCATATGTAATACTTTTACACCAATTGATACCAAATTCAGATTATGAAACGTCCATGATAAAATATTTAACACACACGTGAATAATTATTTTATCATGGTAAGTTCCATCTAACCTTTAAAAATAAACAGATGAAACATATTTTTTTATTTATACAATTATTGTCTCCTTTCACCAACAATATTTATTATGAGGCCGGGGCGTGTTACTAGGGACCATGGAATAAAGTCATTATTGACATGGATTATAATCTGTACTGGAACAGCAAAGGAAAGATCTGGTTTTTGAATATGGACTTTTCGAATGGCAGAGAAAAACCGGCAATAACCGCTATTCCCTGGAAACAGATCCCGGTTTTGTAATCCCTGCGCAAGGAGATTTTATATTCACATAAGCAAAAAGAGTATCAGGAAAACAGGGTTCGTTCCTTTTGACCATAGTACGACCGGGGTTTATGGCAGTGGCGCCTGGAAGGCAAAAGCACGTTTGCCCAAAATGGTTACCGAAACTTTTGACAAGATCATGCAATGATATGTTGGTGTCTTCCCGAATCAAAATGTATAATGTGCTTCCCCCGGAGAGCTGTCCGGACTGGACGGCATAGCATTTGTAGTGAAGAGTATGAGTATTGAGAGGCATACTTTTCCCATTTATAAAATAATTTATTAAATTGCCTTGAAATTACAATACTTAAGCGATGAGTAAATATTTTATTATCAAATTGTTTCTTATTTATATTAGTATATTTATTTTGATAACGGAGATGAAGGCACAGTCTTTTCCTTTGATATCAAAGCCCGAACTGATATTCAGAAATGATTCTCTGATCATTACCTATCGTTTTATTAACTGCAGGGCCGACCAACAGTTCCGGGTATGGTTGGATGTGAATACAATTGAAGGGAAAAGACTTATCCCCAAAACATTATCTGGAGATATAGGCGATCATATATCATGTGGAACAACCAAAAAGATTTATTGGAACATGGATGCCGACTCAATATTTATGGATGATGTTATTTATGTTAAAGTGAAGGCTGAAGTAACCGAAATGCAGGTAAGAGCTGCCAGGGGGGGGGATAACGGAAAATATTTTTTAGCCTCCCTGCTTTTCCCGGGGAGTGGGCTGAATCTCAAAAATGGGAATAATAAACCTTATTGGTTGATGGGGATTGCCGGATATGGAGGGGTGGCGACTACCCTGTATTTCAATCAAATGGCGAAAACCGCACATGATAAATATGTGCAGGAAACGGATCAGACTCAAAAAGCTGATTATCTCCAGGATTACAATGATAATAAAAAATATATGAAAATCTCGGCGATTTCTACCGGGACAATCTGGTTGGCAAATCTGATATGGACACTGGCAGCACCCGATAGCGAACCGGGAAAGGTATCCCTGGGAAACAAAAATCTGCAGCTGGGAACAATCGTTATGACAGATGCCTTTATTCCGGGCCTAACCTTAAAATATGATTTCTGAAATGATCATACGAAAATTTTTATTTCCTGCTGTTTTGATTTTAACAGTTCTCTGCTCACTTGAGGCTCAGGGGCAGAAAGTGGTGAGCAGTGATTCTTCTTATATCCTTATACAAAATAAAACCATAGTTATTTCTGATAATGATTTTGAGACAAAATTGCCTTTTGCCATTTTGTTCCCTATGTTCAACAAGAAAAGGACCTATGTAACTAATTTAAGTCAGATAAATCTGATCGGGAAACTCCGTAAACCGGAAGGAATTAAAAAACTTTTATTAAATGACAAAGAAGTTTCTTTTTCCAAAGAAGGACTTTTTTTCAAAGTTTTGGATCTGTCTTCCGGTAAAAATATCTTACATATAAAAGTAGTTCCAGAAAACGGGAAAACCGTTATCGTGAATTTCTTTATTCAACATTCGGAAGAAGGATAGTAACCGTTACAGGTAACCAGCAGTGGCCAAAAATAATCGAAAGATTGCCACCAAGACATCAAGACTCCAAGTAATACTAGAATATATCAAATATTTTTAGGGAAACTTACTGCTTGTGAGTACAAATTCATAAAATTCGTGGCTAACACATGAGCCATCATCATTCCAATGACTTTTTAATAAAATCAACCAGTTTCTTATAAGTTTTTCCCAAATTGCGCAACAGAGTTATTGTAAATGGCTCTGTTGCGCATAAGCCGAAGGCTGCATTGGGTTTACCCTGACAAGAAAATCTTACATTCCATGTTGATGGA
>DRPN01000106.1 GCA_011374625.1 Bacteroidota bacterium
ATATTTTCACCTTATTTTCTCCGGATGTTTCGATTCTTCCATTGAACCTGTCACCATTTGATGTACTAATCAAATAAGAAGTAGTGGTGTATATTTTGGCAATACCATCCCACTCAATCTTAAAATCCGAGTCACTGTAGTCCGTTTCAAATATCGCTACGGCACGGTCCATTGTTTTAAGTTCGCCGATGATAACATCACCATTAACTAAAATTAAAGAATCGCTTTGCGAAAATGCAAAGTAGCCTGTCAATACTATAAAAACAAGGAGTAAAGTTCTTTTCATTTGGAAATTGTAATAAAGGAATTGTTCTCAATGATTTGCGATGCAAAGGTAAATCATTTTTAAATTTGAAGACACCTAATGACAAGCGGCTATTCTTTTACTGCTTTCTATTTAAATGGCGTTTTTTATACACCATGGTTCATACAAAGAAGTGTCCTTTTCTTCTTCTGTATGCGATTCAATATCTTATGACCAATTAATGTTATTTATTCACTTGTATTATTTTCCCTCCGGAATAATTTCATAATTGTTATATGTTTGAAGCATGCCTTTCATTCGTTAAATTATTTCTTATGACAACCAAAACAAAAAAAGATTCATCCCTGATAGATGCCTTGCTACCTGTGTTATTTCTAATGGCTAAAAAAACAACTGGATAAAAGTGAAAAGAAATCGGAAGAATAATAAACAGGCAATGGGTTAAACAATATCCTCTTGTTTCATAATTATTTGCCTTATGGATCATCGCCTGAAATAACTTCATTTATATAAAAACCTGATTTATTATCTTTACCAAAACATTTAGGATCTTGAGGCCGGGATAATTTTACTGCTCAGGCTTATAACCATTTTAACACACAAGGCTGTATGTAGTCAGCCAAGCAGTGTCATTAAATAGTGACAGTCATGAAAAAAATCATATTGCTTTTTTTCCTGTTTCTTTTTATTTCTAATGCATGGCACACCCAGGAATTCTCCTCCGGTAGTTCATCTGCTGATACTTTATCGGAACATAGGAAACCCGCGCCTGTACGGGTTGTTGATATAAATTTTGAACTGGAACGTGCGCGTAAAAAACTAGTCAAAATAGTGTACGAACTGGAGCCTGACGAGCAAATCAGCAACTTAGACTCGCTTATTGTCGAACAGCAGACGTTTCTAATGAACGAATTAGACGAGTTAAAACAATTTAACCCAAACAATCTATCGAAGTACTTTCTGGAAAACACCTACCGTGCATGGAACGGATATGAAAGTGATCTGGTAAAGTGGAAAACGTTTATTAACAACCGTATAGCCCATATCCAAAATCATATTAACGAAATGGAATTCAACAAACGAGTTTGGGAACTTACTATGGAAGAGGCAGCATCTGCAGACACCCCTGCAGAACTACAAGCACATATTACCGAGCTTATCCGGGAAATAAAAGATGTAAAAATGAATTTTTTAAGCTTCAGGCAAAAATTGATTCTCATGGAAGATGATATTACTGAGCTTATTTCTATTACCGATGATGTTCAGGAGGAGGTTTCCCAATTACAACAGCATTTGCGCGATAATCTTTTTAAGGCAGATAAACCCGTTTTATGGAAAGTAAAATTCAATTCTTCCGAGATTATTCCTGTTACCCCCAGAATACGTAAAGCATGGCATGAAAACGCCAAAACTGTCACAAACTTTTCGAAAGAGGTTCGTTACTATTATCTTTTACTTGCGCTTGTATTGGTTATTCTGCTCTACTTTTTTATTATTAACAGGTTCAGAAAGCTGGATCTCACAGATTCCGATCCTCATTTTGTGGTTGTGAAAAGAATCTTTTTCGATCATCCATATTCTTCGTTAACCTTTTTCATCATTGTGCTTTTCATCATATTGTTCGTAAATATGCCCCTGATTTTGATTGGAATTCTGGGAACCGTTTTGCTTTTCTGTTCTTTGTTTTTCCTGCCTCACGTTGTCGGACTACAAGCGAAAAGAATTATCAATATAGCCCTGGTACTTTATATTTTAAATCTTTTTGAGATTTTATTCTGGTATTTCGGGAATTACGCCAGAATATACGTTACGGCAGAATCAATTGTGGCATTATTTTTAATTTACAAATATGGTATCGCAGGGTTCAAAAAGTGGAAAAAGGATGTGCATTCTTTTGTTAAATTATTCAGAGTATTATCCACAGTATTATTCCTTTTATTTTCTATTGCTTTTTTATCCAGCCTTTTCGGTTTTATGAACCTGGCGGTATTAACCCTCAAAATCGGGGTTAAAACAGTAGCTATTGTTGTCATTATATTTTCAGCTTACATCATTTTACGCACCATCATTCTTGCCGTAGTTGAAATTGGGCGGAGCAACGACTACAGGCTGATGACTAACCGATGGGATAAACTTGAAAAAAGGTCCATTCAACTTTTAAAAATACTGGCGGTATTTTTCCTGATTAAGTTCATGTTTCAAACCATGGAGATTTACAGGCCTGTTATGAATTGGCTGAGAAGTTTCCTGGAACATGAATGGGAAATAGGCACCCTCCAGATTTCCATTGGGGGTGTTTTGAGCCTGATCCTGATTTTGGCTATCACTTTTGGCATCAGCAGCTTTATTAAAATAATAATTGAGGACGAAATACTGGTACACACAAAATTACCGAAAGGAGTGCCTGCTGCCATATCCGTAACCATTCGTTATTTTATTATTACCCTTGGTGTTCTGATGGCACTGGGGGCTGCTGGAATTGACCTGGGTAAATTTGGTTTACTGGCCGGAGCACTTGGTGTTGGTATTGGATTTGGTTTGCAAAATATCGTTAACAATTTTATTTCGGGGCTTATTCTTGTTTATGAACGTCCTGTTAATGTTGGAGATACAATTGAAGTTGAAAACCTGATGGGTACAGTTAACCGGATAGGTATCCGGTCGAGCAACGTACGTACTTATGACGGAGCTGAGGTGGTTGTTCCTAACGGTAATCTGATCTCAAACCAACTGATCAACTGGACGCTTTCGGATAATAAACGCAGGGTAGAACTTAAAGTGGGTACGGCTTATGGTACGGATCCAAATGTTGTTCTTGAATTGTTAAAGAAAGTAGCGATGAATCATGAAGATGTTTTAAAAACACCGGAACCAAGAGCCTTATTTGAAGAGTTCGGAGACAGTTCACTTAACTTCCGCCTGCTGTTTTGGGTACCCTTTGAGATGGGGATCGGCGCAAAAAGCGATATTGCTATAGGTGTGTACAATATTTTTGAGGAAAATAATATTGAAATACCCTTTCCGCAGGTGGACCTGCATGTAAAAAAAGAGGATGAGAATCAAGTCAAAGGTTCCGATGCGACATCAGATAAAACACCATCAGACCCCATTGAGGCATCTGAATCAGAAACCGGACCGGATAAATAATGCAGCACCTTATCATGTGTTACTTAATTTTAAAATAAAACTAAATCATGTTAAAAAGAATGCAACCAAAAGCCAGACACAACATTATCCTGCTTGTATTGAACTTTATTTACATCTTTGTTCTTGGTCTCTTTGCTGATACCAACAACATCAATTTTGTTTACTATACATGTATATCTCTAATCTATTTTGCATCGGTCCTTGTTATTAAAGACGAAAGCAGATATTATTTCTACTTTCCGGCCGTTATGATCATCCTTACCTGGATAACTGAATTTTTGAATTTTCCATTGCTATCAGATATAACGGGCATTATTTCAACCATATTTTTCTTCGGCATCATTGTGTTGTTGATTATACGTGTGGCCAAAAGCAAACGTGTCACAATTGTGGAGTTTCTTGAATCGATCAACATTTATATGTTACTCGGGATTGCGGCTTCCATACTTTTCGGTTTTTTGTACCGAATTAAGCCTGAAGCGTTCAGTGCTTCCACCGGTAATTTTTCGAGCCAGGCTGACTTCATTTACTTCTCTTTTGTCACTATAACAACTCTGGGATACGGAGACATTCTGCCTGTAAGTCATTTGGCGAGGTCTCTCGCTATCATGTTCAGTGTAACGGGACAGTTGTACCTCACAATGATTATTGCCATGCTCGTGGGTAAATATTTAAGTGTCAACCAGGTAAATACGAATCCTAAAGATTAGGGAAGCGGTGTTTAACTTCCCTTCAAATACAGAATCATTAAACTTTTATCGTGGTTTGAATGACACTTTTATAAAGGAAGCAGCTAACATCTTTTTTAATACTTTGTTGTATTTGCTTTTTTTGCATCTTTGTTATCTATTAATTTCCTGAAAATAACACCATTTTTTATCATGAAAAATCACACACTACATTTTATTATGCTCAGCTCAGTAATACTGTTTAGCTTTGTATTTGTATCCTGTTCAGAAAAAGAACAAAAAACCACAACTCCGCAGGAAATATCAGTTGTGGAAGTGGTTCAAAAAGATGTTCCTATCTATAAAGAGTTTGTTGGCCAGGTTTACGGTTACTCCGATATCCCTATCAGGGCAAGGGTAATAGGTTTCTTGACCGGCATTTATTTTAATGAAGGCTTAAAGGTTGAAAAGGGTCAGCTACTGTACACCATAGATCCACAGGAATATCAATCCAAAGTTGCAACACAGGAAAGCCACCTTGCAGAAGCCAGAACAGCTCTCGCAAAAGCTGAAAGCGATCTCAACCGGATCAAACCTTTAGCAGAGATTAATGCAGTAAGTCAAAGCGACCTGGATGCAGCCCAGGCTGAGTATGACGCAGCCTTATCCTATGTCAACGCAATGGAATCGAACCTGAGATTTGCGAAAATTAATCTCGGGTACTGCCGAATAAAGTCTCCTATCAACGGAATGATCGGAAAAACGAAAGCACGTGTTGGCGAGTTTGTCGGGCAGGAACCAAATCCGGTTATCTTAAATACAGTTTCTACAATTGATACGGTACGTGTCGAATTTTTCCTCCCTGAAGCTGACTATATCAGGCTGGCCAGGCAATACAAAAAAATAACTGATGTTGAAAACAAACCCGTTCATGATGAGGAGAATAACCTGAGTTTAATTCTTGCCGACGGATCAACATTTAAGTATAGCGGGTACGTTAACTTCATTAACCGCGAAGTTGACCCGCAAACAGGTTCACTGCTGGTAGAGTCAGCATTTCCTAACACCGACCGCTTATTAAAACCGGGACAATATGCAAAAGTGGTTGTGAAAATGAGAGAAGCAAAAGGGGCCTTGCTTATTCCACAACGATGTGTAATGGAATTGCAGGGACAACACTCTGTTTATGTTGTAACTGAGGACAGTATTGTTGAAAACAGGCAAATCACCACAAGTGAACGGATTGGCGACCTTTGGATGGTTAGTGACGGGCTTGAACCGGGAGATAAAATTGTTATCGACGCTTTGCAAAAGGTGAATTCAGGGTTAAAAGTGAATCCGCAGTTAATAGAATTTGAAAGTAAATCCACCATTTAACAATAAAGATTATGGCTGAAAACAAAGGAAACTTTTTCGTCCACCGGCCTATTGTGGCAATGGTCATAGCCATTGTTATTGTAATAGTAGGTGTGGTTTCGCTTATTAGCCTGCCTATTGAGCAATACCCAAACCTCACACCCCCTATCGTTCAGGTAAGGGCTACGTACACTGGTGCCAATGCGATAAACGTGGAAGAGTCGGTAGCTACTCCGCTGGAGCAAAAAATCAACGGAGTGGACAACATGATCTACATGAAATCCACCAACGCCAACGATGGGACAATGAACATTGAAGTGTCTTTCGAGGTAGGCACTGATCCCGACATGAATACGGTATTAACACAGAACAGAGTGTCGGCAGCTTCTGCAAAACTGCCTGCTTCAGTTACGAAATTCGGTGTTACCACGGAGAAGTCTTTACCCAACATATTAATGCTGGTAACCCTTACATCCGATGGTCGCTTCGGTCAGGATTTTCTCGGGAATTATGCACTGATCAATATTAAAGACCAGCTTTCAAGGATCAGGGGAATTGGCCGCGTTGATGTACTTGGAGCCTCTGATTATTCCATGCGTATCTGGGTGAAACCCGACCGCCTGGCGCAAATGGGGCTTACCGTTCCTGAGATAATAAATGCCATCAACCAACAAAATGTGATTGTACCGGGAGGAAAGTTTGGTGCCGAACCGGCTCCTCCGGGAACCGAGTTTACATATACAGTTCGACTTCCCGACCGCTTTAATTCGCCCGAGGCATTCGGGGAGATTGTTGTCAGGACACAAGATGACGGTTCCCAGATAAAATTAAGGGATGTGGCCACCATTAACCTGGGTGTTGAAACTTACAATATGATACCGAGGCTTAATGGACAGACTGCCGCTATTATTGCGCTCTACCAGGCACCGGGATCTAATGCCGTTGAACTGGCCCAAAAGATCAAAGATGAGATGGATATTCTTGCAAAAGATTTTCCTGAAAGTATTAATTACGACGTATCCATGGATACAACAACGGCGATTGACGCGGGTATAAAGGATATAGTCGTCACACTTATCATTGCACTTATCCTGGTTATCCTTGTGGTTTTTATTTTTATCCAGGATTGGAGAGCTACGCTTATTCCCACACTGGCTATTCCCGTATCGCTTATTGGCGCGTTTATTTTCTTTCCTTCACTGGGCTTTACTATCAATGTGTTATCCCTGCTTGGTCTTGTACTGGCAATTGGTATTGTAGTGGATGATGCTATTGTTGTTGTGGAAGCAGTACAGGTAAACATAGCCAAAGGAATGAATGCCAAAGAGGCCACTCTTGAGGCCATGGCAAAAGTAACAGCACCTGTTATTGCAACCACTCTTGTTCTTATAGCCGTGTTTATCCCGGTAGCAGGGATGGCGGGTATTACGGGGATACTTTATCAACAATTTGCTATTACCATAGTAGTATCGGTGATAGTTTCATCTATCAACGCACTTACACTCAGTCCTGCACTGTGCTCGTTGTTACTCAAAGAACCAAAACCGTATAAAGGACCACTTGGCTGGTTTTTCAAAAAGTTTAACGGTGGGATGGATAAAAGTACCGAATCCTACATGAGCTTTACAAATGTAGTTGCACGCAAACTAAAAAGAAGCGTGGTGTTTATTGTCATCATGACTGTTTTTGCCGGAATATTTGGCTCACTTGTGCCGGGAGGGTTTATACCTGAGGAGGATATGGGCTATTTCTTTGTCAACGTACAATTACCTGATGCCGCTTCCATTCAGCGTTCAGATGCCATTACCAAGAAAGTTGAAGATATTCTGATGGATTTTGACGAAGTGGAATATGTTACCACTGCCACAGGTTACAGCATCCTGTCAGGAGCAATGACATCAAACACCGGCTTTTTATTTATTTCTTTAAAAAACTGGTCCGACAGAAAATATACAGCTGAAGAACTTATAGCACAAGTAAATAAAAAATTAGCTGCCAACATAAAGGGAGCGCAGGTATTTGCCTTTGGCCCTCCGGCTATTCCGGGGCTCGGAAATGGCTCCGGTTTCAGCATCATGTTGCAGGATAAAGCCGGAAACACACCTGAATACCTTGCATCAAATGCCATGAAGTTTATCAAAGCGGCTAACGAACGACCCGAGATAGGAAATGCTTTTACCACATTTCAGGCCAATGTTCCGCAGCGATATATGGATATTGACAGGGAAAAGGCACTGAAGCTGGGTGTTCCGCTCAACGACCTGTACACCACGGTTGGCGCCTTTATGGGCGGTGCTTATGTAAATGATTTCACACGATTTGGCAGATTGTACAAAACATACATACAAGCCGAACCGCAATACAGGGTGAATGCAGACCAGATCAATAACTTTTTTATAAAGAACAGTGCAGGTAAAATGGTTCCTTTAGCCACACTAACAACCATATTACCAATCTCCGGACCTGATTATACAACTCGCTTCAATCTGTACCGCTCAGTTGAAGTTACCGGAGGACCGGCAGAAGGATACACTTCTGACGAAGCCAGAAATGCGCTTAAGGAAGTGGCGGCAGAAGTGCTTCCAACAGATATGGGTTATACGTGGAACGCTATGTCTTTCCAGGAAGAAAAGGCTTCAGGATCGCTCATGATCATCCTTTCTTTCTCTCTGCTTTTTGTTTTTCTGATCTTGTCGGCACAATATGAAAGCTGGTCGTTACCCTTTGCCATTTTGATGGGGACACCTTTTGCCATCTTTGGTGCCTTATTCGCACTTTGGGCAGGTCGGTTGATCAGTCCTACTTTTGAGAACAACATTTTCGCACAGGTTTCCTTTGTCATGCTCATTGGAATGGCAGCAAAAAACGCCATTCTGATTGTTGAATTTGCCAATGATGAATTTAAAAAGGGGCTGAGCTTGTTTGATGCCGCCATTACTGCTGCCAAATCAAGGTTCCGGCCTATTCTCATGACTGCTTTCTCGTTTATTCTGGGAGTCTTTCCGTTGGTTATCGCCAGCGGTTCAGGTGCTGAAGCACGTAAAGTTATGGGTATGGCCTTGTTGGGAGGAATGACAGTGGCAACGCTCCTTGGAGTCTTCCTCTACCCTATGCTGTTTGTTTTCATTGGAAAACTGGCAGGCTACGAAAAGAAAAGAGAAAGGCTGGCTGCCATAGAAGTCAAAAAAGAAAATAATGAGGATGTTAATAATAAAAATGATTAGACCATGAAAAAGATAATAACCATATTCATTCTTGGAATAATCGTATCCTTTTCAGGATGTAAGCTGGGGCCTGATTTTGTACAACCCGAATACCAGGGGCCTGATACTTTCAGGTTTGATTCGACAACAACAGATACAATCGTCAACCTCAGATGGTGGGAATTATTCAAAGATCCCGTACTTGACACATTAATTGTAAAGGCGCTGGAAAACAATAAGGATGTTTTAGTGGCAGCTGCACGTATTGAAGCTGCACGTGCCAACGTAGGTTATACAAAAGCCGATCAGTGGCCTACTTTCGGTTTTTCGGCAAATGCAGCCGGAGGGAATTTTGGAGGAGGCCAGTTGTTTGACAACAATACAAGTAACTTTTCTGCCTATCCCGAAATGTACTGGGAAATTGGCTTCTGGGGAAAATACAGAAGGCTGAATGAATCTGCCAGAGCCGATTTGCTGGCTTCAGAATATGGCCTGCGTACCATCCAGATGAGCCTGATATCTTCTGTTGCTGCAACTTATTTCACTTTGCTCGACAACCAGGCTAAACTTGATATTTCGAGGAGAACACTTGATTCAAGAGACAGCGGCCTTACGATCATCCAATATAGGTACAACTATGGTATTATACCTGAAATTGATCTTAACCAGGCCCAGATCCAAAAAGCTATCTCACAGGCTGCTGTGCCGGTTTACGAAAGGGCTATTGCTTATACCGAAAGCTCATTGAGCATTCTTCTTGGAAGGTATCCCGAAGAAATTATTTCCGGTATGCCACTGATTGAACAGGAAGAGCCTCCCATTATTCCTGAAGGACTGACATCTGATTTATTACTTCGCCGTCCTGATGTTCAGGAAGCACAAGCCCGGTATGAAGCCCAAAATGCCCTGATCGGTGCTGCCCAGGCCATGCGCTGGCCCTCACTGAATATTACCGGATTACTTGGCTATGCCAGCAATGACCTATTGGCATTAAATACCGGTGGGTTGGCATGGGCTGTTGCAGGATCGCTGACAGGTCCTTTATTCCAGTTTGGCAAAAACAAACGTCGGGTGGAAATAGAAAGAGCCAATACGGAAGCTGCTTTGAGAAATTATGAGAATGTGGCTATCCGTGCTTTTAAGGAAGTGGAAGATGCGCTTATTGCCATACAAACATTAAAAAAGGAACTTACTGCGCAAAAGCTACGCAACAATGCCGCAATAAACGCAGAGTTTTTGTCTAAAGAACGCTATGATAAAGGGCAAACCAGCTACCTCGAAGTACTGGAATCCCAAAGGCAGTCATTTGATGCTCAGTTGCAGTATTCACAGACAAGAAGAGATTTGCTAAATGCTCATGTGTCCTTGTATAAGGCCCTTGGCGGAGGATGGTTGTCGCCGGAAGAAGAGCAGGCTTACATTCAGGCTCAACAGGCAGCAGATTCAACTAACAGGCAAAAGTAGAAGCGTCTTATTCCTTCTTCAATTCTTCAAAACCGATGACAATGTCCGTGGGACCTGATGCATACGGTGCCACTTCATAAGGATTGTAATGGAGCAAATAGCCGTTGCTATCCACCCCTATATTTGCCGGAAGTCTGAATTTATTGTCCGGAAACCAGTACCCAGCCTTTTCCAGGTTTTCTTCAGGTGTCAGGTTTCTTTTTTTGCGAAACTTCTGCTCTGCCAGAGAGAGAAAAAGCTCTTTGTTTTCAATCCGGTCAAATAAATGAACAAAAGAACCTGTTGTTGTATCGAATGTTATGTATGATACATTTAGCGAACCGTGTGCGCCGCCCATATATGATTCTGAAACCATCTTTACACACACAAGATCTTCTTTTTCATATATTAGATGACTGATCATTCGCACGTTCCACACCTGAGGCGATTCAGGAAACTCTTTTTTAAATTCCCTGTAGTCTTGTAGCATGTTTTGTGCTGCCTTTTCCAGATCAACCAGTGAATCCGACTCGGCATCTCCAAACCCAAGAATATCTGCCATTCGATGGTTAAGAAAGCTGTTTGCCTGTTTCATCTTTTCACCCTCAAATACCGGATATTCAAGTAAAACATGGGTGCAGTCCTCCAGCGTATCTACTGAACAGCCTTCTTCCACAACAAATATTCGTTCAAAGGAATATCCTGTCTGTTCCGTATTTATTCTTTTTGTTTCCTTTTTTGTGATGCCTTCGCAAGACACCAGGTAAAATACCAGTACCATGGCCAGTGGTAACAATGTTAATTTCTTCATTATATTCACTTAATAATTCTTTTCAAAGTTAGTTTTTTTTGTGTTAATTTTGGCCTTTCACGAAACAGAAGAAACTATGAATATCATTGAAAAAATTATAGCGAACCATTCGGATAAAGATTTTGTTAAACCCGGCGATATTGTCGATATCATGATAGATGCCCGTGTTGCCAGGGATTTTGGCGGACCCAATGTGGTTAAAAACCTGGAGGATAACAACCTTACTATTGATGATGTAAGCAAAACGTTTTTTACATTCGACACAAACCCTACGGGAAGCGATCAGAAATATGCTGTTAATCAGCAAACAATCAGGGTTTTTGCCCGGAAGCATGGCGTTAAAGTATACGACATCAACAATGGTATTGGCACGCATACGCTTATTCAGAATGGTTTGTCGTGGCCCGGTTCTACTGCTGTTACCACCGACTCGCATGCTAACATTCTCGGTGCCATCGGAGCGTTTGGACAAGGCATGGGAGATAAAGATATTGCCGTAGCTTTTCACCGTGGGAAAGTATGGTTTAAGGTACCGCCATCAGTGAAGATCACTTTAACCGGCGAATTACCGGAGCATGTAACTGCCAAAGACATTGTGCTGAACCTTCTGCACCAGTTTGGGGCGAACAGTCTGTTAGGATATTCGGTGGAGTTTTATGGAGAGCCTGTTGATAAACTCACGCTCGACCAGCGGATCACCATCGCGTCAATGGGTACCGAAATGGGGGTCATCATTCTGCTTTTCCCGCCCAATGATACCATTATGGAATATTGTGAAGAAAAGACCGGAAGAAAACTGGATAAAATTGATGCTGACAACGATGCTGTTTACGAGAAAGAGTATACAATTGACGTAAGCAACTTTGTCCCGATGGTCAGCCGGCCGGGAAAACCCCACGACACGGTGGATATTGTGCAGGAAAAGAAAGTGAAAATCGATTCCGGTTTTATCGGTAGTTGTACCAATGGGCGGATTGAAGACATGCGGGCTGCAGCTGATATTCTCAAAGACCGTAAAGTAGCACCGGGTGTGGTGTTGAAAATTGTTCCTTCTACTGACGAAATCTGGCAGCAGTGCCTTGATGAAGGCATCATTAAAACATTTAAAGAAGCAGGGGCTTTGGTTTCTAACGCTGGCTGTGCCGGTTGTGCTGCCGGACAGGTAGGACAGAACGGTCCGGGAGAGATCACTATCAGCACAGGTAACCGAAACTTCCCCGGAAAACAGGGAAAAGGAGAAGTCTATCTTGCTTCCCCTGCGTCGGTTGCTGCATCGGCGGTTGCGGGTTACATCACAAGTGAAGACGACATTCCTGACGAACCGGCTACTTTTGATTTTGAACTACGCAGTGAAGAACTGCAAAAAACGGCGACACAAAGCCACAAGGAACATGAGCACAGACCTATGGTAGTGAAAGGACGTGTCTGGGTTATCAGCCAGGATGACATTGACACGGATATGATTTACCACAACCGCTACCTGCAAATTACCGATCCGGAACAGATGGGACAATATATTTTCGATAACCTTGAAGGCTACGAAGATTTTGCTAAAAAATGCCAGTCGGGTGATATTGTGATCACCGGCAAGAACTTTGGTGCCGGAAGCTCGCGGCAGCAGGCAGTGGACGGCTTCAAAACATTAGGAGTAC
>DRPN01000096.1 GCA_011374625.1 Bacteroidota bacterium
AAGAACCCAAAGCAAAAGAAAAACCTGCTAAAGAAGCTGCCGAAGAGAAAAAAGAAGAAAGTTCTGACAAAGAAAAAACAAAGGAATAGTCCTTTCACATTCTTGAACCGAACAACATGTCCCGCAATAATCTGATCCATGCGGGTGAAGTATTGAAAGTTCACGGACTGGATGGTGGTATCATCATCCGGTTCAATAAGATTTTCTCTTTTCCGGATACGTTTCCCGCCTTTGTTTTTCTGGAAATTGACGGCTTGCCGGTTCCTTTTGCCGTTGTCGGAGCAAAGGAATACGGCGAAAATTCTTTTGTTGTCCATTTGGAGGAAGTAACTTCCCGTGACAAAGCCGCACGTTACCAGGGGTGCAATGTCTGGTTGGAACCCGAAGATATAGAAATAAGGAAATATAATCTTTCGCTACTGTACACCGGTTTTTCATTCCGGGATGAAACCTCAGGCAAACAAGGAAAGATCACCGGGTATACAGACATCTCCGAAAACCCTCTTTTTGAGATAGAAACTGAGGGAGAGACATATCTGATCCCGGCAAATCCAGCATTTATAACACACACTAACAAAAAGAAAAAGGAAATTATCTTGCGTTTGCCGGAAGGAATCTTTGGACCGATGAATAACGATTAAAGATTGACAAACCTTTGTTAAGTACGATCTTGTTACGACAGACAAGAAAGACAAAACAGTGATGCAGGATTTCTGGCACAAATATTTTATTCCCTGATAATTTTTCTTGTTCCGTCTGATAATATCTTTACGATACGGGATGGCCGGCACAGAGTCCGGTCATCCTGCCGCCATCGTACCACGTAGTCCACAAGTTTTATTATTTTTGGATCGATCTCCCCAAAATGCGCAGGAGGAAGATCTCCAGAAAAATTGGCCGAGGTAGACACCAGCGGAACGCATAGTTCACGGATCAGTTCAACACAAAAAGGATCTTGCGGCATGCGTACGCCTGTCGTCCCGTCTTCCCGGATCAGAGAAGAAGCCAGACCGGAAACCCCGGCCAAAATATATGTCGTGGGAAGATCTGTATGAATCATTTCATTAGCAATATCCTCAGGAACCTCACTAAAATAATGTTTCAGCATTTCCACAGAATCAACCAGAATAATGAAACTTTTGCTTTCTGCCCTCTTTTTCACCCGTGCAATTTTCCGAACGGTTTCTTCATCCGTCGCATTACAGCCAAGGCCCCAAATGGTATCTGTAGGGTATAAAATCACACCTCCTTTTTTCAATATCTCAACAGCTTGCCTGATATCATTATCCCATCCCATGTATCATCCGTTTACATTATGATAATACAAACCTACATAAATTTTTACAGAGGAATTTACAGAGGAAAGTAAATAAATAATTCCAGGATAAAAATATGCGATCGAATTAATTTTTCCCGAAACAATGAGCCTGCAGTGAACAATAGTGATACGATTACTTCGGGTCATCATATCAACCGAATATGCTCTGCTATACTTTTTTATCCCGGGGAATCTGTGTATTTTAGTAGTTTAATTCCTTTCGGATGAAAACCAGAGAGTATATCTAAAAGTTCCTGAAATATTCCATTATGAAGTATTACAGAGACATACCCGTGGACATTGATCATCTAAATGAAGGGAAAGGGTTCCCAATCTTAAACAATATAACATGTTTGTCTTCCATTACGAATTTGTTAATATATAAACCGGGAAGTATCCGGATCGAAAAAGGTAAGGGAAAAGATATTCTTTACACAATTTATTATTATGGGAAACCGCTTTACTACAAAGAGAGACAACATATAAAAACCTCCAAACGATACTTCATAATTAAATAAAAATAAAAAAAATTTATTAATTTACAGATAAATAAATAAATTCAGAAAACCGTTGAATAAACTTTCCATCATCATCGTAAATTTCAAAGGATGGGAGTCTTTAAAAGGATGCCTTAACTCTTTAGTGTCCATAAAAGAGACAACCGCTCTCGATCCGGAAGTAATTGTCGTGGACAATTTTTCAAATGATGGTAATCTAAAAAAATTCAAGAAGCTTTATCCGGATTTCTTATTTATAGAAAACGAAGGAAATTATGGTTTTTCAAACGGAAATAATCGGGGAGCTAGGTATGCCACTGGGGAATATTTGTTGTTTTTAAATCCGGATACGATCGTGTCGAAGGATGCAATACAAGATATGTTATCCCTCGCAAAAAATAATCTTTCATATCACATTATTTCAGTTCAACAAAAAAGACCTTCCGGTAAACCGGAAAATCCTTTTGGAGTTTTTCCAACAGGGTGGACCATCAATGGACTCATAAAAACCATATATTTACAACTTTCAAAAAAATATTTCAAAAAATACTGTGGGTCTCAACGGGTTATTTTTCCGGATTGGGTCTCGGGTTCTGTTCTAATGATAAAACAAGAAATTTTTAAAAAAATCGGAGGATGGGACGAAGATTTCTGGTTATACTATGAAGATGTTGATTTATGTAAAAGAATCAGAGAAAACGGAGGAACTGTAGCTTTACTTTGCGATGTTTCCATTATTCATCAACATGGGGGATTAACCAGAAAAAACAAAAAGAATATTGCTTTCTATAAAACCGAGGTACTAAAATCTAAACATATCTACTTTCATAAGCATTTTACAGGAATTTCCCAGATTTTATTGCAATTATTTTTGGTAATCAATACTATATTTTTGGAAAAGCTGGTACCTGCTATTTTTGGTTTAATATTCATCCCTTTTTTCAGGGTCCGTGTTCATCTGTTCATTTATTTTTATCTCTGGAAATATTATTTTCTGGCGCTTGGTAAAAAAACCTGGATAATACCATCTAAACTTATTACTCGTTCTCATTAATCACTTTTTCCCAGTCAATAACAGGCGACAAAAAAGGAGTTTCCGCATGCGTGGAATAAGCAGGTATTGGACTGATAAGAAAAAAATTATTTTTAGTCAGATAATTAAATTTAGCATTGTCTCTTGCTATTCCTTTTCTGCTTTTGCAAAATTTTTCATGAATTTTAAAATGTTTCTTTAATGTCTTGAATTTAGTTGACCAAGTGTTGGTTGTTGAAGGGACATAACGCCAATGAACAGAGGGGGAAAAAACGATTTTGGATTTAAGATTACGATACCTGTGTAAAAAATATTTATCCCGGTGATCATACAGTGTAACGTATTTAGCATCTGTATGATTAAAGCCCTCCAGCATGATATCAACCCATCCCTTCCGGTGAACATAATCATCTTCTAATACATAGACAATGTCTTCATCTGGAATATCCTGTTCAATAATATAATGCAATAAATTATACAGGCTCCGGGAGTCATCTCCTCCAGTAAACTCCACTATTTCATAATGTTTTTCAGTCGAAATAAAATGTCTTTCAAGTGGACCCTCAGCATTATCATATACTAAGGTTAATTTAACCCGATTATCATTGACAATCGTATTTTTCAGGTTCTGAAAACATTTTTCTCTGGAGAACCATTCGGGTCTGATTTTACTCACCGAACTGGGAGAAAACCAACAATGACGTTGAAATATATGTATCATAATGTTCTTCATTTCCGGTTAACGACTAAATGACTGTTAATTGTCCCTGTAAAAGTAAATTTTTCATTGTTCTTTTACAAAACGCGTTCCCCGGTGCTTCATATAAGAGGATTTGGCATTCAACAGGCACACCTTCCACCCATGTTTCCCGTCCAGAAAACCCAAGCGAAAAAAATAATTCCATACAAAACTCCACATTGGACTTAAATAAACACGTAACCACGATGATTTTCCCCTGAGTTTTACCAACTCCCGGGCACTGATAGCAGCAAATCTTTGTATTTTTTCTCTGTGATCTTCTTCTGTATCCTGGGCATAATGTAAAAGATCGCCTTTCAGATAACCCTTTTTTGCTCCCTTTTGCAATTTTAAGGTATCATGAGGATTGATTCCTCCCCAATACGCTTTGCGCCTGTCTGCCAGGCGTAATTTCCGATCGGGATAAACCCCGGAATGATACAGCCATTTCCCATAAAAATTATTCAGTCGGTTAAAATAATATCCATCTTTATCCCATTTCTCTTTAACATTCAGAATTGATTTCCTTAGCTCCTCCGACAAAAGCTCATCCCCGTCCAGGGAAAGGATATGGTCATATTTTGCCTGTGCCATGGCCCAGTTTTTCTGCTCCCTGTAGCCTTCAAAGTCATGCAGGATCACGCGGCACCCATATCGTTCACATACCTCACGCGTATCATCCGTCGACCCGGAATCCACCACAACTATCTCATCCGCTACCTCTTTCAGCGATTCAAGACATAAACCTATGTATTTTTCTTCGTTATAAGTGATAATTACTGCAGAAATTCCGGGCATGACAGATTATTTATATTACTAACTCTTTTATGAAAAAAATATTTCCACTTATGGAAAAAGGGAGGAGTTGTTTTGAGAAAAGCTCTGGAAGAAATTCTCTATCCGGCAGAAATTCCATATTCCCGAAGAGCATCATTCAATGATGTCTTCAGGTTTGTCGACTCCTTTCGTTTCCCGATGATCAATGCACAAGCCACCTGATAGTTTCCTGCCGAGAAAGATTTGGTATAACTGCCGGGGATCACTACCGAACGAGAAGGTACGATCCCCCGGTATTCCACAGGTTCTTTTCCGGTAACATCTATGATTCGTGTAGATTTTGTCAGCACCACACCGGCTCCCAGGACTGCTTCCCTGCATACCCTGACACCTTCCACCACAATACTGCGAGAGCCAATGAAACATCCGTCCTCTATGATCACAGGAGCTGCCTGAACAGGTTCCAGCACACCACCAATACCAACCCCTCCACTGAGATGAACATTTTTTCCGATCTGTGCACAAGATCCCACCGTAGCCCATGTGTCCACCATGGTTCCTGCATCAATATAAGCTCCGATATTCACATAAGAAGGCATCAGGATCACTCCGGCAGCCAGATAAGCCCCGTACCTTGCAAGAGCATGAGGCACTACACGGACACCTTTTTCTTTATAACCCGATTTTAAAGGGATCTTGTCATGGTATTCAAACGGAGGGGTCTCAATAACTTTCATCTGTCTGAGAAGGAAATATAGAATCACTGCCTTTTTCACCCATTCATTGACTTTCCAGTCCTCCCCTACAGGCTCAGCTACTCTGATACAACCTTTGTCCAAATTGTCAATCGTATCAAAAACGGCATCTCTAACCGTTTTGCCCTGTAACAGGTCTCTATTCTCCCAAGCCTTTTCAATTATTTGTTGATACGTCATATATTTTTTATTACAAACCCCAAAAATCGCATTTTTTTTCTTAAATGTAAAATTTGTTTTTTTATGTTTTTTGGTCCGACTTCTAATAAATTATCACAGCATAAGAAATAGACATTTTTTTGAATTGTCCGAAAAAAGCAAGACATTTACATACTATTTAAGATAACACTTATGAGAGGAAAGATTATCACAATTTTAATTACCGTTTCAATATTTTTTTCCGCTTCTTCTGTCCATGGACAGACAGCTTCTTTATCCCTTGATTCACTGATCATCATACAGGGACAATTAAGGGACATTGTCACTGGTGTTCCGATTCCCTATGCGCACATCATCAATTATAAATTCAAACGAGCTACCATTTCTGACACGCTTGGTTTTTTTACGATCCCCATGCATAAAACAGACACCCTTTTTATTACTGCTATCGGTTATGAAGATACACGTTTTTCGCTGCCTGGTTTCTGGCCTTCCAATCATTATTCGGGAGTTATCTATGTTAAAGAGAAAATTTACCATATCGAAGGGGTTATCGTTCACGGCTTGGGCACCTATGAACAATTCAAGCAAAAAGTACTTTCCCTGGATCTCTCCAAAGACAAAACACTTAAGATGCAGAATTATTATGACAAGCTGCTTACCGAAGAAGCTATCAAATACCAGAAAGTATCTACCGGTTTCTCTTTCTCCCTTCGTTCCCCGGAAGAACGTAGTCTCCACAAACTGGAAAAAATACAGGCCGAACAAAGGAAGCAGGATATGATCAATTCAAAGTTCAACAAGGCAATCATCAGCAAACTTACCGGATTACAAGGTGTCGAATTGGAAAAATTCATGCGCTATTGTCAGTTGCCTGAAAATTTTATCCTTAATGCTTCAGAATACGATATACTGGTACGGGTAAAAGAACTTTATGAAAACTACAAATTGCTTCAGAATAAGGAAAATAAATAAACATGATAGGTCCCTGCTTTCAGGATATTGTAAAAGCTTCCGAACGTATCCGTTCCTTTATTCATAAAACACCTGTATTATATTCTTCTTCCATCAACGGGATTTTGGATAGTAAAATATATTTCAAATGTGAAAATTTTCAGAAAGCTGGCGCTTTCAAGTTCAGGGGAGCCTCGCATGCCGTATCCACCCTTAATGAGATTTTAAAGAAAAAAGGTGTGGCCACACATAGTTCCGGCAATCATGCAGCAGCACTGGCTCTGGCTGCCACCATGCACAACATTCCTTCGTACATCGTTATGCCGGAAAATGCTCCACGCATTAAAAAACTGGCTGTAGCCGGATATGGGGCAAAGATTTTTTATTGTTCTTCCACCCTGGAAGCAAGGGAACAGACTCTGAAACAGGTTGTAAATAAGACCGGAGCTATTTTCATTCATCCTTATGACAATGAAAAGGTCATCGCCGGTCAAGGGACATCTGCCTTGGAATTGCTTGATCAAACACCTGCTCTTGATATTGTAATAGCTCCTGTCGGCGGGGGAGGGCTACTAAGCGGGACAGCCATTACCGTTAAACACATGTCCCCCACCACAAAAATCTTCGGGGCAGAACCTGCCGGTGCCGATGATGCCGCCCGTTCGTTTTATTCGGGGAAACTGATTCCTTCCCTCCGCCCACAAACCATCGCCGATGGATTATTGACCTCACTGAGTGAACGAACTTTCGCCATCATCCGGCAAAATGTAGACAATATCATGATAGTCCGCGAAGAAACAATCATACAGGCCATGCGCATGATCTGGGAACGTATGAAAATCATTGTCGAACCCTCTGCAGCAGTTCCTTTTGCTGCAGTGATAGAGCACAATGATCTTTTCCGGCATAAGACAATAGGGATAATATTATCCGGGGGCAATGTGGATTTGGACCATTTACCGTTCTGATCCCTTACGCACTTTTATCAACACACATGAAACCGGGTAGTGGTCAGATAAACCGTTATGATAGGTTTTATATTGCCTCGCTTTCCATCGCGGATCATGCAAGATATAATCTATCCTGTAAGAAGGGAAAATGCCATGATAGGTTTTTCCAAGACCCCGTCCGCTCTCCACAAAAGCATCTTTCAATCCTCTGGATAACTTTTTATAGGTATAAGATACCGGCGTATCATTGAAGTCTCCGCAAATCAGTAAAGGATAGGGAGATTGTTCGATATACCGTTTCAGCATTTTAGTCTGTTTTGCCCTTTTTATAAAAGCGCCTCTGAGATGCAAGGAAATATCCTTTACTTCCCTCAACGCTTCCCCTTCCTCATCCAGATAATTCAACGGAACCTTTTGTTTATTCAGACTGGTTGATTGCAGATGGTTATTGAAAAGGCGAAAGGTGTCTTTTCCTATAATCACGTCGCAAAGTTGACTCTGGTTTGATGACTCGTCAAAACATAAACTTTTTTTATTTAACAGGGAAAAGCGGCTGAAAACTGCCAAACCATAGGAATGGCTGTGATATTGATTTATATATGATATATAATGATACGGGTAATTAAGCTCTTCTATGATTTTCTTTTCCGGGAAACGTTTTTCATCGGTATAAAATTCCTGCAAGCACAAAATATCGGGTTTAATTTTTTTTAAAAACCATACAATTTGTTCATCTTTTCTGACATCCGGTGACCAGGCATAAACATTAAATGAACGAACATTGAAAGTAGTAACGGTAAATCCCCCACCATTGTCAATTTTCTCCCTGTTTTTTATCGGGATTCTGTAATAATGCTTAACATTATTCCATCCAAGCAACATCACGATTAAAATAACAGCACTCACCTTTTCCAACCGTAGGAGCCAATACACAAAAAGGATCAGGTTGGCCATAAACAGATACGGGAACGCCAGCCCAAAAAAGGCAGGAATCCAAAATCTATCAGGAGGAATCCAAACTGACAGATATGAAATAAGTAAGGCTCCCGACAAGGCATATGTCATTATCAACAAAAAATATTTAACTGTACGCACCAATAATTCTGGATTAATGTTTATTACTCATTCTGAAAAGAGTCTCCTTTTCTTTTTTGGTGAGGCTGTCATAGCCGCCCTTGGATATCTTATCCAATATTCTGTCTATTTCTTTTTGTTCCTCAGCTTTTTGCCGGTTGTATTCAAGATCATCCACAGGCCGGCGATAGTTGACATGCAACGTTTTTCTGCGGGGCTTGAACCAGGAGAAGAAAGTATCCAACATCCGGTTAAAAGACCGGGTTATATCCTTTCCACGTCGGTATTGAACCGTAAAGAAATATCCATAAAGAGCTCCTCCCAGATGTGCCAACTTTCCCCCGGCGTTTGTAGGAAAATCTACCAGAGTGGTCAAAATAAAAGCGACAAGAGCAACCCATTTAATCTTGACGGGTCCGATCAGAAATATATAAACGGTATAATCAGGAACATAAAAAGCAGTAGCAATAATGATGGCCATTATGGAAGCAGAAGCTCCAATAGCCATGGAATAGGGTAGAACCTGGTGAAACGCCGGGAAAAGATTGAAAACCAGGATGTACAACAGGGCACCACTCACCCCTCCCAAAAGATATACTCCCACCAGTTTTTTCGTGTCAAAATATTGTAGAAAAATAATACCAAACCAATAAAGCCATAACAAGTTAAAAAGAATATGCAGGAAACCCTGGTGTGTAAACATATAGGTAAAAACCGTCCATGGATGCGTAAGCAGCGATGGCAGGTATGCCGGTATACCCAACCATACCAGTATCTTACCCGAAGGGTCAGGTACCGAAAAAAGAAATAAAAAGATATAGGCAATATTCACTGCCAGCCAAACACCCACGTTGACATAAATCAATTTTATAAGGGGCGAACCTTTCTTAAACGAATCTTTAATTCCTTCCCATATTGTCATCCGTTCAATAAAAATAAGTTCTTTTTTTATTCCAGTATTTCACCATTATATAACCAAAAAGCATGCCACCCAGGTGAGCCACATGGGCAATATTACTTCCAGGCTGTGCCAAGGCCAAATAAAGCTCCAAAGCTCCGTAACCTATAACAAAATATTTAGCCTTAATAGGGATCGGAGGAAATAAAAGCATCAACCGGGTATTCGGAAAAAGCATCCCAAAGCCCAGCAACACGCCGAATACAGCTCCTGAGGCGCCGACAACTGGAGTATTAAGTAACAGATTAAGCTTGGCCATGTACGGATTTGTAAAATTCTGAAAATTATTCAAAACATCGGCTCCTTTTTCAAAAACAAGCTGGGTTTCTTGAGCAGACATGTGAGTCAGCAAAGATCTGTATTCTAACCAATGTACCAGCATATAAAAACCGGCAGCCCCTATTCCCGTAACAAAATAAAAGATAAAAAATCTTTTACCACCCCATACATTTTCCAGTACACGACCAAACATCCAGAAAGCAAACATATTAAAAAACAAATGAGCCAATCCTGCATGCATAAACAGGTGTGTGACAAACTGATAGGGATGGAAATATTTTGAACCCGGATAATACAACGCCAACCAACGGGTCAGATCCACTCCGAAACTCTGCTGCACCACCAGGGTAATCAGCCACATTAAGGAGGTTATAATGATAATATTTTTTACTACCGGCGGGAAATTGGCGTCTGCCGGCCTATGGTATCCATTCATATATTTAATGTTTCCAGCTTCTTCACAATCGCTGCGCCAAAGTTATAAAAAGCAACGGATTAAGAAAGAAACAGGACATAATGTCACTTATCTCTTATTATTCAAATTGTTTTTCAATATCTGTTAACGGAAGTATGTAAAACACAGGCTTTCCTCCGGCCGTATATCCGGGCTCCTTACAGGCAAACAGCCGATCTGTCAGATCTCTCATTTCTTCTGCTGTAAGAGGTTTCCCATAAGGGATAGAGGCAACCTGTGCCAAAGCACGGGCAATCTTTTCCCGGGCATTTGCCGTAGGATCCGACTCGGAAATTTTATATTCGACAATTAGGGCACGTATCATTTCAGCCGGATCTGAGATTAAACTGCTCCCGGGAATCCCGGTAATGCTGATGGAATTATCTTTCTCTTTTTTCCAGGAAATTCCCAATTTTTCAATATCCGGCTTGATTTCCTCCAACACTATCAAATCTGCAGGATCCAGATTGAAAGACACCGGAAACAACCGTTGCTGTGAGGTAATATCATCAGAGATAAACCGTTGAAGGAATTCTTCAAAAAGAATACGCTCGTGAGCTCTTTTCTGATCGACGATCATCAAACCCGACTTTACAGCAAACAGAATATATTTGTGCTTGAATTGCAGAAAGGAGATTCCTTTGGTCTGAATATCACTGGTCGTATTATGCTTTATCTCCTGTTGTCTTTTCCAGGGTTCCTGCTCTAATCCTTCATACATTTTCTCCCAATGCTTCAGCGCTTCTTTCTGTGTCCTGGTGCGGAAATCACCATAATGTAGAGACTGCATTTCTTTCTTCGGTTCAAAGGGATTAAAATCGGGATTCACCGGGACTTCCGGGGGAGATACCTTCTCCCCGCGACGTATCACCGGAATTTCGATAGGAGAAGGATTGTCAAAATCAAGGGAAGGAACAATATTGAATTTTCCCAGAGCTTCTTTCACCAAGGCATAAAGAATCTGCCAAACCGAACGCTCATCTTCAAACTTGATCTCCGTTTTCGTAGGGTGTATGTTGATATCTATTTTCTCCGGATTCGTTTCGAAATAAATAAAATAAGAAGGAACAGCCTCCTTAGGAAGAATATTCAAATAAGCTTCTGTAATAGCCCGGTGAAAATAAGGATGTTTCATAAAACGGCCATTAGTAAAAAAGAATTGTTCGCCAAAAGTTTTTTTTGCAAACTCAGGCTTGCCAATAAACCCGTGTATTTTTACTACGGAAGTATCTGTATGTATAGGAATGAGATGCTGATTTACTGTTTTCCCGAAAACATTAACAATACGTTGGCGCAAACTGGATACTACCGGTAATTGATAAATATCCGACTCGTTGTGACGAAGGTTAAAGGATATCCCGGGATGTGTCAACACAATACGATGAAACTCCACCACAATATGCTTCAGTTCCGTAGTATTGGACTTGAGAAATTTGCGTCGGGCAGGGATATTATAAAACAGGTTCTTCACTGCAAAATTACTACCCTCGGGGCAGGCAACCGGTTCCTGACTTTCCACTTTTGAAGAGGCAATCACGATATATGTCCCTAACTCATCCTCTTTTCTTTTTGTTTTCAGTTCCACCTGAGCTACTGCAGCAACAGAAGCCAGAGCTTCTCCCCTGAACCCCATTGTTCTTATGGAAAACAAATCCTCGGCTTTTCGGATTTTGGAAGTAGCATGCCGTTCAAAGGCCAGGCGGGCATCCGTTTCAGACATGCCACAACCATCATCAACCACACGTATCAGGGTTTTACCAGCATTGATCACATGGACTGAAATACGATTACTCCCGGCATCTATAGCATTTTCCATAAGTTCTTTTACCACCGATGCCGGACGTTGTATCACTTCTCCCGCAGCAATCTGGTTTGCTACCGAATCAGGCAGCAATCGGATGATATCACTCATACATACCGACAGATTAATTAACTGTATAGTAAAATATAGGACAAGAGGAACAGAATCGCCAGAATTACCAATAAACGTAAGTTGGAGGCCTTCTCCCGTCGTTGTGATTTTCTTTTGAAATAAGTAGACATCTGTCCCTTTCTTATCTTCGGCACATATGCTTCCCCTTCATGAAGACCAAACTCTTGCTCAATTTGGGCTATCCGCTGCTGCAAGGCTTCCTTTTCCGGGTCATAATAAAGCGGCGTATAATGAAACCTCCGTGGTTTCCCGGGATTGAAAAAACTGGGTAATGAGGACATTTTTTTAATTCGTTTCAACTTTCAAAGTTACAAAAAAATAGCAATTTTAACAATTCATTCCTCTTTCATTTTCTAATTTTCTTCCTGTTTGAACCTTCCC
>DRPN01000113.1 GCA_011374625.1 Bacteroidota bacterium
AATGCCAACGGAGCCATCGATCTGACGGTAACAGGAGGAACAACGCCTTACACCTTCAGCTGGAGCAACGGCGCTGCTTCGGAAGATCTTTCCGGCCTCTCCGGCGGAAACTACACCGTAAACATCACCGATGCCAACGGATGTACGACCTCTGCAACTTATACGGTCAATGAACCGGCGGCGCTGGCTGCCTCTGCTTCCGTCACCGATGTGGACTGCAACGGCAATGCCAACGGAGCCATCGATCTGACGGTAACAGGAGGAACAACACCTTACACCTTCAGCTGGAGTAACGGGCAAACCTCTGAAGACCTCTCTTCAATCCCGGCCGGGGAGTATACGGTTTTGGTAACCGATGCCAATGGCTGCCAGAAGGATACTTCTTTTTCGGTTACTGAACCGGAAGCAATTGTTATAACTGCAACAATAACCGATGTCATGTGCCATGGAGAAAATAACGGGATCATTGATGTTACGGTCTCCGGCGGAATAAGTCCATATACTTATAATTGGAGCACCGGAGAAGCTACTGAAGACCTTTCCGGATTGTCTGCGGGAAGTTATACGCTTAACGTTACAGACGGAAATGGTTGCCGGGAGAGTAGTTCTTTTACCATTTCCGAACCTGATTCATTATCATTAAGTGCTTCTGTAACAGATGCAGTTTGTCATGGAGATAATAACGGAAGTATAGACCTTTCTGTTACAGGTGGCACAAGTCCCTATTCTTTTGTCTGGGACAATGGGGCTACTTCAGAAGATATCTCGGGACTAACAGCAGGCACCTACAAGGTTGCCGTTTCAGACGCTAATGCTTGTCATAGCAATATCAGTGTTACTGTTTCTGAACCAGATCAACTAACTGTCTCATCAACCATAACTGATGCCGAATGCCCGGATATGCCCGATGGTTCCATTCAACTATCTGCCGACGGAGGAACATCTCCATACAATTTCACTTGGTCAAATGGGATGAGCGGTGATAATATCGATCATCTGACAGCGGGTTCATATTCGGTGACAGTAATCGATATGAATCAATGTAGTTTGGATACCACGTTCACTGTTGGTTTCTCCCGCACCTCCTGTCTGGATATTCCTACCGTTATAACACCTAATGGTGATGGACACAATGATACCTGGAGAATACGAAACATTGAACTGTATCCTCATGTCAGAATTGAAATCTTCACACGCTGGGGGAAACTGGTTTTCCATTCCGAAGAAGGATATCCTAATCCCTGGGATGGACGATATAAAGGAAAATTACTACCTATGGATTCTTATCATTATATCATTGATCTGGGGAACGGATCCAGTCCGATTACAGGGAACATCACGATTGTCAGATAACAAGCAACAAACAATGAGAACTTGATACGCAACAGGGATTAATGTTTACCGAACCTCAAGGGTTCACCGTGTTTCATTTGCTTCCATTTCATCAAGAATTATCGAGTAGTTCCTGCCATATTTGGAAACCAGTTGCTTTTTATCCTCCTGACAAGAAAAAAATGAAACTCGCGCTGAAGCCAAGTACACTATCTGTCAGCTCAAAATGCTCTAATTTTTTGTATTCCACAACACAAATTTTTCATCCTGATTTAACAAAAAGGCTTAACTCATTCCCTTTATTCTCTATGCTTTATCCTAAATAATTTATATTATACTTTGTCATTCATCATTCGTTATTCGTTGTTCCTTATCCTCCCAGTAAAAACCCTGTAAAGATACCCAGATAGTTCCCGACCACATATCCGATGATGCCCGTAGTAAGTCCCGATATAATGATATCTCGGTTTTTCAGGGCAGCAGCCACCACCGGTACAAACGGCGGAGAATAGATCATAGCTGTTGAGGTGATAATGACCGTATCAGCATCCAGCCGGAAGATCATGGAGAGCAGGATGTGTATAAAGAGAGAGCCGAAATATACCATTGCCACATACAACAGCAGGTCCAAGTATTTCACATTGATCATGCTATGGAGATTGGCCATGGAAGAAACCACCAGACAGAATACAATAATCAGGTACATGCCCGTCTGGAAAGTTTTTTTGATTTTGTTGACATAAGGGATCAGGGAGAAGAGAATGCCCAGGGTGGTGATGGACAGGATCACGACGGCCATCATGGATCTTTTGGGCACCAACATACCCAGTCCGGCACCTATAACCAGAATGAGAGCTGACAAAAGAATAGCTAACAGTAACTTTGGAAATACTTCCCGTGAAAAAATTCCTTTGTAACTATCCATCTCCTGTGCTTCACGGGTAAGACGCTCGGTTGTTTCTTGATCGGCAAACTGCCGAAAAGGTGGCAAAAACAATAGAAAAAACCGCCGGGCCACGGTCAGCAGGAACAACAGGCAGATAGCTCCGATCACCAGATCGGCCGTATGGGTCATGATGAAGATATCCGGATCCACATTCAGGGCCTCCTTGATAGATGCCAGGTTGGGAGTCCCACCCGAATAAATACCGATCAACATCCCTGCGATCTTCCCCAATTCGGGGATCTTATCCTTAAAAATAAAAAAGCCCGCAACCACCACCACAAAAACCGAAGTGAGAGCCAGTATCAGAGAAAGAAAAGTACTCCCGGCCAGGCGGAACCATTTTTTCACATTCAGGGAAAACAACAGCAAAGGAATCGCCAGAGGGATGGTGATGGTAGTAATCATATCCTGCACGTAAGCAACTTTGTTATGCACCAGATCACCGGCCGTGATCTTCCCCTTTTCAAACAATGCCTGTGCCTGATCGGCAGGAAGAGCCACATTCCCCTGCAACAGGAAGTGATAAGCATCTGTCATTCCCGGCAACAAGCCGATGTTCCCCATCAGCAAACCTACGGCATAGGCGATTACCACCGAACCAATCCGGTTTAGCAGCGTATTATTACAGGTTGCATAGATGATCAGAGCAGGAAAAAAAATATAAAAAAGAATCAGCAGTATAATCATCATAGAATATCAGGTTGTATGGTTTTCGGTTGTCCAAAAATAAAAAAAATTCTAACGAAGTATTTTTCGTACAAAAGCCACTGTAAAATAAGACATCATGAACAACCCTATAAATCCCTCAATTCCGGAGATCCACCGGATAGTTCCCGACGGATAATAGTCGCCGTAGCCAATAGTCAGAAAAGTGATAGCGCTGTGGTAAAAAGCCACCGCAATGCGTGAAAGCTTGTCGGGATCCCCCAGTGATGACACGATCCGCGTATTGGCAATAAAAGGGAGCACATAATAAATCAATGAAAATATCACATAAGTCACGATCATCGAACCCAATACCCGCACCGGGTCGGTGGCATACAGGCCAATTTTATCAAACACCACCCACTTGAAAGCATACTGCAGATAAGCCCACAGGGCCGGGAAAAAGCCTTTGTTCTTTTGCGACTCCAGTTCATCCAGGGCTTCAAAGCGTTTAAACCACACATAGGCTTTGTCCTCGTCGGCATACTGACCGGTAATACTGTAATTTTCCTTCAGGATCCTGAACTGTTCGGATTTTAGCTTATTGCCGGAGTCCAGGTTCCGGATGATATCCTTCACATGGTTCTCCTCCCAATCGATGTACATACGTCCCAGCAGACGCATGCCGGAAAGGTTAAGCACACGGACCTTCACATCCTGATCATAGGGTTTCAGATCGATGATATCCCGTGCAATGGTGTCGGACAGGTCCAGGTAACGACAGTACGCTACACGCAGATCGAAATAGTGATCCAGATGGCACGATTGCAGCGACAACAAGTCGAACTGTCCACCCAGAAAAGAAACATTCCCTTCCCCGAAACTGGTTTTCTCAAAAAACAACTCAGCACCGGCATAGTTAACCCACTCAAAGCTGACCATTCCTTTCCCCATGTCGGCCCGTTTGAAGCTAAACCGGCCCGCAGGCAGTTCGCTGCCTTCAAACATTATGTCTCCTTCCCCAAAAAGCGAACGGTTGAAGTTCACCCGTCCTTCGTTGAACTCCACCGCCCGGAAATCAACCCGTGAATCTCCGAATTCCACCCGCTCGAAACTAATGTTTCCTTTTCCGAACTTGGCATAGTGAAAATCCACCTTCCCTCCGGTGATGCGGGCAATTTTAAAACTCACATTTCCCTCTCCGAAAACAGCATTGATAAAAGACACCTCACCGGAATGAAACTCCGTATTGTTAAAACTCACCTCCCCGGGACCAAAATCGCAATACTGAAAATCTTTTTTGCCGTCCCGGAAAACCGAGTTTTTAAATCCTTTGATCCCGGCACCGAAAACCGCATTGCCGAAATCTACATTACCGTTGCGGAACAGCACATTGTTGAACACCGGATTCCCGTCTCCGAAACGGGCTGAATTAAACGAAACGCCCCCCCTTGAGAAATGCGTAAACTCGAAGTCCACATTGCCGCCGGCAAATTCGGCAAACGAAAAGTCCGTGATCATACGGGATTCGAAAAAAGCATTCCTGGCCGTAATGCCGGGGATCTTAACATATTCTTTCTTTTCCATTTTCCGGACGCTCCGGTAGGCTGCCAGCGAGAAATCCCGGACATAGCACTGGTTCATATTGAGAGGTTCCCCTGCCTCTATCTGCCGGTACCAATCACTAATCTCCCGGTATCCGAAGATCTCCACCCCCAGCATCTCCCCTTTCTCGCCCAAGAGCGTGATGAGGGCAGTTTTGGGGTGAACCACTCCTTCGTCAGTGGTAAACTTCAGGTTCTTAACTTCTATCTTGTATTGAAAATAGTCGAAACGCATGCTGGGAAGTTTGACAGGTTATCCTCAAAAATAAGTAAAAAATTAATTCTCTGAACTCCTGTTCCTCTGACATATTGCATTGTACGGGCAATGGGTACAAAATTCGGCATGTGGGGTCTGGTCAAAAGGCACTTGCGGGTCAAACATCTCTACCAGCAAGTTGTTTAGTTTCTCTTCAAAGCCCAGCATATCTTCCCTGTCCGGAACAAAAGGCACTTTCTGCCGTCCCGGCCCCATGCGTAACCCCTGCCGCACATCGCTTCTGAACATCTCCCGCACGAAGTACAACTCCGGCTGTACAGGCACATCTCCGCCCGTAATCCAGACATACGTCAGGATCTGAAAAGCTGCAGCATTGCGGTTCTTATCTTCCGGGTCAAACAACTGCCCGATACTTTCAAAATCCGTTTTTTTCTGACCTGTTTTATAATCCACCAGACGCATCCTGCCATGGGACTCATCCCTGCGGTCTGTCTTTCCTCCCAGTTGTACCGGTACAGTCTTACCGTCAACCGTGATCACCAACTTATGTATTACTTTTTCTTCCAGACCTTTAATAATAAACGGTGCTACATATTTCCGGTCATACTCCAGGATTTTCCGGACATATTTCTCCAATGACGAGCGGATGATCATTTGCACCCCGTTTACCGTTCCTGCCGGCGGTGCCTCGTGCCCGTCATACAGCTCATCCCGGAAGCTCTCGTCCACGGCTTTACGATACAGTTTTTTCTGCAGTATTTTCTCCAGATCCTCAACCGTTACTTCTTTTTCTTTCCAAGGGGTATAAACCTTTTCCATGGCTCTATGCAGCAAACTGCCGAAGAGAGCTGCATCCATATCTTCCTCCATCTCCTCCGGCTCACTGATGCCTGCCACATATTTGAAATAAAATCGCAGGCGGCACGTAAGATACGTATTCATCGCACTGGGTGAAAGATAGTTATCCTCGCCAGCAACCAACGCCTGCAGACATGACAAGGCTGTACCATCCTTCTGCACGCAGAGTTTTCCGGTCACCCCCATTCCCGGACTAAAATAAAGGTTTGTTACCTCCGGTTTCTTTTGTGTCAGGTACTGCAGCTGGCTGATAAAACGGCTTTTCTCCCCTTTTTGTCCGGCATCGGATTCGGTATGCCATACCAGTGCCACATGACGGGCCCGTTGAATCAGACGGTAGAAATAATAGGCATACACCGCATCCCGGTGTTCATAAGTGGGCAAACCAAATCCTTTCCGTAACGAATGAGGGATATAAGAGGCCACTGCATAAGGTTTAGGCAGGCTCCCTTCATTTACTGAGAGAACGATCACCCTGTCGAAGTCGAGGAGTCGGGTCTCCAATACCCCCATCACCTGTATACCGGTAAGAGGCTCCCCGTAAAAAGTAACGGTTGACTGCCCTGCCAGGTACAACAGCAGATTCAGGTAACCTGTCAGCGACAGTGGCAGGTCTTTCTCTTCCAGAAAATCATTTAACCTGTTCACGAGCAGATAAAGCTGATAATACACCTCTATGTTTAGCCCGCCATCTTTCCGCTCTTCCTCCCCGGAGGAAAAAGATAACACCTTATGAAGAACATCTAACAATACCTGACCGTATTGTATGGAATTTTCCGGGATTTCAAATACCGGCATCACCATCTCTTCCGCCGATATCCCATCGGAAGAAAGATAGATCTTATTTTGCCGGATAAGATTTTCCTCCCATTCGTGCCAGCCGGTTTTTCTATGCTCCGCCAACAGCGGGTTGTGCAGAATATTCAACACATCCTTATAGTAAAAGAGTGTATTTCCATCTTTATCTTCCGTCTTGTTTTTCAGCATCGTCAGTGCCGACCCGAAGAAGGAAAATACGGGTGAATCCTGCAGGGGATACCCCATGGTCACGTTTATGTCGCCTGCTTCCTCCGGCATAGCATGCAATACGGGCAATAACAATGATTCGTCTGCCAGCACCACCGCGATCCTCTCCTTTTGTACATCTTCTTCTTTTGTCCACTGTTCCAGCAGGTTATGGACCACCCACGCCTGCACGGTCCTGTTGGGCGAGGAATAAACCCTGATCTCTTTTTCCTTATCCAGCAAATTATCAAATATGTTCAACCCGGCAGGCGGCGAAAAACGACGTATATACTTACGAATAAAACGTCCGGCATCATGCCCCGGCAGACTGGCCCCGGCGCGGGTAGTAACATAAGCTTCGTCATAATCCCAGAAGAAAAAGGCCTGTCCGCTGTCTTTAAGGGCCTCAAATAACTTCACTTCGGTCGGTGTCAACGCGTTGAAACCGATCAGATAAACCGGCGACGCATCCGGCAGGGTCCATTCCCTCCGGGCGATCTTTTCTGCCAGCTCGCGGTAGAGCATTCCTTCATAAGCCATCTCCTTCGTCGCCAGTACTCTCCTCAATTTTTCATATACAGCATACAGTTTCTCCCACACATGCAGGAACTTTCCCGCCTCCCCTTCTTCCGGTGCTTCCGGGAAATGATCCCAGAAATGCCTGAGCAGGGCAACCTGTTCTTCCGACAGGTAAGAAAGATCCTGTGTCAACTCTCTTTCGGCTTTCAGATTACGGAAGAGGTCCCGTGCATCCACCAGGTATTTATCCAGGTCATCAAAATCGCCCAGCAGCATCTCCCCCCAGGGATAAAAATCCTCAAAAGGCTCTATGCTGCCGATTATCTCTTTGTACACACCATAAAGCTCCATCACCAGATACAGGGTATCCGTCACCTTCTTTCCGGTTTGCTCCTCCACAAACCCGCGGATGGTAAGTACCTCCGGAGCCCACACGGGATGCCCGGTCAGGCCGGCCAGCGCATGATTAAAGAACAGTCCCGCCCGCCGGTTGGGAAAGATCACCTTCACCCGACCCGGATCATCCCGGTGTGCCGTGAACACATACTCTGCAACTTTATATATAAATGTATTTTTCATCTCTTTCCGGGCGCAGGATTCTTCAGCCCTTTATTTCTTCCATATATTTTTTCGTTCCATAATTTTTGCATGGGCAGGCAGAACTTTGCCTACAAAATCCCAACTTTAAACTTTCCGCAATTTTCCCTGCCATGTATCCCTTTCTTCCATCCTCTGCAGGATATCCTGCATCAACACATCCGGTCTTTTTCTGCCGAAACCGGGGGCTGCCAGATACCGTGGCGGGGCTTCACTGACCAGCCGTTCGACTGCTATATCCGGCCGTAACCGTTCGAGGAAATCAATTACCAGTTCCCGGTATTCTTCCCATACAAACAAATGAAAATGTTCCGGATGTTTGTGATATTCCTTCGCCATAGCTGTCTGCACAATAATCTGTAACTGATGTAGTTTGATTATATCCAGGGGCAACCCGGAAAGGAGAGTCGCTTCCGCCAGCATTTCCTTTTCACTTTCGCCGGGCAGTCCCAGGATCAGGTGTGCACCCACGGGCAGGCCACGTTCGGCTGTCGCCTGAATGGCCCGGACACTCCGGGCAAAAGTATGCCTCCTGTTTACACGTTTCAGCGAACGGTCATAACAGGACTCTATCCCATACTCCAACCCCACAAACACTTTGCGGGACATTTTTTCCAGGTAATCCAGGGTTGCCTCATCCACACAGTCGGGTCGTGTCGAGATGATCAACCCCATTATCCCATCCACCGACAAGGCTTCTTCATATTTTTCCCGCAATACTTCCAGCGGAGCATAAGTATTAGTATAAGCCTGAAAATAGGCCAGGTACTTTCCGGCCCGGCGATAGCGTTTCCGGTGAAACTCCATTCCTTCCCGAAGCTGTTGCACCACCGGTTTGGCAGGATGACAATAAGAAGGATTAAAAGCACTGTTATTGCAATAGGTACATCCGCCCCGACCCAATTTGCCATCACGGTTGGGACAGGTGAACCCGGCATCCAGCGAAAGTTTTTGCACCCGCTCACCGAACACCGAGCGATAGTATGCCGCAGCCTGATAGTACCGTTGTCCGGTACCCCAGGGAAAGATTCTCTGATCCTGTTTCTCTGCTTCAGCCATCCACTTTTACCCTTTTTTTCAATGTAACATACCATATCCATCCTGTAACAGAAGCATATCCCATGGCCCGGAGGCTATCCATATAACGCCGCACCTGCATGATGTAGGCGGACTCTTCCACCTCCCCGAACTTATAATCCACCACCACCACTTCATTCTGCCGGATCATCACTCTGTCGGGTCGCAGCATCCGTCCGCCGGGGTGAATGATGGTCGCTTCATTGCGAACTTCCCATTCTCCCGAGAACCATTCTCCCACACCCGGCTGTTCCAGAAATGACTCTATCTCCTTTAGCATAGCTACCTTTTCCGTTTTTTTAATTACTCCCTCTGACACGTTCCGGAGCAATACCGGCTCCACATCCGCCTTTGTTTTTATTCCCGACAAAATATTGTGATACAGGGTCCCCCTGTCTATTTTTTCCTGTGCTCCCGCAGCCTGCAGGACAAAGAACCTTTGTCCCTTGCGGGCAATACGCAAACGGTCAAATGCCGTATAGACAGGATAAGTATCAACACGCACGCCGGAAGGTCTTTTCTCTTCCCGGTTTTTACGCGGGGTACCTGCCTCAAAGACTTTTTTCTCATGATCCCAACGGATGTCCAACTCCTGCAACTCTCCGTTTTCCTTTTTCTCCAGGATATTTTTCACCGTCTTGTTGAGCAGACGGCCGGTATCGTCGGCCCTGCCTCCGGCCGACCAGATATAAAGCCTTTCCTTTGCCCTTGTAAATGCCACATACAGCAGATTCAGGTTATCCAGGTAATTGGCAAAGTGCTCTTCCAGATAATCTTCCCGGAAGACACTTTTCATCAGCACCGGACTGTAGACCAGAGGAACTACAGGCAGAGCATCAAACGTATCTTTTCGGGGACAGCACCATACGATCGTCCGTTTATTTATCTGTTCAAAACTCCAGTCGGCAAAAGGCATGATAACCACCTCCGCTCCCAGCCCCTTCGCTTTGTGGATAGACATCACCCGCACGGCATCCACCTCTTCCGGCATCTGTACCGACTGTGTACTTCCCCGCTCATCCCACCACATCAGAAAATCTGCCAGCGCAGCACTCCGGCTGTTTACGAAATCCAGAAAATAATTCTGAAAAGTATAGATAAAAGGCACTTCCTCTTTTTTCTTTTCCAAAGCGAAAAACCGGATGATTTCCTGAACCACTTCGGTCAGGGGAAGAGTATTCAAATGAATCAGCCACTCGCGTGTCACGCCTGACAACAGAGAAAAACGATCATCCCCTTTTATCCCGGCGATCTGCTTCCTATGAAATTGCGGCAATCTGTCCTGATTTTCTGTATTTCCGGTCAGCCGGTCGTGCAGATACCACAGCACGGCAAAATTCAGATCATCTTCCGGATCGGACAAATACCTCAGGAAAGCTACTATAAAACGTACCGTCTCCGAGCTGTTCAAAAAGAGGGAGTCTTCCGACACCAGAGGATAACTTATCGTCATACCTTCCTGTTGCCGTGTCAGCAGATAACGAATCATATCCCTTCCCTCGGCGTTGGTACGCACCAGCAATACGATCTGCTCCGGACGGTAGCCCTCCTCTGTCAACAGGCTCCCGATCCTGTCAGCCACCTGCTCCATCACCTTCTCCATCCACTCCTCTTTCCTGTCTTTCTCCGGGAAACTCACATATACATAACCGTACTGCATGTCCGTACGAACTTTCTGCACAACCTCTTCTTCATTGTATATCCCAAACAGATTTTCTTTCTGATCCTGCAGCCCTGCATCCTCAAGAAAAGAATGATCCGGCCAGTCGAGATACCGGTTCTTCTTCAGAAAATTCCCAAAACTCTCCACATAAAGATTCCACAAATGATCAGGGGCTGTTCTGAAAAAGGCATTGTTAAACCGTACAATCGACGCATGGCTCCGGTTGTTCTCGCGCAAGACCTTTTTTTCCAGTTGTTCCCGTTGAAAGTCCCCGTACAGCTGTTTTCCCATGATCTTCCAGTCGCCATTGCGCCAGCGGTAGATGGATTGTTTAATATCGCCTACTATCAATGAGAGATACCCGGCAGACAGACTGTTCATCAGCAGCGGCTTCAGGTTTTCATACTGGATCTTCGAGGTATCCTGGAACTCATCGATCATATAATGCTCATAATACTGTCCTATCTTTTCATAAATAAATGGGGTCTCATTGTTGCCGATGATTTGACGGATAAGAGGCCCTACCTCGGTAATGAGAAAACGGTTTTCTTTTTTCATCCACTGTAATAAACCGTTTTTCAGATCAGCCAGGATTCCCAGGATGTAAATCTGCGAACGAATGGCACGAGCAGTATAATAATCTTCGTAATGGGCTTTGAAATATGCATACATTTCCCGGGCCAACGGATGCAGGTGTTCCCGTACCAGGCTCATCAGCTCCGGATCTCGTTGCCGGACCTTTGTCAGCCATTTGGCCGGGTCGTCCAGAGCTGTCAGAAAACGGGCCCCGAAAACATATTTTCGTTCGGTCATTTTCTGAAAGATACCTGCAGCTCCTTTGTTGCCCGAAGAAAATTCATCCACCGAGAAATGATTTCCGTATATAATCTCCAGCCCCCTCTCTCCATAATCTTTCATCTTCTGCTCAAAACTCCGTATAATGGCATAAAGACGGTCCAGATAGTTTTTCAGGTAGTCTTCTTCTTTGCTGGTAATATGTTGCAAAACCGCTGGAGGAATCATCTTAAAATGTTCCGAAAATATCTGGTGTCCCTGCTCGAGAATCAGTTTCCGTATATCCCATTTACCGGTTTCTTCACTCACATCATCCATAAACCGCACCAACCAGTCAAGCAATACCGGGTTTTCGCCGACATCCTTCAGCAACAGATCCACCACCCTTTCGAGCGTAATCCCTGTATCGAGTTCGATATTATAGCCGAACCGCAGGTTCAGCTCACGGGCAAACCCCCGTAGCACCCGCTGATAAAAGCTATCGATGGTCTGAACAGAGAAATAGGAATAATCATAAAGGATCCACCGCAGGGCGCGGGAAGCCTTTTTGCGGATTATTTCCCTGTTCTCGTTCTTCAACTCCTCCGGCATATTCAGCAGATAAAGCCAGGCTTCCGCTGTCTCTTTCCGGTTATCCGAACTGTCAGTCCCCAGGTGACTCAACCCGTACAAGACCCGTATGATCCGCTCCTTCATCTCGGCTGTCGCTTTATTGGTAAACGTAACGGCGAGGATATGGCGGTACTTGTCCGGATTACGCAGCAAAAGTGTCAGGTAGTTCAGCACCAGAGTAAATGTTTTACCGGTACCGGCAGATGCATGATAGACCTTCAGCATGGTATTTTGTTTTGCAGAGTAAAGGTAGGGAATAGAATGGAATAATAG
>DRPN01000164.1 GCA_011374625.1 Bacteroidota bacterium
AGGAAAAATAATACATTTATGGAAAATGTTTTCATTCCGGGGAAAAAATGATCTTTGTATTCATTTTTTTCGCTCATGTCATACGCTCACTGCGTTCGCTGGCATACAATGGTCATACGCTCGTTATCGCTCGCGTCATACAATAGTCATGCTCACTGCGTTCGCTGGCATACAATAGTCATTCATTCGCTACGCTCATGTCATACGCTCGCTATCGCTCGCGTCATACAATTGCTACATAATTATGCACTACTACTGAATGACTACTGTATTACTACTGTATGACCACTGAATGACTACTGTATTACTACTGAATGACTACTGTATAACTACTGAATGACCACCGTATTCCCTCATAATTTCCATCAAATTCACAGCCTTTGGCTGCTCATTTTATTTCTCCACAATCGTTCTTCCAAATGGTGTCAATGCCAGACCGGCCAGTTTTATATGCTGAATAGCAAAAGGAATGCCTATGATGGTAATAAATAATATCAGAGCCATAGCCAAATGCGACAGGGCAATCCAAAAGCCGCCGATAAAAATCCAGAGAATATTCATAAAAACGGAAAGACAGCCGCCTGCCTCATCTGTCGGCGCAGCTTCCCGGCCAAAAGGCCACAAAGCCAGCTCGGCCAGCTTGAGGGTCTGTAAACCAAACGGAATGCCGACAATGGTTATCATCAACAAAACACTGGAGATCAGGTACTCAATGGCAATAAGAATACCCCCGAACAACAACCACAATACATTCCCCAATGTACTCATAAATTAGTCTTTTTCCTTCAAGTACAGCAATAGTTAAAATCTTTGTTTACTATTTCGGTGTATCAAGCTTTGAACCTCAATCTTTCTAAAAGCTCCATCTGAACTTCACCCACAGGTCATCCCCCAGCTCCCACCATCGGGAAACCACAGCCCGGGCAAAATCGTTGGAATAGCGGGTCAGGTACCTGCGGGCTTCTTCCGAGGGCTGTCCTTTTAAGGTATTTTCACGGTCCTGTGCAAGCAACTGCAAGGCTTTCGACTCAACATAATCCACTTCGTCAAAGGCTTTGTCTTCGTATTCTTTTACGACAGGTTCTATGATCTCCTTTCCTTCGCTCCACTTCACCATTGCCAGACGATTGGCCCGCCGGAAAGCCCACAGAGCGGATTCACGGCTGAAATGATCTTCCCCGCCCAAACGGAAACTGGCCGGCACACTCAGATTACCGGCATAGATGGGAATACGGGCTCCCAACCGGGGAATATCCAGTCCAAACCACATCCTTCCTCCTACTGCATCGGGCAGCCAGTCCCGCAACTGAACCACCCACGAATAGGCACAATATTGAACGGATATAGGTCTGTCGCGCTTTACCACGCCCGGTTTCAGGGCATTCAGCAAAGCTCTCTTGTCACGGGACAGCCAGGGATGGGCAGCAGGACTGATGATCGTATCCACCACAACACTGTCCTGCTCGTTACGATGACGGTAAGGAACCTTCAGATTACGGATCATCTCCCATTGGGTACCGTCATAAGTAGTACGGTATAGCTCAAGCACTTTACGGACATCCACTTTCTGGTCCGGTTTAACTGAAAAAGGAAGTTCGTCGGCATCATAACGAAGATGAAGTGAAGGCGCCAGGGTGCTGAACACAAAATATTCCCGGATAGAAAACGGTTTTTGAGTGTTACCATAAGCTTTCCAGAATTTAAACGGTTTTTTCCCGTCCCAAAGATTCAGTTTACGAGCAACTTTAAAGACATTTTCCGAAGCCATGAAATAATCCGGTTTTTTCAGGTCTATTTCGCCAATCCTGGAGATATTGGCAGCAATTCCCACATGGTCATCCGGAATCCTTTCTGCAGCCCACACTCCCCCGATCTTGTCCGGTCCTTCCCCAACGATCTCCATTTGCCACACCTCTTTGGGATCGGCCAACGTAATACATTCTCCGTAATCTCCATAACCATATTCCCTGATCAGTTGACCGATCAGACGAATAGCTTCCCTTGCTGTGGTACAACGTTCAAGAGCAATACGCTCCAGTTCCTCGATCAGAAACATCCCTTCAGGATTATGCAGAGACTTCAATCCACCGAAGGTGGTCTCGCCAATAGCCAGTTGTTTCTCATTCATACTGGGATAGGCCGTATTGAAATATGCATATGTTTTCGCAACTTCGGGGATTTCACCCACTTTTTTTACCCCCTCCCGGCTCCAGACTGAAGAGGTATGCAAAGTTCCCTTATAAACCGGGTGCAGCTCTCCTTCCTTATGCTCCCGGGACGGAACAAAATCCACCCAGGTTCGATACCAGGCATCACAGGTATGACTGGTCATCACCGAGCCGTCTGTGCTGGCCTCTTTTCCTACCATAATACTTGTACAGCTTTCATTGTATTCCGTATCATCCAAAGGCAATGAGGGCTGACCATTCAAAAGAAATGTAATTGCGATAGTAAATACCGTAAACAGATACGCTTTTTTCATGTTTTTAAAAATTTTTATTTTTATTTCATAATATAATGAAGAAAACAAACATTTTCTTCACCCATGTAACCCATTCATTCTCACAGGATTTTTTTAATCATTTTCCGGTATAAATTTTTATTAAAAAAATCATGTTCGTTTTATCTTCATATATTAATCCAAATTCCGCAACAAAAAACCTAAAATGTTTTCTATTGCAGAATGAAACATTTATTGGCTGTGAAGATAAAAAAATCCTGATAGAAATTATTCCAGGCAGAAGCAAAATAAGGTGTAAAATCTTATGCCTTGCTTTTGATTTCTGCTTTCTACCTTTTGCCTTCTGCCTTAACTACCCGGTATTGCCACTTGCCTGGCAAAACTTTCTTCCAGCGAAATAAATGTTTCGGTACGGGCAATGCCGGGAATGGCCTGTAATTTGTCCGACAAGACCTGTTTCAGGTGTTCATTGTCCCGCGTATACACCTTTATAAAGATGGAATATACGCCCGTTGTATAATGACACTGTGTGATCTCTGGAATACTGCGTAAATGTTTTACTACCTGACTGAACAGACGCGCTTCCTCAAGATAAATACCGATATAAGCACAAGTGCGGTATCCCAGTTTCCGGGGATCCACCTCATAACATGTCCCCTTAATAATCCCCCTTCTTTCAAGACTTTTCACCCGCTGGTGTATTGTGGCCCCGGAAACCCCACATTTCCGGGCCACTTCCAGAAAAGGAGTCCTGGCATCAGTCATCAGTATCTCCAGAATTTGTTTGTCCAAATTATCAATCTGTAAGTTTTCCATGATGTATCCTTATAAAATATAACAATTCGTAATTAATTATGGCAAATATATATTATTTTATTATTAAAAATAATTTTTTTTTAGTTTCTTATCGTTATATTAGTCATAATAATAACAATTCGATATTTTTGTCATGTAATCATAAATTAATAAAATAAAGCCTAAAGATATGTGCGGAATTATTTCGATAACAGGACCCTCCCCGGTGGAAGACATCCGGATCTTAAGCCGGAGGATGAAACACCGTGGACCGGATGAGTTTGATGTACAAATTTTTCCCGACGGGTCGGTGATTGCCCATGAAAGGCTTTCCATCATTGATCTGGAAACAGGACGTCAGCCCATACAAGGTTGTAAAGATGCGTATGTGATCCATAACGGTGAGATATACAACCACATAGAATTGAGAAAAACCATTTTGAAGAATCATACTTTCCGCTCCCACTGCGACAGTGAGGTCATCGTACACTTATATGAGGAATTCGGCCCGGATTTTTGCAACATGCTGGACGGTGTTTTTGCCTTTGTCGTCATGGACGGGAAGAGCTTCATGGCAGGACGGGATCCGATCGGGGTTAAACCGATGTATTATGGTTTTGACCAAAAAGGCAGAATGTATTTCTCTTCGGAGATGAAAGCCATCCATGACTATGTGATCAAACCGGAGGCATTTCCTCCCGGATATTATTACACCCCTGAAACCGGTTTTGTACGGTATTTCAAACCCCGCTGGGAAGATGCGGGCATAGCTGTGGAAAGCTACGACCCGGTTCGTCTGCGAAAAGCATTGATTTCCTCTGTGGAGAAAAGGCTAATGAGTGATGTGCCTCTCGGAGTATTGTTATCGGGCGGTCTGGATTCAAGTCTGGTAGCTTCTATTACCAAACGTCTCATGGAAGCCTCCGGAAGGCCTCTTCACTCCTTCTCTGTCGGAATCAGTAAGGATGCTCCGGATATGGTCGCTGCCCGAGAAGTAGCCGCCTTTCTGGGAACCATTCACCATGAAGTGATCTATACCATCAAAGAAGGATTGGAAGCCCTGGAAAAGGTAATATGGCATCTGGAAACCTATGATGTAACCACCGTACGTGCTGCCACCCCTATGTATTTCCTCTCCAAAGCCATTCGTGAGGCAGGAATCAAGGTTGTGTTATCCGGCGAAGGCTCTGACGAAATATTCGGTGGTTATCTTTATTTCCACAATGCCCCCTCGGATGAAGAGTTTCAGAAAGAGACTGTACGACGTGTACTGCGTCTCTCCACAGCAGATTGTCTCCGGGCGGATAAATCTACCATGGCCCACGGCATCGAAGCCCGGGTGCCTTTCCTGGACCTGAAGTTCCTGGATACAGCTATTTCCATAAAACCGGAAGAAAAACGTCCCGACCGATCCAAAGGCAAACCTGAAAAATATGTTTTGCGCAAAGCTTTTGACACCCCGGAAGACCCCTGGCTGCCGGAGCATATCCTTTGGAGACAGAAAGAACAATTTGGGGATGGTGTTGGCTATAGTTGGATAGACAGTGTGGTGGATTATGCTGAAAGGATGATCTCAGATCTGGAATTTTCCCGGGCATCCGCCCGGTACCCATACAATACACCGGATACCAAAGAAGCCTTCTTGTTCAGAAAACTTTTTGAGAAACATTTTCCGGAAGAAGGCGCTGCACAAACGGTCCTGAAATGGATCCCCAAATGGCAGGCTAACACTGATCCTTCCGGCAGGGTCGCGGAACATCATGAAAAACATGTAGAAGATATCCGAAAGAAAAGTATAGTTTCCGTTTAACCGATAAAAAGAACTGATAATATGATCCGCAAACAAAAATGGGTAATCTTTGTCACGGTCATGGCTATTAAATTAAGGCTATTAAATTAAATAGATAAATATTAGACATTCGATATTAATGCTCTCTCTCTCCTATATGCCTGGTTAAACGGTCGGTAAAATTTTATCGGCCGTTTACTTTTTACAACGGTGAATAATGATTGTTGTGCTAAGAATTAACCGTTGTTCTTCATTCAATCATTGTCAATCATTATTCTCAAAACGTTTTGGGTCTATAGCGTTCAAAGCCTTCCGGCATTTCCAGATTGCCGATAAGCTCCTGCACGGAAGAAAAACCATGTCTTTCCAGGTATTCCCCAATGCCTTCCAGTATTTTTATCGAAACAGCAGGTTCGACAAAGTTGGCAGTTCCTATCTGAATGGCTGTTGCTCCGGCCAGCATAAACTCGATGGCATCGGACGCACTGCGAATTCCTCCGATACCTATCACCGGGATTTTTACCGTATGATAAGCTTCCCAAACCATTCTCAGGGCCACCGGTTTGACGGCCGGGCCCGATAGGCCTCCCGTCACCGTTGCCAGCACCGGCTTGCGTTTTTCGGCATCAATGGCCATTGCCAGTATCGTATTTATCAGAGAAATAGCATCAGCACCGGCATCCTCGGCCGTTTTGGCAAACGCTGGAATAGAAGTAACATTAGGGGATAATTTTACGATCAGGGTCTTCCGGTAAACTTTCCGCACCGCTTTGATCACTTCCGAAGCAGATTTCCGGTTGGTTCCGAAAACCATCCCTCCTTTTTTAACATTCGGACAGGAAATATTTAGCTCAATGGCAGGTATGCCCGGCAAGGCATTGATTTTCTCCGCAACTTCCACATATTCATCCAGGGTGGATCCCGAAACATTGGCAATAAAAACCGTGTCATACTGTTGCAAGGTGGGATAGATACGATTGATAAAATAATCTACCCCTTTGTTTTGTAATCCAACCGAATTCAGCATCCCGGAGGGCGTTTCCGCCATTCGCGGGGAAGGATTTCCTTCCCTGTTTTCCTTCGTGACAGCTTTTGTAAAAACAGCCCCCAGGCGGGAAATATCCATGAAATCAGTATACTCGGAACCATATCCGAAACATCCGGAAGCTGTGGTCACCGGATTTTTTAGGGAAAGGGTTCCTATGTTAACCTGGAGATCTACCATAACAATTCCTTTGTATTAAAAACAGGACCGTCAACACAGGCCATTTTCATTCCGTGCACTGTGGGCTGGGCACAACAAAGACACGCTCCGATGCCACAGGCCATTATATTTTCCAGCGACACTTCACAAAAGATCTCTTTCCTGGCTGCTATCTTTGCTATCGCTTTCATCATAGGCTCCGGACCACAGGAATAACACCCGTCAAAAGTGCCTGCTTCCAGAATCGGATGGTCGGTGATCATGCCTTTCTTTCCCATGCTTCCATCCTCTGTAGTAATATAAACTTCTCCGAGATCTTCAAATTCGGCAAGATCAAACATCTGCTCTTTAGAACGGGCACCAAATAAAAAAACAGGCCTTTTCCCGGCTTGTTTCAGCGTTTTCCCAAGCAACAACATGGGTGCGATTCCCACGCCTCCCGCAGCAAGAAGAAATTCTTTACCATCTATCAAGGTAAAAGGATGCCCCAGTGGATAGATTATATTTAAGGTATCTCCCGGACCGAGCATACCCAGTTGCCGGGTTCCTGCTCCAACTTCCCGGATAAGTAAACGCATCTCTTGATGCTCCCGATCCACATCATAAAATGATATGGGACGTCTTAAAAATGTGTCCCCGGAATGATCTATGCGTAATTCGGCAAACTGACCTGGGAAAATGGCCGGCAACGGATCTCCCGATCGTAAGGTTAGTATAAAACAGTCCTTATTCAGCCTCTGATTGCCGGTTACCAATAGATCCTCAATCTTCTTTTTTACCAATGTTATAATCTTTTCTGGATGTAAGGAGTACAAAGATAATGAAAATTGAAACCCCTCAAGCACTCCTTTGTGTTCAAACCGGATTAAATTCCTCAAAGTTTCCGGTATCATACAATATGATAATCTTTTTAATGCGTCCTTTTTCTACTCCGGCTGTAAAAGGTATTTCTGCATGTTGATCCGTCTCCTGTTTCTCCTTGTTCATATTTCCCCCTGTCACGAATGGTTTCTTTCCATCAGTTATTTCATCAGGTTTCCCTTTATCAGCTTCTATATCATGCGTAGCAAATAAGTTAGTCTGAACAGGTTTTTTATACATATTCCCTTTACCGGAAATAAACCATTCGGCATTTACCTCTGGAAAGGCTTCCAGAAATTTTAAAATAAAATCATAACTGGGTTTGTTTCTTCCTGATAATAGATGCGATATACTGGACCTTTGTACTCCAATTCTATCCGCTAATATTCCACTGCTAATCCCCTCAGACCTTATAAACGATATAATCCGGTCTTTTAACTGATTTTGTGTTTCCATTTGTACTTATTTATGATTCTCTTCGATTTACAAATGTAATCATTAATTAATTTACATGTGTAATATTTTTGGATTTACATTTGTATACTATCGGATCATTTTGTAAATATTTATCCGGAAGAAATATTATATTATCTTACATCTCTTTTTAATGTTGTTATCTAATATTCTGTTACATAGAACATTTTTGTCTATAATGGCCAGTATTTATAGTAATACTTTATATATGCATTGTATTATAATGATCTATATTGTTATATTAATATTATAATCCTTATTTTCAAATATATTTGTTTTAAGTTAAATATTATCTTAAACTATTAATATATATAATGTATGTAATATACTGGGATACTGTATATAATATGTATATATACCGACAGTTTACATGTGTAACATTTGCGTGTATTTATACTTGTAAACACATAGAAATGTTATCTTGGAATTTCATTTACAGGGATTACATATGTATATTATAATGTAATTACATATGTAAATTCTGCATATTTGATTTAGCAAAATGATTTTTACTGACAGAATACATCCTGAAGGATTTTCCTACCCCACCACCGGTTACCAAATGATTTGTATCTGGTATGGTTTATCGTTTTCAATTGTTGAATCTCCTACATGAATGAATATAAAAGAACTGTTACGGGAAAAGCTCTTACTTTTTCAACACTTATTCTTTCCTTCCTTGTCCTCCGAAGCTTTCATTGACTACCGAAGCTTCAGCGAAGGTAGTAGCAATGGCAGTAGTATAGGTAGCAATGAAAGAAAACCTTTTCCTCACTTTGTCATTATGGTATACAGCACTGGTACCACAACCAGCGTAAGCATCGTAGACACCAGCAAGCCTCCGATAATCGTCCAACCCAGGGGTGCCCAGATCAACCCACCCTGTAAGGTCAATGGCAACAGACCTCCTATGGTGGTAAAAGCCGTCAAAAAGATAGGTACAAACCGTATCTTTCCCGCTTCCATGACGGCATCAAACATATTTTTACCTTTCTTGCGCAATGTATTGGAATAATCCACGAGAATAATCGAGTTATTCACCACAATCCCTATGAGACTGACCAGTCCGACAAAAGCCGTAAACGAAAAGGAGAGTCCGGCCAGGTACAAAGCCCACAGAGATCCGATAACAGCCAGGGGGATAGCCGTAAAAATGATCAGGGGCTGGGTAAAGGACTTAAACTGCAGCACCAACACGGCAAAGATGGCGATCAGGGCAATGATCCCGGCCTCCAGCATTCCTCCGAAAGACTCGTTCCTGTTCTTCAACTCCCCTGTCACAATGTACCCATAGCCCAATGGAAAAGGATATTGTTTCAAGTGTGCCTGTACCGGCTTCATTACATCATCGAGTTTGTACTCTTTCGCTATGTCCGCCGTGATCAGGATGGTACGCTGCATATTATAACGGGTAATGATTCCCGGAACATTCCGGAATTCAGGCTTAGCCAGTTGTGTCAGAGGAATGAACCGGTCCGAAAGAGATTTTACATATATTCTGTTCAAGTCTGATAACTTAACATTCTTATCATAAATTCGTACCACAATGGGATATTCCTTTCCTTCGCTGTCCCTGAACTTATCCACGGTCGTACCATTCAGGGCTGTCCGTATGGTTTTCTCTATCTCATGCACCGGCACCCCCAGCATCAGGGCTTTGTCTTTGTTGATATTAAAATAAATATCCGTCCGGTTTCTTTTCACCCGGTTCACCACATTGATGGTTCCGGGCGTGCTTTTCAGGATTCTCTCCACTTCTCCGGCTATGTGCCGTAACCGGTCCAGGTCACTTCCATACACATAAATCATCACTGGCGCTTTTACAGGGACACCCTGTTCATATTCCTTGATATAAATATCGGCTAAGGTATAATGACTAAAGAGCTGCCGCAGGGATGAAACGGTCTCTTCATACTCTTTCCGGTCATACCCTTTCAGGTGGACATACACCTCTCCGAAATCTTTTGCGAAATCACGGGGGAAAATGTTATAATAGATCCTCGGGTTTCCGTGCCCCACATTGGCTGCATACTTTGCCACGGTGCGGGTCGTATCGAGAACGGACTCTACGTACCGTACCACATTGTCCGTCTCTTGAATAGCCGTATTTCGTGGCATCTGCACCCTGATCAAAAAGTCAGGCATCTCTGCAGGCGGAAAAAAACTCAATCCTATCAACGGAAATAATCCCAAAGAACCCAGAAAGATCACTATTGAGAGTATGATTATCATTCTTCTGTGACCCAAAGCATAACGAAGGGTCTTGTGATAAGGCCCATTGATCATTTTTTGGAGGAAAAGTTTGATCCGGCGTGCCCCTTCCCGAAACTTTATTTTTTCCGTATTCCTGAAATAAAAAGAGGTAAGCAAGGGAGTTAACGTCAGGGCTATCAACAAAGAGGCTGTCAGCGTGTAAAGGATCGTAAGCGGCAGGCTCCGAATAAAATCCCCTGCTTTCTCCGGCATCATAATGATGGGAATAAAAGCCAGCAGGGTGGTCAGTGTTGCCGTGACCACGGGCCAGGCGATCTGTGAGGAACCTTTTTCGGATGCCTCCCGCGCATTATATCCCATCATAATAAACCGGTTAATGTTTTCGATCACCACGATGGAATTGTCCACCAGCAATCCCAGAGCCACTACCAGCCCCCCGATAGAAATCTGTTGCAGACCATATCCCGACAGATCGACAAAACCCAGACCTATCACCAGTGAAAGAGGAATAGCCAGCGCTACTATCAAAGAAGACCGTAATCCCATCACCAACAGTATCACGATGCCCACCAGAACAATCCCCTGAAGCAGATTGTTGATAAATCCGCCTATTCTGTGCCTGACCCATACCGACTGGTCGAATACCGTTGCTACCCGAACCGATGCCGGCAACCCTTGGCGAAATGCTTCCAGGATAGGGTCCAGGTCTTTTTTCAGGGTAAATATGTTATAGTCATCCTTTTGTTTAACGGTCAGATACACTGCTTCCTTGCCCATATACCGTGCAAGGTAGGTCCTGTCTTGATAAGCAAGTCGTACATCTGCAATATTTTTCAGATAGATAATGTGTCCCTGATAAGATTGTACCACTGTGTTCCTGATCTCATCCAGGTCCCGGTAGCTGCCGCTTGTTTTCAGATTAAAGTTTTTTCCGTTCACCACCAGTTCTCCACCGGGAATATTGGCATTGTTACTACGTATGGCATTTGCGATCTGGTCAAAAGAGACATGCATCACAGCCATCTTGCCGGCATCGGGGGAGATGCGGATCTCCTGCTGCGGTGCCGCTACCACGTCCACCCGTTTCACACCCGGTACCTTCTCGATCATTTTTTTCAGATCTTCCGCTTTCTGTTCCAGCAGGGACCAGGAGGCTGAATCGGTGTAAAAAGCCAGTTGCATGATATCCACGTCGGAGCTGGTCCATTCAACGATTTCCAGACGTGATATGCCGTCCGGTAACTGAGCGCGTGTTGCATTCACTTTCCTTACCAGCTCGTTGTATTTTTCCTTTGCATCCGTATCATAATCAAATTCCACACTTACAATGGCGATACCGTCCCGCAGTTCGGTTTCTATCTTACGTATATCATCCAGTTCATTGACCGCTTCTTCCACAGGTATCGCGATCAACTGTTCCATGTCCCTGGGACTTGCCCCGGGATAAACGACCACAATACTTCCTCCGGGAACATACACACTGGGGTTCTCCGTCCGGGGCATACGCATGTAAGCATACACCCCGAAAACCGTCAGCAGAAAAAATACAGTCAGGGTGAAAGGAGAGTTTTTTATGGCCAATCGCGGGATATTCATAGCTTCAGTTTTTTAATGCATCCCGACCGGTTTTACAGGCATACCCGGCATAAGGTCCTCCAGTCCACCGATTATCAGAGAGTCTCCGGGTGACAGACCTTTGCTGATAATCAGGCAGGAATCCAGCATTTGCCGGATGACAACCTCTGTCATAAGCGCTTTCCCGTTTTTCACCCGGAAAACGATCCCTTTCATCCTGTCTGCTTCTTTCAGAGCCCGGAAAGGTATGGTTATTGCCTGTAAGGTCCCGGCAGGATAAATTTCCACATTTGCAATAAGACCGACTACCAGTTTAAGGTCAGAGGGATCCAAGGTGATCTCCACCTCATAGGTGCCGGTATAAGGGTCTGCTGCTGATCCTGTTTCCGTGACGATTCCTGTGAACTCCCGGCCGGGCCAGGCATCAAAACGGATCAGAGCCGAGTCTCCGGGAGAAATTTTCACAATATCTACATCCGGCACATGACAACGTACCACCCAGGCTTTTTCTGTCGAGGCAAACAGCAATACCGGATATCCGGGAGCGATCAGTTCGCCGGCATCGGCCAATTTTTTCAGTATATTTCCATCGGCAGGTGCCCGGATCACCGAATGATCCAGGTTAAACCGGGCAATGTGCAAGTTGTTAAGTGCTATATCCCGTTGCGTACGAGCATG
>DRPN01000028.1 GCA_011374625.1 Bacteroidota bacterium
ATCGACCAGGGCGTGCAGGAAATAACAGCCATAGCAGGACAGAAAGCTGTTCCGACAGTGGCTACCAAAGACATTTCTAACTTCAAACTGAGGAAAAAAATGCCTATTGGGGTAAAAGTGACCCTGCGGAGAGATAAGATGTATGAATTTCTGGAGAGATTGATTACCGTGTCGTTGCCACGTATACGCGACTTCCGTGGTGTGAGTAACAAGTTGGATGGACGCGGCAACTTTACCATGGGAATCAAGGAACAGATCGTCTTTCCGGAGATTGATATTGACAAGATCAATAAGATCATGGGGCTGGAAATTACATTTGTGACCACTGCCAGGACGGACGAAGAAGGCTACGCCCTCTTGCGTGAATTTGGAATACCATTTAAGGACTTGAAAAAATAAAAACTTATGGCAAAAGAATCAATGAAAGCCAGAGAAAGAAAACGCCAGAAGCTGGTGGACCGGTATGCTGAGAAGCGTGCCAGACTGAAAGCAGAGGGAGACTTTGTGGGGTTGAGCCGTTTACCACGCAACTCCAATCCCATCCGTTTGCACAACCGTTGCAAGCTAACCGGCAGGCCTAAAGGTTATATGCGCCAGTTTGGGTTAAGCCGTATTACTTTCAGAGAGATGGCCTCGAAAGGGCTTATTCCGGGAATACGGAAAGCCAGTTGGTAGACAATTGTATGTAAAACTGTAGAAAAGAAAATTGAAATGATAACTGATCCGATTGCAGATTATTTAACAAGGCTTCGTAATGGCGCAAAAGCCGGGCACAAAGTTGTAGAGATTCCGGCTTCGAATGTAAAGAAAGGTATTACCCGTATTCTTTATGACAAAGGGTATATTTTGAACTACAAGTTCGAAGATGACGGAAAACAGGGGATTATAAAGATAGCCCTGAAGTACCATCCGAAAACTAAGATGCCTGCCTTTAAGAAACTCGAGCGCATCAGCAGGCCGGGTTTGCGTAAGTATGTCGGTGCCAGAAGCCTTCCCAGGGTACTAAACGGGCTGGGGATAGCCATCATATCTACCTCCAAAGGATTGATGACCGATAAAGAGGCCCGGAAACAGAACGTTGGCGGGGAAATATTGTGTTATGTTTATTAAAAGAAAAGATTATGTCACGAATTGGAAAATTACCAATACAGATACCTGAGGGTGTTACCGTGGAGTATAGTGATAATGTGGTCACAGTGAAAGGGCCTTTAGGTGAGCTGACACAAAAAATCGATGCGGACATTTCCGTGGAGATCAGGGATGGGGAGATTAAGGTTATACGCCCGACAGATCAGAAAAGGCATAAAGCTATGCACGGACTGTACCGTTCGTTGATCAACAATATGGTAACAGGTGTCTCCAGAGGTTTTGAGATTAAGCTTGAGTTGGCAGGGGTAGGGTATCGTGCTGAAGCCAGCGGACAACTGTTGGACCTTTACCTGGGATACTCTCACAACTTTGTCATAGAGCTTCCGGAAGAGATAAAGGTAGAAGCCAAGACAGAAAGACGCAGCAACCCAATCGTTACTCTGAAGAGCTATGATAAACAACTATTGGGTCATGTGGCTGCCAAAATCCGTTCGCTCAGAAAACCTGAACCGTACAAAGGAAAAGGTATCCGGTATGTGGGTGAACAGATCAGAAGAAAAGCAGGAAAGGCAGCAAGTGTTTAATATTTATTAATGAAAATCATGGGATTAACGAAATTGGAACATAGAAAGAAAATAAAAATGCGGGTTCGTAAGCATGTGTTCGGAACCCCGGAAAAGCCGAGACTGTCGGTCTTCAGAAGCAACCGTCAGATCTATGTACAGGCTATTGACGATCTGAACGGTGTAACACTTGTCAGTGCTTCATCCAGAGAGAAAGAGGTAACGGAGAAACTGAAAGGCGATAAGAAAGAGCAGGCATCTCTGGTGGGTGAATTAATCGCCAAAAAGCTGAAAAATAAGGGGATAGAAACTGCGGTCTTCGATCGTAACGGATATTTATTTCACGGACGGGTAAAAGAACTAGCTGATGCTGCCCGCAAAGGAGGTTTAAAATTTTAAGACAACAAGGATATGTCAAACGGGATAAGAAAAGTAAAAACCAGCGACCTGGAGCTGAAAGACAGACTGGTCAGCATCCAACGGGTTACCAAGGTGACCAAGGGAGGTCGTACATTTAGTTTTTCGACCATCGTAGTGGTAGGAAATGAAGATGGTATTGCCGGTTACGGATTGGGGAAAGCCAATGAGGTAACCACGGCCATAGCCAAGGGGGTGGAAGATGCCAAGAAGAACCTGGTCAGGGTGCCCATTCTTCACGGAACGATTCCCCACGAACAGTATTCCAAGTACGGTGGTGCCAAGGTGTTTATCAAGCCTGCTTCCGAAGGAACGGGAGTAAAGGCAGGGGGTGCTATGCGTGCCGTGCTGGAGAGTGTGGGTGTAAAAAACGTGCTAGCTAAATCGAAAGGATCCTCCAATCCGCACAATCTGGTGAAAGCTACATTTAAGGCTTTGCTTGAACTGAGGGATGCCTATATGGTAGCAGAACAAAGGAATATAGATTTAGATAAAGTGTTCAACGGTTAGAATTATTGGCAATGGCAAAAGTCAGAATCACACAGGTAAAGAGTAAGATAGGGAGTCCGGAAAGGCAGAAACTTACCCTTCAGGCCCTGGGTTTGCGGAAAGTAAATGCCTCCGTTGAGGTGGAAGCTACTCCGCAGATTCTCGGTATGATCAGAAAGGTTAATCACTTGGTAAAAGTTGAGGAAGTAAAATAATTAATCTTTAAGTAAAGAAAAGATGGACTTAAGTAATTTGAAACCGGCAAAAGGATCAGTCAAGAAAAAGACTCGCATAGCCCGTGGCCAGGGTTCCGGGAAAGGGGGTACATCCACCCGTGGACACAAAGGACAGAAATCCAGATCCGGTTATTCGAAAAAAATAGGCTTTGAGGGAGGACAGATGCCGCTGCAGAGACGGGTGCCCAAATACGGATTTAAAAACCGAAACCGTGTTGAGTATAAAGCCATCAACCTGTCTACCTTGCAGGCCTTGGCTGAAAAGAGAAACCTTGACAGGATTGACGTAGAGACACTCATCGAATCGGGGTTGGTATCAAAAAATGCAAAAGTCAAAATACTTGGCAATGGAACATTGAGCCGTAAGCTGGATGTGGCAGCTCATGCTTTTTCCGTAGCCGCACAAAAAGCAATTAAAGAAGCTAAGGGAACGGTTACTAAACTATAAATAAAGTAGATACACTCCAATGAGAGCATTGATTGAGACTTTAAAGAATATTTTCAAGATTGAAGATCTACGGAACAGGATACTGTTTACACTGGCTATTCTGGCCATCTACCGGTTAGGTAAATACATCACCCTGCCAGGTGTAGATCCTTCCCAACTGGCTAATCTGAAACACCAGACCTCCACCGGAATCATGAGCCTGCTGGATATGTTTTCCGGAGGTGCTTTTTCACAGGCCTCAATCTTTGCGTTGGGGATTATGCCTTATATCTCTGCTTCTATTGTTGTTCAGTTGTTGGGTATAGCGATTCCCTATTTTCAAAGATTACAGAAAGAAGGCGAGAGCGGAAGAAGAAAAATCAACCAGATAACCCGTTATCTTACCGTAGGTATATTGTTCCTGCAGGCTCCCAGTTATTTGGCCAACCTGCATGCACGATTGCCTGAAACAGCTTTTGTGATCAAAGGAACTTTCTTTACGTTGTCTTCTGTGATTATCCTGACCACAGGAACTATGTTCGTAATGTGGATGGGGGAAAGGATCACAGACAAAGGAATTGGGAATGGTATCTCTTTGATCATTATGATCGGGATTATTGCAAGGCTTCCTTTTGCCCTGGTGGCGGAGTATGGTGCACGCCTTAACGGTGCTGGCGGTTTGATTGCCTTTATTGTTGAACTGATCATTTTGTTCCTGGTTATTCTGGCGACGATCCTGTTAGTGCAGGGGACGAGGAGGGTCCCCGTACAGTATGCCAAACGTATTGTCGGGAATCGGCAGTATGGGGGGGTAAGACAGTATATCCCGCTGAAAGTGAATGCTGCCGGTGTGATGCCTATCATCTTTGCACAGGCTATTATGATGCTGCCTCTGGTGTTTGTTGGGGCTATGGCAGAAAAAGCAGGGTGGTTTGCCACCGCTTTTTCCAATATCTATGGTTTCTGGTATAATGTTGTGGTAGGTTTTCTGATTATCGTGTTTACATATTTTTACACGGCTATCACCATCAATCCGACGCAAATGGCGGAAGACCTGAAGAAAAACGGTGGTTTTATTCCCGGAGTGAAGCCAGGTCGTAAAACGGCAGAATTTCTGGATACAATCATGTCACGGATCACACTGCCGGGATCTATTTTCCTTGCAATCATTGCCATCCTTCCTGCTTTTGCAGTGAATGTGGGGGTGTCTAACCAGTTTGCCAGTTTTTACGGGGGAACCTCCCTGCTGATTTTGGTGGGGGTGATCCTGGATACGCTGCAACAGATAGAGAGTCATTTGTTGATGAGGCATTACGACGGTTTGATGAAGACCGGCAGGATTAAGGGACGTGCCGGTGCCGCCGCTGCTATTTAAATATTTTTACGTTCTTTGATGATTGTGTTTAAAAGCAATGAGGAGATAGAAATTCTCCGGGAGAACAACCTGTTGGTGTCACAGACGCTGGCCGAGGTAGGTCGGTATATAAAACCGGGAATGACTACACGGAAGCTGGATCAGGTAGCGGAAGAATTTATACGTGACCATGGCGCCATTCCAGGGTTCAAGGGTTATCAAGGGTTTCCAGCCACCCTTTGTACTTCTGTTAACGATCAGGTTGTCCATGGAATACCTTCCGGTTATGAACTCAGGGAAGGAGATATTATCTCGATAGATTGCGGGGTGGTGAAGAACGGTTTTTACGGAGATTCGGCATTTACCTTTGCGGTCGGAGAGATAAGTCCGGATAAAGATCAACTATTACGGGTGACCCGTGAGAGCCTCGAAAAAGGTGTCAAACAGGCCATTGCCGGCAACAGGGTGGGGGATATCGGTTATGCCGTCCAGTCTTATGCTGAGGAACACGGTTTCTCTGTGGTGCGTGAGTTGGTAGGGCATGGTTTGGGAAAGAATCTGCACGAAGCCCCCGAAGTACCAAACTATGGGAAAAGAGGCAGAGGTCCCAAGCTGAAAGTGGGGATGGTGATCTGCATAGAACCTATGATCAATATGGGTGTGAAGGATGTTTATCAGGACCGTGATGGATGGACCATTCATACGGCAGACGGAAAACCTTCGGCACATTTTGAGTATGCAGTGGCAGTGAGAAAAAACAACGCCGATGTGTTGACAACTTTTAAATATGTGGACAAGGTATTGAACCAAAAATAATAAAGTTATGGCTAAACAACCGCCAATTGAACAGGATGGAACCATTATCGAGGCATTATCAAATGCCATGTTCCGTGTGGAACTGGAGAATGGTCATATCATTACGGCACATATCTCCGGGAAGATGAGAATGCATTACATCAAGATACTTCCAGGCGACAGGGTAAAAGTGGAGATGTCTCCCTATGACCTGACCAAAGGAAGGATAACGTTTAGGTATAAGTGAAGTGAGAAGTGCCGGAAAGCAGAGCTTTCCCGTCCGGAGGACTCCGGTCGGAAAAGTAAGCACCTCTGCCTGCCGGCAAGCAAGATCGAAATTGTGACAAAAGCGAAGATTTTGACAATTTCGGGAACAGAAGTAAATAAGGTAGAAGAAAAATGAAAAAAGTGAGAAGTGAGAAGTGAGAAGAAAAGTGAGAGGGGAGAAGTAGTAAGGCAAAAGAAAAATAATTGTTGGGACAAGAAAAAACAAAGCATTAAATAACAGAACGATGAAAGTAAGAACATCAGTAAAGAAAAGAAGCGCTGACTGTAAAATAGTCAGGAGAAAAGGACGTTTGTATGTGATCAATAAAAAGAATCCGAGATACAAACAGCGTCAGGGATAAAAGTAAAATAATTAAAAGAACAAATATATGGCAAGACTTGTAGGTGTTGATTTACCTAAAAACAAAAGAGGAGAAGTAGGCCTGACCTATATTTATGGAGTGGGCCGGAGTACGGCTCAGAGAATCCTCGATCAGGCCGGAATCGACCGTAATATCAAAGTCAAGGATTGGACTGATGAGCAGATCACAGCCCTTAGGAGAATATTGAATGAACAGTACAAACTGGAAGGGGAGCTGCGTTCTGAAGTGCAGATGAACATAAAGCGATTGATGGATATCGGTTGTTACCGGGGCATCCGTCACAGAATAGGCATGCCTGTCAGAGGACAGCGTACCCGTACCAATGCACGTACAAGAAAAGGTCGGAAAAAGACGATCGCAAATAAGAAAAAAGCAACCAAATAAGAGATAAAGAATTATGGCAAAGAAAACCAAATCGTCGAAAAAACGGGTTGTTAAAGTTGAACCTGTAGGCCAGGCTCATATTCAGGCTACATTTAACAATATTATTATCACCCTGACTAACAATGCAGGACAGGTGATCAGTTGGTCTTCTGCGGGAAAGATGGGCTTTCGGGGATCGAAAAAGAACACCCCATATGCTGCTCAGGTAGCTGCTGAAGACTGTGCCCGCACAGCCTATGATCTTGGACTGCGGAAAGTAAAGGTCTTTGTGAAAGGCCCCGGTGCCGGCAGGGAGTCTGCAATCAGGACAATCCACAGTAATGGTATTGAAGTGACAGAGATCATTGATGTGACACCGATGCCGCACAACGGTTGCCGTCCACCGAAAAGAAGAAGAGTATAATTTTATTTATTACGCTAAAACAGAGAAAAAATGGCAAGATATATTGGACCCAAGTCAAAGATAGCCAGAAAATTGGGTGACCCGGTGTTTGGTCCGGACAAGTATTTTGAGAAAAAAAACTATCCTCCGGGCATGCACGGCCAGAACAAGAGAAGGAGAAAAACTTCGGAATATGGCGTTCAGTTGAAAGAAAAACAGAAAGCCAAATATACTTATGGCGTGCTGGAACGTCAGTTCCGCAATATGTTTAAGAAAGCTTCGGCAGCCAAAGGTGTTACCGGCGAGGTGCTTTTACAGTTGCTGGAATCCAGGCTGGATAATGTGGTTTTTCGCCTGGGGATCGCTCCCACACGGGCTGCAGCCCGTCAGTTGGTGAGTCATCGTCATATTACAGTCAATGGTCAGGTGGTAAATGTACCTTCCTACCAATTGAAACCGGGAGATTTAATTGGCGTCAGGGAACGTTCCAAATCGTTGGAAATCGTTACCGATTCGTTGACATCAGTGCGGTATGCACAGTATTCCTGGCTTGAATGGGATGACACACAGATGACCGGGAAATTCATGAATGTGCCCCAGCGGGAGGAAATACCTGAAAATATTAAAGAGAATTTAATTGTCGAACTTTACTCGAAATAATCCAAATATATAAATACATGTCCATTTTAGCTTTTCAAAAACCGGATAAAGTAATCATGCTTGAGGCAACGGATTACTTTGGTAAATTCGAATTTAGGCCTCTTGAACCAGGTTATGGCATCACCATCGGAAACGCCTTACGGCGGATACTCCTCTCTTCATTGGAAGGATATGCTGTTACAACCGTGAAAATTGAAGGGGTGGAACATGAGTTTTCTTCCATTCCCGGTGTAATGGAAGATGTGACGGATATTGTTCTTAATCTGAAACAGATCCGTTTCAAAAGAAGGATAGAAGATGCGGAAGGTGAAAAACTGGTCGTTACCATTACCGGTCAGGAAGAATTCAAAGCAGGGGATATAGCCAAGTACCTGAACAATTTTGAGGTGCTTAACCCGAATCACATTATATGTCACATGGATCCGGATGTGAAACTGATGATGGAGGTAACCATCAACAAAGGACGGGGATATGTGCCAATGGAAGAAAACCAGCCGGAAGATGCTCCTTTCGGACTAATTGCCATGGATGCCATCTATACTCCTATCAAAAATGTGAAATATTCGGTGGAGAATTTTAGGGTTGAACAGAAAACCGACTATGAGAAGCTGATCATTGAAGTTAGTACTGATGGTTCTATTCATCCGAAGGATGCCCTTAAAGAAGCTGCCAAAATATTAATCTATCATTTTATGTTGTTCTCTGACGAAAAGATCACGCTTGATCAAACCGAAGAGATGGAAAACGAAGAGTTTGATGAAGAAGTGTTGCACATGCGTCAGCTTCTAAAGACCAAGCTCGTCGACCTGGATCTGTCAGTAAGAGCTTTGAATTGTCTGAAAGCAGCTGAGGTGGAAACATTGGCCGATCTGGTAAAATACAATAAAACCGATCTGTTGAAGTTCAGGAACTTCGGAAAGAAATCCTTGACGGAATTGAGTGAGCTGCTTGCTTCCATGGGTCTGAATTTCGGTATGGACACCAGCAGGTACAAGCTGGATAAAGAATAGTTTTATTAACAGGTATAAGGAATTAAGAAGATGCGACACAGAAAAGGTTTTAATCATTTGGGTAGAAAAAGTGAACATCGTAAAGCCATGTTGGCAAATATGGCCGGTTCATTGATCATGTATAAGCGGATTAAGACGACAAAAGCCAAGGCCAAAGCCTTACGCACCTACATTGAACCGCTCATTACCCGGTCAAAAGAAGATACTACTCATTCCAGAAGGGTTGTTTTTTCCTATCTCAAGGATAAACGAGCTGTGGCAGAGCTTTTCAGGGAGGTTTCTCCCAAGGTGGCTGAAAGACCCGGCGGGTATACACGGATCCTGAAGCTGGGGAACCGTCCAGGGGACAATGCCGATATGTGTATTATAGAATTGGTGGATTTCAATGAACTGCTGCTTGAGTCGACACAGAAGGCAAAAGTCAAAACAACGCGCCGTGGCAGAAGGGGTCGCAAGAAATCTGTTGCTGCTGTCGGACAGGCTCCTGCCGAAACAACTACCGAAGATACAGTTGATGATGTGATCCCTGAAACACCTGTTGCTGAAGCACAGGAAACAGGAGAAACTGAGGTTGTTGCAAAGGAAACATCAACAGAAATACCCCAGGCTGCTGAAAAAATTAAAGTGGAAGAAGATACTCCGAAGAAAGAGAGTGTTGCCGGAAAAGAAGAAAAAGAAGCTGAGGAAAAACAGGAAACAAAAGCGGGGAAAACTCCGGGAGAAACAAAATCTGAGGATAAGGAAGAGGCCGGCGAAGGGAATAAAGAAGAGAGAGGGAAATAACTTCCGTTCGACATAGAAGAACCGCTCCGCAGGGAGCGGTTTTTTTTTGCCTGCCGGTTGCTTTCCGGTTTACGGTAGTCAGGATCGGATACCTGCCGGTATTGGTATTGTTTGAGAATATTAGCATATTTACAGTAAAATTATGGGAAAACAAACCGGGCACCGGAGTCTGGTATACGGGTATTTTTTGGAATATGGTAAAATGCGCAAAGGCTTCTTATTTGGACTGATCATTATTTTTACACTGGTTGTAGAAACAATATGCCTTTCGCAGGAAAATTCTCGTGTACAAATCTCTCTTTTCTCCTCCCGTGACGGTCTTTCCGATTCCCGAATAACCGTATTGTTTAAAGACTCGCGGGGATACCTGTGGGTTGGTACTGCAAACGGTCTAAACAGATATGATGGTTACGGATTCAGGAAGTATGCGCATCGTTTCAGGGATACGGCAACCATAGCCGGGAACTGCATTCGGGACATTCAGGAAGACAGTCAGGGGAATTTGTGGATTTTAACCGATAGGGGAGTCTGCCGGAAAGATATAAACAAAGAAGAGTTTGTGCATTTTTTTTCAGCGAAAGAGAACCAGAAAACCAACGATACCGGTGTTACTCATCTATTGGTTACCGGTAGCGGAGAGGTATGGCTCTCCGGGCTCTCCGGGCTGCAGAGATTTGATAAGAGGGAAAATCGGTTTGTAAAGATTTCCGGTCAGGGTGAGCATGGCGATGGCAGGAATCGGACCGGTCTGAATAACACTTCTTTCCTTTGCGATACCGCCGGGGGCTTTTATGTTCTGAGTGCCGGTGGTGAAAAAGTACTTGCACACTATGAAGTTCCCGAAGCCGGGAAAATTCATTTTATCACCCCGGCTTTCTTCACTGAAAAATTGATCATCGGAAGTGAAAAGGGCTTATTTCTTTATGATCCGTTAGATAGAGAGACTATCCTCCTGAATATTCCCGGGAGAGAAAATGCAAAGGTTACTGCTTTTTATCCTGAGAAAAAAAGAGTCTGGCTGGCCATAGACGGAGCGATATACTCACTGGGGCCCGGTCAGGACTTCCCACAAAAAAGATACACAGCTCCGGAATTGCAAAATACGCGGATCACATCTGTCTGGAGAGACAGAACGGGGATTCTGTGGGTAGGTACCGGGAAAGGTTTGGTGAAAATCTGTGAGAAACACTCGCCGTTTACATTGTGGCCGGTTGTTTCTTCGAAGGAAAGGACAAGAGGAGCACAGGTATCTGCCGTATTGTCACAGGATACTCGTATTTGGGCTGGGACTGTGGGGGATGGGATTTACCTGCTGGACCGGACAACAGGGAAAGTCCTGCGTCATTATTATGCAGAAGCTTTGGATTCAATGAGCCGAATGACTTTGAAAAAAGTGTATTGTTTTTTACAGGATAAAAGGGGGCTGGTGTGGACAGGAACGGAAAATGGCTTAAAAGTATTTAACAGACGAAAAAATAGTTTTATCCCTGCCGGGGATTATTTCGGGATCAAACTCCCGGATACCTTGCCTGTTTTTTCCATGGATACTACTTTTGACGGAGATATCTGGTTCGGATCGGCCGGAGAGGTTTATCGTCTTGCCGGCAACATGCAATATCTGAAGAAATATACCTTTCAGAAAAAACCTGCTTCTTCGGATTCCCTTCCCGGAATTTATACCATTTGTCAAACACCGGATACCAGGATATGGGTGGGGGGAGATAACTTCCTGGGCAGGATAGAGCCGGTATTTAATGAGATTATCGTCCTTAACGATTTTCCGGAGGAAGAAATGAATATATACCGGATTTTAGGTTCGTCACCGGATACTTTATGGGTTGTTACCGACAAAGGCCTGGGGATGATAACGGTGAATCCATTCAGCTTTACTGTTTTTGAGGATGAAGCGTTAACCAATACTTCCTTCTATGCCGGCATCATGGATCGTCGAAAAACCATCTGGCTGGGGTCCGGCAACGGATTGGTACGTTACAATACCGGCTTTGGAGACTTTGGGGCGATGAAGGCGGATTTTGACGGAGAGTTGCATTTTAATCCGGGTGGACAATATGTTTCTCCGGAGGGAGCAGTATTTTTCGGAGGAGATGGCTTTGTATTGGGATTTCATCCGGATTCACTCCTGAAATCTTCATCTTTTCCGAAGGTGGTTATTGAATCGGTTCGTTATCTTTCCGGAAAAGACTGGAACGATGCACCTGTTGCGGATAAGATTATAATACGGTCTGAAAACCTCAATTTGCTGGAGCTGGCATTCAAAGCATTGGATTTCACGGATCCGGCAGGCAACAGGATTATGTACATGATCCGGGGGGATGATGATCAGTGGCATATCATCCCGGGGACAAAAAAAGTTTATCTGACCGATCTTAGAAACAGAACATA
>DRPN01000025.1 GCA_011374625.1 Bacteroidota bacterium
TAATTAAGATTTAGGATTTAAGGTTTAACGTTTAGAGGGTTAATGGTTAGAGTGTGGAGTTGTTTTAAGGTATTATAAGTCTTTCTGGAAGATTCTGAATTTTTTGATTAATTTTCCGTCCACTTTTTCAACCTCTCCGATCATGGGTTTGTTGATTTCCATGACCAGGTGACTTTCTATGGTTTCTATCCCTCTTTTAGCTGCCGACTCCAGCATCTTAATACCCAATAAAACATCCATACCGTTGTTTCTGTATTCGGGTTTTATCCCTCCAAGCAACAAAACAATCCCTTTGGATCTTTTCATGGAACGCATGATATGAATTAAGCCGAAAGGGAAAAGATGTCCTTTTGATTTCTTGATCCCTGCACTGATATCCGGCATGCCCACGACAAAGGCAACCACCTTTTCCCCCACTTGTATCACCTTAACAAAATGAGGATCAAGAATAGGAATATACCGACCAGCCAAATCATGCATTTCCTTTTCAGTCAATGGCACAAAACCATATATAGGAGCATAAATCTCATTCATCAGCTGTAAGGCCGGGACAATATACTTTTTCAGTTCCTTTTTGGTTGCAAATTCAATCATTTCATATTGAAAGTCCGTTTTATTAGATATTCTGTCATACACCCTTTTATATAATTTAGGCAGTTCTTCAGGAACAGAGATCAGATAATCGTGCAGGTCAATTTTTTTGGTATACCCTTCCTTTTCGATAAGTCTCACCATATATTCGAAGTTTGCCACCATGACCACAGAGGTTTGATATTCAAAGCCCGATATCTGAAAGCCTTGCGGATCCTTATCGGAAAAGCCCAAGGGGCCTACCATTTTTATCATTCCTTTTTCACGGGCCCAATCTTCCACTGCAGTAATCAGGGCATGAGCCACTTCCTGGTCATCATAACATTCCATAAAAATGAATCGGCCAAATTTTTCATTATGGATCGCATTATAACGATTGTTGATGATACCCATGATCCGTCCGACCACTTCCTTATTTTTATAAGCCAGATAAAGGATGGTATCTGAATAAGAAAAAGACTTATTTTTTTCGGGATTAAAAAATGCCCATTCATCCATATAGATCGGAGGAAGCCAGGTCTCGTGGTCTTTGTGGATTTTGGCAGGCAGATAAATAAATTTCCTAAGCTCAGATTTTGTTTTAACAGGTTGTATGGTTATATTCATTATAAAAATTGATTTGGTTTTCAGAAAGTAAAAGTAGAAAAATTTTTAAACAAAAGGAGACCCCTAAAGTGTTTCGATCATGGCAGGCTCTTCACCGGGAACGGTATGGGTAGCAAAAAACAAATCATAAATCTTGTTACCAGACCAGACGAGTGGTGGAACCATCAGAAAACCAGCTATCACATCAACGACATAATGAGCCTTGATATACACCGTTGCAAAAGTAAGAAGGACGGCAGGCACCAGCCACCAGCAAAAAATTTTCCGGTTATCTGAAAAGAAAAAAAACATTATCAGCCAGGTTATGCCAATATGCGAGCTGGGAAAAGCTCCGGTGGGACGGTCAAACAATAATATTTTTTGCATGAGTCCCGTAAAAAAACATCCTGCCGGAACCTTTTTTTCCGGTACAGGCAAAAAATACTGAGGTCCTTCAGAAGGGAAAAAGATGAAAATCAGGTAAAAGATATAAAAGGAAAAAAGAAAGATAAAAACCTTTTTCCCTGCCAATAAAGGATATTTAATATAATACCACACCACTAAGAATAAGATAATCAAATAAAAAGAGAAATATCCGAAATGCATCAGTTCACTGAACCATGCCTGGGGGCAACACCGGCTGAATGCTTCACTGGGAAGAAATCCAAAAAGAGCAACCTCCAAACGGATAATCCCGGCATCCAACACTCCCGGAAATATACTATGCAGGTAACAGGTTTCAGGATAAAAATAAGACAGGAAAAGCAATGGATACAATTGGTGAAGAATACGTAACATTCTTCCGGGGAACATCTCCTCCAAACGAACGATCAACCATATAAATATAAACATCCCCGACCTGACCAGATAATGTTCCGCGGTATTTTCATACCGTCCGGTACCAAATATCAATAGCAGTGTTGTCAGAAAAATATATAACAATGTAATACAATCGATGGGATTATACTTTGAAAAGATCTTACGTAAGTTGCCATCCATAGTATTTTCCATATACACAAAGTCCTTTGCCGGGAATTATGATACATTCAATTTTCTACGGTACAATTCGTAATTCTCCCGGTCAAAAGTAACAAAAATTACTTTTTCTATTTCAGGATGTTGTTCCAGAAATCTCCTCACCTCCCTTATCGCAATCTCTGCCGCCGGTTCTTTTGGGAATCCATATATCCCCGTACTAATGTTAGGGAAAGCAATGGTTTTAACATTGTTTACATTCGCCACTTCCAGGCATCTGCGGTAAGCGGAAGCCAGAAGCTCAGGCTCTCTCTGACCGCCACCCCTCCAACGGGGGCCCACTGCATGGATCACGTACTTTGCCGGCAAACGATATCCTTTTGTGATTTTAGCATCTCCGGTATCACAGCCGTTGAGGGTACGGCATTCTTCAAGCAGCTCCGGTCCGGCAGCACGATGGATGGCACCATCCACCCCCCCGCCTCCGAGCAGAGAGCTGTTGGCCGCATTGACGATAGCATCTACCTGTAACTTAGTGATATCGCCCCGAATAAGTTCAATGCGGGTTTTTGTTCCGGTTTCTGAGTCCATGGTTAGTAATTATTGGTTACAGGGTGCAGATTATTTTTGTGTTATCTTATCTTTGCCTGGAATTTCTCTTCAAACATCTTCATCAACCTGTTCATAACACCATCGATCTGCTTATCGGTCAATGTTTTATTTGGATCCTGAAGTATAAAGCTCAGGGCATATGATTTCTTGTTCTTTCCCAATTTGGGATCTTCAAAGACGTCAAATATGTCCACTTTTTTCAGCAGTTTAGGCTCCGTCTTCATTGCCTGAGTACGGAGATCTTCAAAATGCACTTCCTTATCCAGAAGAAGAGCCAGGTCACGGCGTACTTCCGGAAATCTGGCCGGCTCACGATAGGTAATCCTGTACCGGGAAAGATACTTCATCAGAGGATCCATACGAAATTCGGCAAAAAATACCGGTTGTTCCACATCAAAACGTTCCAGCATATCAGGATGAACTTCCCCGAAACGAACTACTTCCTGCCGGTTATAACGGTAGATAAGTCCTGCAGAGAAAGTGTCGCTGTCCGTTACTTCTTCCTTTTTCATTACTTTTTCCGGCAAACCCAGCCGCCCAAGTAAACGATCTACATAAGACTTCAACACAAAGTAATCAGTATTTTTTTGTCTCGCTCTCCACGACTCCGGGGTTCCCGGCCCTGATATAAACAAGGCAAAATGAAATTCTTCACTATATTTGTCTAAGGGCACTTTGATTTTTTTCTCCCGGTCCACACGGTAAACATTTCCAAACTCATATAATTTCAACCGGTTCCGCTTAAAATTAATGTTACGCCTGACCGCCTCCAACCCTCCAAACAACAGGGTCTGTCGCATGCTATCCAGTTCGGAACTTAAAGGATTGAACAACCGGGGTGTATGTTCCGCAGGATAATCCTTAGAACCTTCATAATAGGCCCCTGCTGTCAATGAGTTGGAAATAATCTCATTAAACCCCAGGGAAGAAAGCATATCAGACAACAAATTGACCACTTTCTCTTTATCGGGTTTCGGCGAATAGGAAAGAGAGCCTTGTACATTCTCCGGGACAGGTATTTGATTGTATCCATAGATACGCAACACTTCTTCAATCACATCTGCTTCCCGTTGCACATCCACCCGGTAAGGCGGCACCTCCAGTTTCAAACGGTCATCCGTTTCATCGAGGATACGGATATCCAGATTTTTCAGAATTCTTTTCACTTTCTCCCATGGGATATCAAAGCCGGCAATCCGTTTCAATTGACTACGGCGAAGGGTCACTTTGTAATCGGGGATCACTTCCGGATACACATCAATGATCTCTGAACTTATCATTCCCCCGGCAATCTCCCGGATCAATACAGCCGCTCTTTTAAGGGCATACACTGTAATATTGGGATCAGCACCCCGCTCAAACCGGAAAGAAGCATCGGTATTCAATTGATGACGGCGTGCAGTCCGGCGTATCCAGGTGGGATTGAACCAGGCACTTTCCAGAAATACATTCACCGTGTCCTCCTTAACGCCGGAATCATATCCTCCAAACACTCCGGCAATACACATACCTTCTTCCTCATTGCATATCGTCAGATCCTCACGGCTCAGTATGCGTTCCTCTCCGTCAAGGGTTGTAATTCGAGTTCCTTCGGGTTGTGTTCTGACGATCACCTTGCTCCCCTTGATCTTATCCGCATCAAAAGCATGCATCGGATGACCTGTTTCATACAGAACAAAGTTGGTCACATCCACCACGTTGTTGATGGGGGTCAATCCGACTGTTTTAAGTTTCCGCCGCAACCATTCAGGTGAAGGACCCACTTTTATACCTTTCAGGGTAATCCCCGTATAACGACGGCAGGCCTCTGTATTTTTTATGATAATCTCTATGGGAAGATCATGATTATCCACGTTAAAAGAAGACACATCCGGATAATTCACCTTAATCGTATCTTTTTCCTGGTTCAGGAACGCAGCCAGGTCGCGAGCCACACCCAGATGAGAAGCCCCGTCAATACGGTTGGGTGTCAGGGCAATTTCAAAGACCGTATCTGTCTCAACATGGAAATAGTCGGCCGCCGGCATCCCAACCGGAGCCTCCGGGTCGAGTACCATAATCCCCTCGTGTGAATCGCCGAGACCCAGTTCATCTTCAGCACAAATCATTCCCTCCGATACTTCACCCCGTATTTTTGTTTTCTTCAGGGTTAGTTTCTGATCTCCCATTGTCAGGGTTGTACCTACCAGTGCCACCGGCACCTTCTGCCCTTCGGCTACATTGGGCGCCCCGCAAACGATAGGAAGGATTATTCCGTTGCCAATATCCACCTTCGTTATCGACAACCGGTCGGCGTTGGGGTGTTTCTTACACTCCAGGACTTTCCCGATGACCACTCCTTTGAGTGCGCCGGGAATTGTTTCGTACACTTCCGTTCCTTCAACTTCCAACCCGATATTGGTTAGAATACGAGCAGTTTCGTCAGGGGTAATATCTATAGGAATATATTCCCTGAGCCAGTTATATGATACTTTCATTTTGTTCTTTTATTTTCTCATTCGTCAATATACCGGATATTTAAAACCGGAAAACAAAAGTAAGCATTTTTGAAGAACAGGAATGTTAGTATCACAAAAATCAGAAAAAACCAGGATTAAGCATACTCGCGGATTCACAGATTTTCAGTATAATAGAAACCTGGAAATAAATGAATAATCTACTATTAGGCTCCTAACATTTTTGCTCGTATCTTTGTATTCTAATTTAAAATGAATGTATGGCAAATACCAAACCACTCATACTGGTCACCAATGATGACGGAAAAGATGCCAAGGGGCTCAAAGCCTTGATAGAAGTAGTCCGTCCACTGGGTCCGGTTTATGCTGTGGTTCCGGAAACAAGCCAGTCGGGCATGTCACATGCCATCTCGGTCCGGAAATCTATACGTGTACAATACCACAAAGAAGTTTCTACAGACCATTATCATTGCTATACCGTCAGCGGCACACCTGTTGACTGTATCAAGCTGGCCCTGAACAAACTGTTACCTCGTCGGCCCGATCTGGTAGTTTCAGGCATTAACCATGGTTCCAACGCCTCCGTCAATCTGATTTATTCCGCAACGATGGGTGCCGCCATCGAAGGAGCAATCAACCGCATCCGTTCTATCGGGTTCTCTCTCCTGGATTTTGACCCGGATGCTGATTTCACTACCGCTGCCCTGATCAGCAAAAAACTGATCCGTCAGGTATTGGCCAACGGATATCATCCCGACCTATGTCTGAATGTCAATATACCCGCCATAGATCCCAAAGAGATCAAAGGTCTGCGGGTTTGCAGACAGACACGAGGGTACTGGGTGGAAGAATTTGAAGAATCAACGGATGATCAGGGAAACAGGGTCTTTCTGCTTACCGGCTCTTACACCAACCTCGAACCCGGCCATCCTGAAACGGATGAATGGGCGCTGGAAAACGGCTATGCGGCAGTTGTCCCTGTCGAGGTGGATCATACCCGCTATGAAGACGTAGATACCCTGAAAGATCTTAACTTTGACCTAAACAAATAACTCCGGACTCACCGACTAAAATATTTAGCATGAAAAAACCGGAACACAATAACAGCAAGACCGACAAACCACTGACCGGTTGGATATTGGGACTCCTCGTACCCCCTTTAAGCTTTGTTATCATCTGGTTACTGGTCCCGACGGAAAGGAATTTTGCCGGGTTTATTGAATATGCCATCAAAGCCAATGTATTGTCGAAGTTTCTGAGTCTGGCTGTGTTACCTAATCTGTTGGTTTTTTTCATTTTCATCTGGACCAAAATGGACCGGGCCGCCAAAGGGGTACTGTACGTCACTTTTGTGGTCGCTCTGGCTGTAGTTGCCGTAAAATTTTTACTGTAAACCCGTCAACCGATGAAGTACTATTTGATAGCCGGCGAAGCATCCGGGGATGTTCACGGAGCCAACCTGATGCGGGCCTTGCTTGCTTTGGATTCTGAAGCAAGATTCCGGTATTTTGGTGGTGACAGGATGCAGGCTGTAGCTGACGGGCTTATAAAACATTACAAAGACACCGCTTTTATGGGAATCCTGGAGGTGATGATACACCTGCGTAAGATATCCCGGTATATGGAAACCTGTAAAAAAGAAATCCTTGATTTTCAGCCGGATGTGGTCATTCTTATTGATTATCCCGGTTTTAACCTCCGGATGGCAGAGTTCGCAAAGAAAAAGAACATTCCCCTCTTTTATTATATCTCACCCAAACTATGGGCATGGAACCAGTCCCGGATAAAAAAAATCAAAGCTTTTGTGGACCGGATGTTTATCATCCTCCCATTTGAAAAAGAATTCTATAGGAAATTTGATATCGAGGTGGAATACATGGGCAATCCGGTCATCGATGAAATAGAAAAAAGAAAAAAAGAGTTAAGGCCCAGGAAACAGTTTTTTCAGGAGAACAACCTTTCGGAGAAGCCTGTTATTGCCCTGCTACCCGGAAGCCGAAAACAGGAGCTTCGCCATAATCTGCCGGTTATGCTGAGTCTGGTGGGAGATTATCCGGATCATCAGTTTGTCATTGCCGGGGCACCGGCATTCGGAGAAGATGATTATGCCCCATATATTCACAATACAACTGTAAAGGTGGTATTTAACGCCACCTATGACCTTTTGGGCGCTGCACAGGCGGCCCTGGTCACCTCCGGCACAGCCACCCTCGAAACAGCTCTGATGAATGTCCCCCAGGTGGTTTTGTACCGAACAAATGGACCCACTTATCATATCGGGAAACATTTTGTCAGGGTAGAGTTCATCTCACTGGTCAATCTTATCCTGGGAGAAGAGGCTGTAACCGAACTGATTCAGTATGAGGTAAACCATGACAGGGTGAAACAGGAGCTGGATAAAATACTCTATGATACACCTCAGTTGAAACAAATGTTGACCAGGTACCGTAAATTGAAAAAAATCCTCGGCAAACCCGGTGTTTCGGACAGGGTGGCTGCCAGGATGATCGATTTACTAAAAATATCAGAGGGATAACCGGATTATGTTCAACTCGCTGGGTGTTCTTTTAATAACCACCATGATGTCTTTTCCCTTTCCCGGAAAGTCGTGGAAAGTTATACGGGTAGGCTTATACAACAACACGCCCGTGGAGCAGGTGGTTTTCACACCGGTTCGCGGAAGTTATGAGATCATTGGCGACGGAAACTGGAAGGGACAACTGAATGAGGGTGATTTGTTGTATGTTTCCTATTCCGATACCGCCATTACCATTATGCAAAAAGGGAACCCCTGGGAACGTCTCGACTCGATCAGGCTGGTAACCAACAGGGAAGAGCACCGTTTCCTGCTGCGGCCGGTGGGACGTAATCTGGATGTCCGCGTGTATCCGGGCAATTGTCTGTTTGGTCCGGGAGCAGGAGGTCTTCTGATGGTCAATGAGGTTCCGGAAAGCTATTATCTTGCCGGTGTTTTGTTGGCCGAAGGGGGAGCTGCGGCCCCCAAAGAATACTATAAAGCACAGGCTATCCTGGCCCGTACCTTTCTGGCTGCCCACCTTCATCGGCATACCGATGAAGGATTTCTGGTATGTGACGAGACGCACTGTCAGGCATACCACGGTGTTGATATCCCGGATGAAATGATTATGCAGGCAATACGACAAACCCGGCATATCATTGTAACCGACCGTCAAGGACATCCCATTATACCAGCTTATCACTCAAACAGCGGTGGAGAAACGGCTACTGCCGAAAAAGTATGGTTAAAAAAAATACCCTGGCTGATTACCCGGAATGATCCCTGGTCAAAAAAAGGACCCCATTATTGCTGGAAAAGGGAAATCCTTATGAAAGAATGGATAACCTGGCTGGAACAACAAGGACTGAATGAAAATATTCCGGCGTCTCGTTTATCGGACATTCATGCTCACCGGACCTATACTTACCGGGCCGGCAACCTGAATATCCCCATGCAAAAAATCCGGGATGACTGGCACCTGCCCTCCGCCTTTTTCTCCGTCAGGGTTAAAGGCAATATGGTCATCCTTGACGGCAGAGGGTACGGTCACGGTCTGGGACTCTCTCAGGAAGGGGCAATGGAGATGGCCAGGAAAGGTTATTCCTATAAAAAGATCATCCGCTTTTATTATCCAGGAACCCTTGTAAAAAAGGTAAAGAACAAATAACGGAGAGTATCATCTCTGCTTTTCCCTACCCGACCTGGTAAATGAACGGAAAATACTCCTACGTAGCTCCCTACGTAGGAGCAATGCATCCCTGGAGCATAAACATCTTGTTTGGAAAGCTGTTCCGGAGTATTATTTCCGGGGGGGGTATTTAAAATCGGATTTAAGTTTGTGCCGGGCAGGAAATAATATGTCGTATGTTTGCAACATACGACTTTTAAATATCAGCACATTCTTTTTATGAAAATTTAGCTGATGTTGATTCGTACTCAGCAACATATAAGTATCTTTAATATTTTACGATTGCTTTCTAAATAATTTAAACCATACCTCCGCAATAGAAGACAGAGTAACATGCTATTATCTGCATGATCCGTTTTATGAGAAAAAAGACAGTATATCAATACCGTCTTTTTAAAACTGATTGAAAGATTTTTACTCATCTTTTTTTACAGATTGTTTTTTATCGATAAGATAAAAAACAATCAGACTTAATCCTCCAAAAAAGAAGACCATGGATGAGTAAGCAACGCCCTCGGAAAGCATAGTATAATTTGCAAGTAATGCACCAATGAGAATGCCAAGGGCAATACCTAACAGGAACATTCCCAAACCCAGCACAGTGCTTCTTCGATTGGGTCTTTTCTTACTGAAAAAGACACTTGCATCCGCACCCTTTTCAATAAGCGCCATTCGTTCTTTATTCCGGGTAATGAACCATACATAAAAAATTCCAAAAATAGTTGCAAACAAAACCGTCGGGATAATAATATCTGTTGCCATAACACAATAAATTTTAATGAAACTTTTATTTATTTGCATTTATGACGCAGTAACATCCATCCAGGTAACAATATAATCAATTTATTTTTCGTCTGCCCGAATAATCACAATCTTTACAATGTATGTGTAAACCAGTTAATATAGAAATTTCGTAAAACAAACGATCCCCGAAACACACCATATGGCAGGCTATTCTGTCGAAGGACACTCCCAGTGATACTTTTGATAGAACAATAACATATTTAAGTATTAATAATAAATCCTTATCTTTATGTTACCAGCAGAGAAGTTATACGTCAAATATGTAAATATTTTCCGAGTGAACGATTTTGAAGTTATAGAAAAAGTACTGGCAGGTGACCGGGAAGCTTTTTCACTCCTTATCAACCGGCACAAAGATATGGCATATACCATGGCTTTCCGGATGGTTGGGAATCACTCCGATGCAGAAGAGATTACTCAGGAAGCCTTTATTAAGGCATACAGTAAACTTGGCTTTTTCCGTAAAGACTCAACATTCTCAACCTGGTTTTACCGTATTGTTTTTAACGGAGCTGTTTCGTATTTACGTTCCCGAAAAAATATTGCTACTCAAAATGAAAGAACCATCCAGAACATTGTTTCAGAAGAACCCTTACATCAGGAGACTGAAGAACAGGATTTCAGAAGGAAAGCAGTTTTATGGGTAATTTCACAACTTAACCCCGTTGAACAAGCTATTGTTACACTTTTCTATCATGAAGAAAAATCGTTAAAAGAAATAGGAAAGATCGTTGGCATGAATGAAGATACGGTAAAAATGAGACTTCACCGCTCACGAAAAAAGATGAAAGAACTATTGATAAAAAAATTCAAGGAAGAATTTGCAAATGCAGAATTTTAATTTTATTTCTATGGATAAATTGGATAAATTAATCAAGGGAACAGGCACTGAAAAAACATCTGACCGATTCACATATACGGTAATGGAAAAAATCAGAACACTTCCCGTACCGGAAACTGCTTCTCCATTAAAAATATCCTTATGGTTTAAAATATTGATGGTTGGCTTGTTCAGTGGATCTATGATTCTGCCAATCTTTTATACCGGAAATGATCCCGGTACCGGGAATATTATGATAGAATATATTAATCAGGGAATAAGGTATTTTAATGGATTGCTTTCAGTAATACCCACCTGGATCAATTTACATTTATGGTTGATCCCTTATTTCCTTTTTTCTGTCATGGGTATCTTATATCTTATTATATTTCGTATGTTTTTTATATACGATACTTAAATCACCATATAAAACTCCAATATGTTATTTTTCTTAAAAATATTCGTCGTATGTTTGCAACATACGACATATTTTTATATTTTTGTTCCGACAACTACAACTCATAAAACTTAAAGACATGACCTACACAAAAAAAGAGCGTTTTTCCAAGCGCTATCAATATATCTCTACATTGTCCAGGGCTCTCTCCCATCCGGCCCGGTTGGCGATCCTGGATTACCTGGCACAACAAAATCAATGTGTCAGCGGAGATATCACCGATAAAATTCCCCTGAGCCGCCCTACGGTCTCCCAGCACCTTCAGGAACTTCGGAAAGCAGGACTGATTAAAGGTTCCATTTCCGGCAAGCATGTCTATTACTGCGTAAATGCAGAAAATATTAAACAGATGGAACAGGAACTGCACAATTTTCTTTGGGGGCTGGCAGCCAGAGCCGTACCTTGTGAAATCGGCGAACATTAAGCAAATGAAGATACTTGTTCTTTGCACCGGTAATACCTGCCGCAGTCAGATGGCCGAAGGCTACCTGAAATCGCTGGATCCGTCCCTTGAGGTTTATTCCGCCGGCACCCGGCCGGGTGAACGGGTGCATCCTTTTGCCATTCAGGTCATGAAAGAAAAAGGCATTGACCTCAGTGGTGGCCGTCCCAAAA
>DRPN01000152.1 GCA_011374625.1 Bacteroidota bacterium
TAAATTTTCTTTTTCTGTTCATCCTTTTTTACCCGGGCCCGGCTTGATTTACTGCCGTAATTAAGGTTCAGATAGAGATACTCCAAAGTGTCTTCTCCATTTATAACAGAAAGTTCGAGCGTGTCCAAAGGAATGTTTTTTAAATACCACCGGATGGTATCTGCTCTTTTTGAGAATTCTTCCAGATACCAGAGGCTGTCAGATGAATAGTTCTCAGGAACAAGCCGTATTTTTTTTGCCGGTAGTGAAAAAGCAAACTCCAGTAAGTTTCGTCTGGCCATGCCCGCTTTCAGCAACCGCTGTACACTGTCGCGGTTTTTGAAAAGAAGTAATTCATATGAAACGGTTTTATTTTCAAGTGAATTTTTTTCGAGGGTGTCCGGATTAACAGTATCGGTAAGCTGCATGAGTGAATCGGCAACTAAAGTTGACAGAGAGTCAATCAGCATCGAATCAGAGACCGTGCTGTCGGCATTTTTTCTCTGCGGGAGCCCTGTGAAAAAAGGGCGTACCAGTGTATCCAGAAAAGCAATCTCTTCGGTAGGTTGATCGAAGATATGGTTGCTGTTCAAATCACGCAAGGCAAAAATGAGGTATTTTTCATCGGCCAGTCCGCTAAATGAAAACTTCCCGTTTTTATCTGTTTTGCTCAGATAAAATGGTTTTACAGTTAATGGTAAAGAGTCAACCGGAAGTGTATCGTTGTTGTTTTTATACAGCATAACAAATACATCTTCGGCAGCTTGCAGGTCGATTGCCTGAAGAACAGTTCCCTTCATGCTCATCGAATCAACCTTGTCGCCCGTAGAAAAGACATACGAATTTTCTTTTAACGGATTTTTTTCCGTGATATCGACAATAGCATCGCCAAAAAACAAGGTATAGGTGGTATTCTCTTTCAGTTCCTCATTAAATTTCACCAGCAGCGATTTCCCTTTAGCCTTGAAATCGGGTAATTCATCCATAGGCGGCGAAATCAACAATTGCTGATTGAGCTTGTCCAGTTGAATAAATTCGTCAAAATCAATTTTGAACCTGTCGCCTGTAAACCGGGTGCTGTATATATCCGGTTCATACCTGATTATTTGTGGCGGTTGCTCATCTTTAGGTCCGCCACCCGGAGATACCGGCTGGGCACACCGCGAAAGAAAAAACAAGGCCGCCAGCAGTGACAGGTATACGGCTATATTTTTGCTTACTTTTTGCATAACATTTGATATACAAAGATGCAAATAATTGACATAGGAGCGAAATCAGGTTCTTTGCCCGTCAATGACATTAAAGGCATACCCTTTTTCCGAAAAATGCGCCAGAAATTCAGGTAACATATACAGCATGTTTTCGGCAGCTTTCTCGCTGTCGTGGAAAACAATGATGGAACCTGCTTTTGTTTGGGCCAGGACTTTTTGCAGCAGATTTTTTTTATCACTGTTTTGCTGATAATCTCTGGCGAGCACACTCCACATAACAACCTGATAACCTTCTTTTTTCAACTGTCGCACCTGCCCCGGAAGTATGCGGCCGTGCGGGGGGCGGAATAAAGCTGACGGAACCAGTTCGTTACACTTCCTGATATTATCAAGGTACTCCTTAGCTGATGTCTCCCATCCTTTCAGGTGATTGAATGTATGGTTGCCGGTTTGGTGGCCGCGCGAAATTATTTCCGCATAGGCTTCCGGATGCTTTTGCACGTTCTCCCCTACACAAAAAAATGTAGCCTTTGCATTGTACTCATCAAGAATATTCAATACTTTTGGCGTAATAAGCGGGTGAGGGCCGTCATCAAAGGTGAGAAATAATTCCTTGTTTTCTGTAGCTATTTTCCAGGTTAGTCCGGGGAATAAAAAGGCGGAAAGTTTTGTGGAAATGGCGCTCATAATAATTACCAAAGGTACGGACATATTTTATTAAATTAATAAGAAGAAAATGAAGCGACTGGTATTACTGAGACACGGACAAAGTGTCTGGAACAAAGAAAACCGTTTTACGGGATGGACCGATGTAAAACTGTCGGAACAGGGAGTTAAAGAAGCGGAAAAAGCGGGAAAATTATTGAAAGAGAAAGGTTTTGATTTTAAAATAGCCTATACATCATACCTTACACGTGCCATTAAAACGCTGTGGATTGTTCTGGAAGAAATGGATTTAATGTGGATTCCCGAAAAAAAATCATGGCGCCTGAACGAAAAACATTACGGAATGCTGCAAGGTCTGAATAAAGTGGAAACGGCTGAAAAGTACGGAGCTGATATGGTACATCTGTGGCGCAGAAGTTTCGATACTCCACCAAAACCTTTGGACAGCGATGACGAAAGAAATCCGAAATTTGATCCGCGGTATGCCGGTTTATTGCCTAAAGAAATACCGTTGACAGAATCGTTAAAAGAAGTTATCGAACGGTTTATTCCTTACTGGGAGAAAGAAATTCGTCCGACACTGAAGGAACAGAATGAAGTGCTTCTGGCAGCGCATGGAAACAGCCTGAGGGCCTTAGTGATGCATTTGAAAAATATGGGGAAAGACGAAATCCTGAAATTTAATATCCCGACAGGTATTCCCTATGTTTTTGAATTTGATGATGAGATGAACCTGGTGAAGGATTATTTTTTGGGCGACCCCGATGAAATAAAAAAACTGATGGATCAGGTAGCCAACCAAAGCAAAGCAAAATAATCCGCACGGAAAACAAAAAACAAAAAGGAACAGTGAAAAAATGGATCATTCCTGATATTCATGGCTGTGCCGTCACACTGAAAACGCTTTTTGAAGATCATATTAAGCCGACAGCAGGCGACTGCATTTATTTTTTAGGCGATTATATCGACCGGGGTCCGGCCAGCAAAGAGGTGATGGATTACGTTATGCAGCTACAGAAAGGCCCGGCTAAGGTGATACCGCTGCTGGGAAATCATGAGGAATACATGCTCAAAGCGTGGAATGCTGACAGAGAACGGAAACAATTTCTGGGTGTGAAAACAAAATCATTTATCCAGAAATCATGGGAATTGAATGGTGGTGCCGAAACACTGAAAAGTATGGGCGTGAAATGGCCCTCCGAAATCCCGCAAAAATATATTGACTGGATAAAAACCTTACCCTATTATCTTGAAGTTGACCAGTTTGTTTTGGTACATGCCGGGTTTAATTTCGAAGCGGAAGACCCTTTCTCCGACAAACAGGCCATGTTATGGACCAAAGATTACGAGATAAAACCGGAAAAGATAAAGTATAAAACCATTATCCATGGCCATACACCGGTAAACCTGGAGTTTATCGACAAAACCATTAAATCAGACGAACAACCATTCATTGATCTGGACAACGGCGTTTACATGACCAAAAGAGATGGATACGGAAACCTGTTGGCGCTGGAACTTACGGGTATGAGTTATATTATCCAGCCCACCCTCGACGAGGTATCTTTCTGACCTATTCTGTTGTGCGTACAAATTTCAGCTTCTGAAAATGAAAATCAGGGCTATAAATATCCAGTGTAAAATAATCTGCTTCACCCCGGCTGTTTAAATGAAAACTCATAAGTCCTTTGGGTAAAAACGGATCGGCAAAATCTATTTGAAATGTATCATAGTGCCAGTGTACCATGGAGGAATGCATTAGTTCTTTGGCAGGGAGCAATGTCAACGTCAGTTGATTGTCTGTTAATTCAACAAGCGCATTGCCGTACATATCGTCTGTATAAGTCCCGGTGTAGCCTTCCAACTCCAGAGAAAGTTCGGTGCCGGCAATCCGGCTTGAGTCCAGCAGGGCAATTCTTTTTTCTTCCCGCTCTTTTCCCCGCGCCACATAATCGAGGTAAATCTTAGCCCAGTCTTTTTCCGGATCGCCCAAATGGTAATCCAGTATTTTATGCTCCAGGGCGCCAATAAGTCCGCCCAGCTCGTTGCTCAGAAGCACAATGCCCAGGCTGTCTTCGGGTACAAACAATACTTTTGAGTGAAATCCCGGAACTCCGCCGCCATGATTGATTACTTTCATCCCCTGGTAATCGTATAGAAACCAACCAAGACCATAGGATGAAAAATGCCTGCCTCCCACTTTCTCTGCGGTTCCTGAAGGTAAGATGGTCTGTGGCAAAACCATTGTATAATACTGGTAATCTGTAAATACCAGAGTGTCGTTCCAGGCTCCTTTGTTGAGCAGGAGCTGTACCCATTGCAACAGATCGTTTACGGATGAGTTGATAGAAGCTGCCGGTCCGGCGTTGTCGTAACTGATAAAATCCATCACCTGACCATCCAGGTGAGGCCAGGCAACATTTATCTTGTCGCTGAATGCATCATTTGTTGTGGTCGTGTTTTCCATACCGAGAGGGACGAATATCTTTTCACTTATAAACTCTTCCCAGCTCTTTCCGCTTACCTCTTTAATGACTTCTCCTGCCACAATATACATTAAATTGGAATACCCGAATTTTTCCCTGAAACTGTACGGGTTTTCCCTGTATCTGAACCTGTGAACCACTTCCTCCCTCGAATAATCAGTGCCGTACCACAACAGGTCGCCATCGAAGGTTTCGTAACCGGACCGGTGACACAGCAGGTCGCGCACAGTAAGTTCCCTCGTTATGTACCGGTCATATAAAGTAAAGCCGGGTAGCAGGTCCGAAACTTTGTCATCCCAGTGGAGTTTACCTTCATCAACAAGAATGGATACGCAGGCAGCTGTAAACGCTTTGCTGCATGAAGCAATGCCAAACACGGTGTTTTCGTCAACCTGTGTTTTGGTTTCTGTATTGGCATAACCGTATCCTTTGGCCAGAACGATTTCTCCGTCTTTAATAATGCCCACAGCCAGGCCGGGGGCATCGAAGTCTTCTACAGCCTGTTGAATATAAGCATCAAGTTGTTGGTAATCTTCTCTTACCTGGGTATAACCTGTTAAACTAAGGGATAAGAATGCCAGTCCGGTAATGATCAATTTTGTTTTCATGTGTATTGTATTTGTATTATTATGACAAAGTTTCTCATGCGGGTTGTAAATCAAAAAATAAATTCCATTGGTCCCCTCCGCCGGAGGGGCAAGGGGTGGGTTATGAAAAGATATTTATTTTTTGATTTACGGTATTTTAAATTCATATTCAGGTTAATTTTAATCAACTTCGACATTAAATTATCATATCCAGTTCCAATAAAACCGGACAATGATCGGAATGCATGGCTTGTGGTAAAATAGCTACACGGTTTATTTTGTCGGCCAGGTTCTCAGTAACCATGTTGTAATCAATGCGCCATCCTTTGTTATTGGCGCGTGCATTAGCACGATAACTCCACCAGCTGTATTGATGCGGTTCCGGATTCAGATAACGGAACGAATCAATAAAACCGGTTTCCAGAAAACTGCTCATCCATGCCCGCTCTTCGGGTAAGAATCCCGAAACTCTGGCATTCCTGACAGGGTCGTGAATATCAATGGGTTTATGACAAATATTGTAATCGCCGGAAACAACCAGATAAGGCCGCTCTTTTTTTAATTCGGTCAGATACTCCCTGAAGTCCGACAGCCACTGCATTTTGAATGCCTGCCGCTTATCTCCGCTGGATCCTGACGGATGGTAAACACTAACGAAAGAAAGATCGCCGAAATCTACCCTCAGAAACCGTCCTTCGGCATCATAAACCGGCATCCCCATACCTGCCTTAACGAGATCAGGTTCTTTTTTTGTAAGGACAGCTACACCGCTGTATCCCTTTTTTACTGCTGAATGAGCATAGGTTTTATACCCCAGTATGTCAAAATCAAAATAAGGAATTTGCTCCGGTTGCGCTTTGGTTTCCTGAATACAAAGAATATCAGGTTGTGCAGCCTCAATCCAGTCAGGCAAACCTTTGCGTATAGCTGCCCTGATACCGTTTACATTATAGGTGATAATACGTATCATAGTAAGAATTCGGGTAAAAATAAAGAAATAATACCGTTGGTAAAGGCAATATGCAGAAATTCCCTTCCCTTACTAACAGAAGTTATGAGGTATATTCATACATTTGCCGACAAAATGAACAGGTCGAGGTTACTCATACGTGTCATACGTTACACGCACAACATGCCCAGGAACAGGTTGATGATCATCCTGAGTGTTGTGATTGGCTTTATCGGCGGAATGATCGCTGTATTGATGAAGAACCTTGTATTTGGCATTCAGAAGCTGCTGACCGGCGGATTCTCGGTGGATTATTCCAATTATCAATATGTTTTATATCCTTTCATAGGTATTCTGCTGACGGTTTTAATTATCAAATTTGTGATACGCAAAACGGTACGCGACGGTATTCCCAACGTGTTATACGCCATATCGAAAAAAGGGGGGATCCTCGATTCCCATAATATGTTTACATCAATAATCACCGCTTCGTTAACAGTAGGCTTTGGAGGTTCGGTAGGTCTTGAGGGACCTACGGTTATGACCGGTTCTGCATGGGGTTCGAACCTCGGGAAATTACTTGGCCTGAATCGTAAACAGATCATTGCCATGTTGGGTTTCTCTGCTGCCGCGGCCATGTCGGCAATCTTTAAGGCTCCTATTGCTGCCATCGTTTTTGCCCTGGAAGTTATTTTATTCGACATGACGATGACTGCCCTGGTACCCTTACTGTTATCGTCTATTGTTGCAGCACTTACTTCGTATGCTTTTCTTGGTCAGGATGCTTTGTACCCTTCTTTTATCGACCACACGTTTAACATCAAAGAAACACCATATTATTTTGGACTGGGCATTTTTACAGCACTGGTTTCTGTATATTTTATCAAATTTTACGTTTTTACCGAGAAGCTGTTTGATAAGATCAAAGGATGGCTCCCTAAATTCCTTGTGGGAGCAGGCTTGCTGGGTGGGCTGATTTTTTTATTCCCGGCCTTATACGGTGAAGGTTACGAAGATGTAAATATGGCATTGTCCGGCAAACTGGATTTCCTTTTTAACAACAGTTTGTTTTACGACCTGAAAGGACAGATGCATGTGGCGTTGCTGTTGTTGCTGGCAACCCTTCTGCTGAAAGTGGTAGCGACGTCGTTAACATTCAGGGCCGGAGGTATCGGAGGTATTTTTGCGCCCACTTTGTTTATTGGTACCATGTCGGGCTTGTTATTTGCCAGCGTATTAAATTATTTCGGGATAGTAGAGCTGCCATTCAGCAGCTTTGCACTGGCCGGTATGGCCGGTTTGCTGGCAGGAGTGGTACATGCCCCTTTAACGGCAATTTTTCTGATCGCAGAAATCACCAATGGTTATGATTTGATTTTTCCTATAATGATTGTTGCCACAGTATCATACGGAATCGCCCGCTTTATAGTACCCAAATCTATTTATACCATTCAGCTTACAGGCCGTGGCGATATGATCACGCACCATAAGGACCGGGCTTTGCTGACGCTGATGAATGTTGAAAGTCTTATCGAAAAGGATTTTACTACCATTGGCCCCAACCAGACGTTGGGCGAATTGATCGAAGCAATAAAAAAATCGCACAGAAATATTTTTCCTGTCGTGGATGAAGACAATAACTTTTACGGCATTATATTCCTGGATCAGATAAGGGATATCATGTTTAACCGTGAGTTGTACGATACCACGCTGGTAAAGAATTTAATGTTTATGCCTACAAACGTCGTCCAATGGGAAGATGATATGGAGACGGTGGCGGGTAAATTTCAGCATTCGGGCAAATACAACCTGGTCATTCTAAAAGACGGAAAGTATATGGGCTTCGTTTCCAGGGCAAATGTCTTCTCGCAATACCGTAGCCTTCTTAACGAATTATCCGAAGAATAAACCCCTTACCCGTTTTGCATAAAAAAACCGGCCCATGAATGAGCCGGTTCTGCATTGTGCAGGGAATTGTTATTTTGTTTCTTCTGATTCAGCCGGAATAACGCTTACGTATGACGTATCGTTTCTTCTCTTTCTGAATTCAACCGTACCGTCAACCAGAGCAAATAAAGTGTGGTCTTTTCCCATGCCAACATTAATGCCCGGACGGTGTGTGGTTCCTCTTTGACGAACGATGATGTTGCCCGCTTTGGCAAACTGCCCGCCATATATTTTTACGCCTAACCGTTTGCTTTCCGATTCGCGACCGTTATGGGAGCTACCCATTCCTTTTTTATGAGCCATTTTGTAAAGTTTTCTGGCCTGTTTTTATACAGGCGGGTTAAACAGTAATATTTTCAATTAAAACTTTTGTCATTTCCTGACGGTGACCGTTCGACTTCTGAAAGCCTTTTCTTCTTTTTTTCTTGAAAACGATCACTTTATCTCCTCTTAGATGATTTACGATTTTTGCATCGATCTTGGCGCCTTTAACCATGGGTTTGCCAACTTTAACTTTTCCGTCGTTATCAACTAAAAGTACTTTGTCGAATTCAACTTTATCGCCTTCGTTTCCTTCAAGCCTGTGAACAAAGACCTCTTGCCCCTGTTCTACTTTAAACTGCTGTCCGGCTATATCAACAATTACGTACATCCTTTTTATTCTTTAGTTTAAATTCACTGCGAATTTTGAGGGTGCAAAAATAGTAAAAAAAACGAAGGAACAAATATTTATCGACGAATTTTCACTTCCTTTTCTTAAATAAAAGCCACGAACTGATATTTAATTTGCTGTATGGACTTGCATTTACGAGGAAAATCCCGGTGAGGATAAACAAAAAACTCAGAAAATAAGATAAACGAAATATCTCTCCGTCAATAATGCCCCAGGCAAGGGCAACAACAGGAATTAAATAGGTTACCGAAGAGGCGAAAACGGGACTGCTGATTTTGATCAGCTTGTTGAATACGATCAACGCAAGAGCCGTACCTACTACCGAAAGAATCAATAAATATACAAGGCCCGTAAGCGTTTCCGTGTTCTGAACAAGTTTATGAGGAACCTCACTGAATATCAGAATGTAAACAGTTGCAGGGATGCCGATGTAAAAAAAGCTGAACGTGGTTATGGTCAGTGAACTGAGGTCTTTCAGAAAAGTTTTGATAAAATTGACATTAAAAGCATAACAGAGTGTGGCAAGCACCACCAGGAAGGCGTATCCCGAATTAAACGAAAGATGTTGCCCGCTGCTTACATACACCAATGCGACAGCGCCAGCCAAAGCCATAAAAACACCCAGTGTATTGTACCACCTGACGCGGAGATGAAAAAAAAACACACCGAGAATCAGAGTAAACAGGGGTGTAAGCGAATTAAGGGTTCCGGCCAGTCCGCTGCTGATGACCGTTTGCGCTTTGGCAAACAAAAGAGCCGGTAGCAAACTGCCTACAAATCCCGAAATGCTCAGATACAGAAACTGTTTCCGGCTGATGTTTCGCACTTGCATAACGGCTACAGGCAGTAAAAACAAAAAACTCAGTACCACACGCAGCAAACCAACTTCCGTGGCGGTAAAATAAATCAGCGACTTTTTTATAAGGATAAACGAACTGCCCCATACAAGCGAAAGCAAAAGAAGGATAATCCAGGACGTAACAAGGAGCTTGTTTTTTTCCACGCAGTAGTTTTTGGCAAATGTACCAATTACATATAGTAGATGAGTACAGATTCCGGTTTATCATGTTTTATATGATTTCAAATCCTAAATCGGATTAATTCTATATTTTTGCTACTGCAGTAGAAAGTAAAATTCACAGAGTATTCATTTTGGCGACACCCTGCAAAAAGAATAATTTTTGAACTGTCAGTAAGCATTGTTATGGACGACCAGCAGAGGCTGCTTCACGGGTTAAAAAAAGGAGATAAAGAGGTCTTTGAAGAGATTTACAGACTTTACTATGCTCCTTTATGCTTCTATTGCCTGAGGTATGTGGGCGATATGGAGGAAGCAAAGGAGCTGGTACAAGGGTTGTTCCTTAAAATATGGGTAAGAAGACAAGAACTGAAAATAAATACATCGATAAAATCGTATTTGTACAAATCGGTGCATAATTATGCACTGAATTATCTGAAGCAGGAACAGGTAAGGAAAAAATATAGAATTGAAAAGGAGCATTTACCGAAAATCGCGAGCGAAAACGGCTTGCATAATCTGGAAGAGAAAGAATTGAAATTAATGATCAAGAATGCCATTCTGATGCTCCCGGAAAAAAGAAGGAAAATATTTGAGCTTAACAGGTTTGAGCACATGAAATACAATCAGATTGCTGAGCATCTGTCCATTTCAGTGAAGACAGTGGAAGCGCAAATGTCGAAGTCGCTGGAGTTTTTAAGAAAAGCACTGAAGGAATATCTGCCTGCGTTTATTTTGGTGTTTTTGTCCATATGGCATATGCTAAATTAAAAGGGTGTTGTGGAGAAAAGTTAATAAAATGTTAAAAATAAACGGGTTTTTTAAAAATCGAAGTAAGGGTATAACGAAAATAGATTGTCTCATTAGTACCCCCGCAATTTAACGGGGGACAGATAAGGTATATGAAAGAGAGTGTAAACATAGCGCTTTTAGGAAAGTTTTTATCGGGCAGTTGTACGGATCCGGAAAAAGAATCTGTACAGAAGTGGATAAACGAATCTCCTGAGAATCAGGCCGTTTTTGAGGAATACAAAAAGGTCTGGAACTTAAGTGGTATGGACAATACACAGATGGTTGTTGATATAGATGCTGGCTGGAAAGAACTGAATCAAAGGATCAGGGCCGTTGAAGCTCTTGATAAAGAAATTCACTTCGAAAAACAACAGAGAAACCGCCAGCTGATGTATGTTTTCATGCGCGTCGCAGCAGTAATCATCGTAGCCTTCGGTCTCTTCTACCTTTTTCATAACATAAATGATAAACGACAAAATACCCCGAGCTTAACATATGTTGCTTCCGGGATCTCCGAACAGGCGTTTGTTTTATCGGATGGTTCTGAAATATACCTGAATAAGGAGGCAAAGATCACCTATCCCGAAAAGTTCAATGCGCAAACCAGAGAGATTAATTTCGAAGGAGAAGCTTTTTTTAATGTGGCGCACAATCCTGACAAACCGTTTATTATTCATTGCGGCGAAGTTGAGGTGGAGGTATTGGGGACATCGTTTAATTTATGTTCCTGCCCGGGAGAAAACGAAATAGTTCTCTACCTCGAAAATGGCGAAGTGCGTTTTTCTTCACTGGATTCCGCCAATGGAAGTATCAGGGAACAGATTGTTCTGATTCCGGGCTATAAAGCCGTTTACGATAAGACAACCGGCATTATCTGTCGCGCTGAATTTAAAAACCAAAATTATTTGGCCTGGAAAACAGGTGTCCTCAGCTTTGAAAAAACCCCTTTGCCTGAAGTGCTTGACGTGTTGGAAGAAACATATGACATAAGCATTGACACGGATCGGAAATATGATGAATTAACCCTTACGGCTCGCTTTGATAACGAAAGCCCCGAAAGTATTTTCGAAGTCTTACATACTGTTTTTGGTATCGATTATACCATAGAAGGACAAACCGTATTGCTCAAGTAAATTTTCGCACTTTTTTTCACAGAGAAATACAAGAATCCGTACCTGCGGATGTGCCTGCTTGCGCATCCTGCGAA
>DRPN01000007.1 GCA_011374625.1 Bacteroidota bacterium
AATATCAAACATCGAATTACGAATACCTATTAACGATTTGAGATTTTAGAAACCTGAGTTTGATATAAAAAAAGTAAAATATATTTATAAGTATTGTTGTTATCTTTATATAATTGATATACAAACAGGTACATCAATCCTTATGAATAGTAATGTAAATTTAGTGGGAATTTTCTATTTCGCAGACGAATTCTGCATAGAATTTCAGAAAATCAGGGGACACCAGTTAATACAAGATACCGGGAAAAGACACAGGAACATAGTGAATTTTATTTCAAATCGTATTTCAGGATTGTTAGCATACTCATTTTTGCCTAAAAACCGAGAATAAAATACAAAACAATGAAACTTTTGGTCAACTTCCACTCTTATAGCATATTGCCTATGTCAAACTCAGTTTTTTAAAATGCATTTTTTATATTTCCAATAGTAATTCCGAGAATTTTTTCAGTTATCTCATTCAGAAATTCTTCGTCTCCGGAGAAATGCCATGTTTGGCTGACATGGACAAGTTTTTCTCCAGGCCTCAGTGCAGCTGCCGGCGAAGAGGTCTCCAATTCATAAAACGGCCCGAGTTGACCTCCGTCAGGGAGCGGACCATCATTATAGGCATTCACTACATCGCCGCTAAAAGGATCCTTTTGTATCTCCCACATCGAATTAACATAGTCAGTAACTCCTTTCGGCTTGTTATATTTTACAACAGTAAGAATATGATTTATCTCATCATAGCTTCCCAGCACATATTTTGCCCTTTCGGGATTAAGACCAATCTTTCCCCTAGATTTTCCATCCCCTTTGAAAAAAATCACTCCTCCCTCTATTTTGAGGCGGTCCGGAGCTATCTTTCCGAAATATGCATCATTTACAATCCTTCCCAACACATTTCCGTCTCCGGTATTATAAGGTATCACAATCGTTGTTGCATCAGATGGGTTGTACATTCCCAGCAACCACATGGATGGCATACCCGTTTCTTTTGTCCAGGCCTGATCTCCAATATTTTTCAGCACATTCTCCGTTTCATATCCAACCCACTTTATGCTATGGGAGAGCATCTCTCCCGACAAGCCTTTCAAGTCTTTTTCTTCTAGCAAACGCACTGTGCGCTGTATTCCGATGTCAAATCTATGTCCCGAATAGTTCTCCAGGATGATCTCTTTACCGAACCTTATCATGGTATCACTTTCTTTTTCCGTTTCAAAAGGTTCGGTATCAAAAGCTGCAGGGGTATACCAATGGTCCAGATCGAACGGTGCTCCGGGTTTGAAAAAGAAGGAAAACTGACCACCTTCGGGTCCGAGCCAAAGGCGTTCTTCTCCACCCCAGGGGTTGAAATGCTCCTGTATCTTCCCGGCTTTTATATATTTATCATTGACCCAACCGATACTGAATCCGTTCATCCCATCGAAGGTACTGGTCATCACACGTCCCTGCAAGTCTGCAGAGACCAGCACCATCCGATCGTTTGATGAAGAACGAAGAATTGTGAATGTTTTGTTTCCTTTCATAGCTTCCACATCATACCCGAAAGTTCCTTTATTAAATTCCGTGTTTTTTGTTCCTTTCATTTTCTTTTGGTTTTTTGAAACATTTTTACATCCAAATGCGAATATTGCCAGCCCTGCCAGGCATACCGAAAACGTGGCATTCCATAGTTTTGATTTCATCATATATATTTTTCTGCCTGATCGATTCAGCCGTTTAACTCCTGAATTTTTTTACGTATTTCCCTGATATGGTCCGGTGTGGTGCCGCAGCATCCGCCAATGATCTTCACTCCGATTTCATAAAGCATCGGCACATACTTCACGGTTTCTTCGGGTGTTTCCGGGAAGACGGTTTTATCTCCATGAATATGCGGTTCTCCAGCATTGGCCTGGATCAATAAAGGCATATCAGGGACATTTTCTTTTAGTTCGCGGGCAATGGGTACCATCTGTTCCATACCATGGCCGCAGTTGGCGCCAATCACATCCGCACCGGCTTCGACCATGGCCTTTGCCACGTCAGCCGGGGAGAAACCCATCATGGTACGGTATTCGTCCATACCCGTCTTATCGAAGGTAAAGGAACAAATAGCAGCCATTTGGGTATGATCTCGCACTGCCCGGAGTGCTATCTTTGCCTCTTCAATATCCATCATAGTCTCTATCATAGCTGCATCCGCTCCCCCGATTTCCAGTCCTTTCACTTGTGGGACAAAAGCCTCGTATATTTCCTCCGGCGTAATTTCTCCCATTAAAAGGATCTTGCCAGTGGGTCCTATAGATCCCAGCACAATTCCTTCCGGGCCAATGGCTTCACGGGATATCTCGGCAGCCAGCCTGTTGATTTCAAAAGTCTGATCATCCAGACCATAGCTCTTCAGCTTTATCACGCTTCCACCAAAACTGTTAGTCTCCACCATATCTGCTCCGGCATCGGCATATCCTTTAGCCACGGAATAAACAACATCGCGGTGGGTTAAATTCCATCTTTCCGGACATTCCCCGGCAGGCAATCCTTTGGCCTGCAGTTGTGTACCCCACGCACCATCAGAAATAAGCACCGGCTTCTTTTTTAAATGCTCCAATAATTTATTCATAATCAATTAATAAAAAAGTATTTAAAATCTTTGTTGCTTTCCGTATTTTTAGTCCAATCAAATTTAGAAAAATTTAGATTAGATTTGATGTCTTAAAAAAAATTTACAAAAAATACTTCTTATGGATCAAGTTCTTACACCGGAAGAGGTGGTTCTAAAAATAAAGTCTTCATTCAGCGCTTTGATATTTGACCTTGACGGAACGCTAGCCGACTCGAATCCAACACATCTGGAAGCCTGGACCCGAGCATGCAAAGCTTTCGGAATAGAATATCCTCGGGATAAATTTTACTACTTCGCCGGATTGTCGTCGTTAAAGATCGCTGAAGAAATTCTTAAAACGTATGGCAAAAAGGAGGGAATCTCTGCTTACGATTTGTCTGCCCGAAAAGAAAAGGAGTTTGATCTCTTACAAGAAAAGGTAAAACCGATTGAACCTGTTATGCATATTGTCCGGCATTTTTACGGCAAACTTCCCATGGCTGTAGGTACGGGGCGGTTGAGAAATTCAACCGTAAAAACCTTGGATCATCTTGATCTTACCCCGTATTTTAATGTCATTGTCACAGCTGATGATGTAAAACATCATAAGCCAAAACCCGATACTTTTCTGCTTTGTGCCCAAAAAATGGGAGTTACTTCACAAGATTGCCTGGTGTTTGAAGATGCCCAACGGGGTCTGGAAGCAGCCCGTAACGCCGGCATGGAAGTTATAGATGTAACCCACTGGAAACCCCAAATGAAACTTTTAAATATTTTTTAATTATTTAACTCAAACGGTTGTTTCTTCCCGTTCTTTCATTTATTTTTGGCTGAGTTTTCTTATATTATGAACAACAGACTATGAAGATTGTCAGGAAAAAGAAGCTATCTCTGTTCCCGATAATGATTATTTTGGGCTTTTTCCTTTTCTCCGGGATTTCTTCCTGTGATTTGCATAAACAACGGAAAGTAATCAAGCTGGCACACGGTCTTCCGACAGATCACCCGGTACACAAGGCCATGGTATATATGGCTAACCGGTTAGAAAAATTATCCGAAGGTAAATTAACCATACAGATCTACCCCAGTGGGCAACTGGGATCAGAACAACAGTGCGTCGAACTGGTACAGATTGGGAGTCTGGCCATGACAAAAGTTTCGGCAGCGGTGATGGAAAGTTTCGCAGACGATTATAAAGTACTGGGACTGCCTTACTTGTTCCTATCCAAGCAACATACTTTCAAAGTACTGAACGGAGATATCGGTAAAGACATTCTTTTAAGTACGGAAAAAAGATGGATCCGCGGATTGTGTTTCTACGATGCCGGAAGCCGTAGTTTTTACACCGTTTCCAAGCCTATTCATAAACCGGAAGATCTGAAAGGTTTGAAGATACGGGTCATGAAGAGCAAAACAGCCCTGGAGATGGTAAAAGCCATGGGTGGTTCTCCTACCCCACTATCTTGGGGAGAATTATACACGGCACTACAAAGCGGTGTAGTGGATGGCGCTGAAAACAATCCGCCCAGTTTCTACACATCCCATCATTATGAAGTATGTAAATATTATACCCTTGATGAACATGCTACCATCCCGGATGTACTGATTATTAATGAAAAAGTCTGGGAAAAGCTCACCAAACAAGAGCAGCAGTGGCTGCAGCAAGCTGCCAACGAATCGGTTCGGGTTGAAAGAAAATTATGGGCTGAAAGCGTTAAGGAATCACTGGAAGCTGTAAAAAAAGCCGGCGTGGAAATCATCATCCCGGATAAAAGTCTCTTTCATGCCAAAGTTGCTCCGTTGTATAAAGAATATGAAAAACATAAGGTTATCAATGATTATATCATACGAATTCAAAACACGCATGAATAATGAGTCTGAGGGAAAAAGTTGATAAAATACTGGAATGGGTCCTGATCTTTTTGATAAGCATACTCGTCATCGATGTGTTATGGCAGGTTGTAAGCCGGTATATTCTGATCAACCCCAGTTCCTTCACTACAGAAGTTGCCGGGTATTTACTTATCTGGGTAGGTATCCTCGGGGCAGCTTATGTTGCAGGAAAGAATGAGCATCTTGCCATAGATCTTTTGTTGCAGAAATCACCACACAAACGCAGATTAAGGTTACTCATTTCCATTTATATTTTCATTTTGCTTTTCAGTTTCTCGGTAATGATTGTGGGGGGAAGCTGGCTGGTATACACGCGTTTCATACTTGATGTACGGTCGGCCGATCTACAGTTGCCTCTGGGATATGTATACCTTGTTGTTCCTGTCAGCGGAATACTCATTGCTTATTACGAAATAGATAATATGATACAGGCGTATCGCAATAAATAAATAAACCAAGACATGGATTATTGGGGCATCGCTGTTCTGGTCACAAGTTTTATCATCTTACTATCTCTTGGCGTCCCTATTGCATTCAGCATTGGTATTTCCGGCATACTGACCATGCTGGTCAGCATCAATGCTTTGCCGGCCTGCACCACCTTTGCACATCGTATGGCCACAGGACTGGACAGTTTTGCCTTGTTGGCAATCCCATTCTTCATTCTGGCAGGAAACATCATGAACAGCGGGGGCATAGCCATGCGACTCATTAATTTTGCCCGCGCTCTGGTTGGAAGCATACCTGGGGGACTGGCTTTTGTCAACATTTTTGCCAATATGTTGTTTGGGGCTATTTCCGGCTCGGCCGCAGCCTCTGCTTCCGCTATCGGAAGTATTATGGATCCTGAAATGCGCAAAGAGGGTTATGATCCTCATTTCAATGCAGCCGTAAACATCACCTCAGCCACTACTGGCCTCTCCATACCTCCCAGCAATATTCTGATTGTTTACTCACTGGCCAGTGGCGGTGCTTCAATTGCTGCGCTTTTCATTGCCGGTTACTTCCCAGGCATTCTTACCGGTATAGCGTTGATGCTTACTGCCATGTCAATGCTGATTTACAAGAACAAAGGGATCAAAGGTGTTTCCACTACCCTGGCCAAGATCTTCATTTTTTCCGTCGTGATCCTCCTGGTTGTTATCGGCATCAATTATATCTCAAAAAATTATCCTCCACAGGTTCTTCATACCACCTGGATCGTTCTGGGTCTTCTGTTCGCATCCCTGATCGTCTATCGTACAATTAAATACTGGGAGCAGGCCCTGTACGGCATGAAAACTTTCCTGGATGCCTTGCCCAGCTTACTTCTGCTGATCATTGTCGTTGGGGGTATCATCGCCGGCTATTTTACCGCTACCGAAGCATCTGCTGTAGCCGTATTGTACTCCCTTATTCTGGCACTGATTTACAGGGAAATGAAAATCAAAGATCTTCCCGACGTTATCCTCCGTTCTGTCAAAACCACAGCTATTGTATTACTTCTGGTAGGAACAAGTATCGGACTCTCATGGATCATGGCTTACGAGAACATCCCACAAAATGTAAGTGCCGGACTGCTGAGCATTAGTAAAAGTCCTTTTATAATTCTGTTGATCATCAACCTGATCCTCCTTTTCGTAGGAGTTTTTATGGATATGACCCCCGCCGTGCTAATCTTCACGCCTATTTTCCTACCGATTGTACAAAACCAGTTGGGGCTCGATCCGATACATTTCGGGATTATCATGGTATTGAACCTGAGCGTCGGACTCTGTACACCACCAGTCGGTTCAGTCCTGTTCATAGGTTGCAGTGTAGCTAATGTGAAAATAGAGAAAGTCATCAAACCACTGCTTCCGATGTTTGCAGCCATGGTGGTGGTCTTGTTGCTGGTAACCTATATACCGGAAATCAGCCTGTGGCTTCCCAGACTTTTCGGATTAATGAAATAGTTCTTCTTATACACGGAATACAATCCTGTCCTACATGTGCGTATATAAGTGATTTTTTTAAATCTCTCTCTTATCTCAGATTTTGTATTATTGTGGTAACTTGAATCAAGAAAAGCTGCAACAGGATTTTTTTCTCTACATTCTGATTATTCTTTGGTTAGTATGATGACAACCAAACCTATATTAATTGAAACCGGCGATCACTCCCATACACTTTTTATCCCGGAAATGGATGAATACTATCATTCCCGTTTCGGAGCCATAAAAGAATCGCTTCATATTTTTATTCGAAACGGATATGAAAAAACAAATAAAAAAGATCCATTGCACATTTTCGAGGTGGGTTTTGGAACAGGATTGAATGCTCTGATTACGTTTATGAAAGCCTTACAGGATAACCGTAAAATTTTTTATTCAGGTATCGAGTTATATCCCCTCGAACCTTCCGTTTATACCCAACTGAACTATCCAAAAATCCTTCATGTCGACCCAAGTATCTTTCTGAAAATACATGAACTTTCGTGGGACAGGGAACACAGGTTTTCTAATAACTTCACAATCAGCAAGATTCATGCTGATTTTTTACACTACCGTTTTACCAGGAAATACGATCTGGTCTATTTTGATGCCTTCGGACCGGACAAACAACCGGAGATGTGGGAAGAATCAAGGTTAAAAACGATATTTGAAGCATTGTTACCCGGCGGTATCTTTATCACATATTCCGCCAAAGGTTCTTTAAGAAGGACCTTGATAAAAACAGGCTTTCGGGTTAAACGTATCCCAGGCCCCCCCGGAAAAAGAGAAATAATATTTGCTATAAAACCCGGAAAATAATCTCATTTATATAACATGGGTTTATCTTTACTATTTTTCTGTTATTTTCGTAAAAAATTTTAAAAAATATTTTTACAGGTTTTATTAAGTTTTTTTCATAAACTAAATTCATTATGACTTTTGAAATTACCGGCAAGCTCATTGAAAAATACGACATCAAGCAAGTAAGTGATAAATTCAGGAAAAGGGAATTTGTCCTTGAAAAGAAAGCCGAAGCCAGCGGTCTGGATTTCAGCGATTATATCAAATTCCAGCTTACCCAGGACAGATGCGATCTTATCGATCCTTACAACATCAATGATGTTATAAAAGTTTACTTCAACATCCGGGGTAACAAATGGGAAAAAGATGGGAATACCAGTTATTTTACCAACCTGGATGTATGGAAGATTGAGACTGTCGGAACAGAAAACGAAGATATTCCCATGCCAGACATAGACAATATGCCCCCACCGGCCCCGGATGAAGGGGAAACTGACGATCTGCCTTTCTGATTTAAATTGTTTTAAATATTAATAAGTGCATTCCGGATCACTTTATAGCGGATCAATTAACGCTTATTATTTTCCTTCATGTATTTATCCCTCATGTACCTGAGCGGATTAAATATTCTTTGCAATAAAGAACGTTTTTCCGTCAGTATTTCTCCGGTGCCCTCCATCTGCTGTTTGAATGATAATTTTTTCCCATACAAGGTTACCAGACCGTCCGGAAAATCTATATCTACAAAATAACTGTTCTCCTCGGGCACCTGTGACACTGAAGAAACAACACCCCTGATCATCCCGTATTCCAGATATGGATAATTTTTTAACCTGATATTGACAGGTAAACCACTTTTAATCTGTCCCGACCTTGTCATCGGTATCTTCATCCGGCCGATCCATTTTCCTGCTGTATCAGGAACAATAGTCATCACCGTTTTCCCTCTTTCAACATACTGATGAAGGGCCCGGACCCTCGTGAAAGACACTTTCCCCGAAACAGGCACAATCAAAAGGTACTTTTTCTCCCATTCATCAATGCTTCCGTATAATCTTTTCAATGCATTTTGAACAGAAAGTTTTTTTTCATTTTTTTGATTTTGATAATCGGCTTGTGTAGTAAGTATTTCCTTTTCCAGTCCTGACATTTGTATGACCGCTTCGGACAACCGGATCCTGGCCTGCTCAAAAGCCTGCTTTTTTTTGATCCATTCTTCTACAGATAACTCATAATCAGATTCTGACAAAACCTCTTTCGAATATAAAAGAGAATCTCTCCTGAACTTTTTATCAGCCAGTCTCAACTCTTCTTCCGCCAGATTACGTTGTCGGTACAAACGGTTATAATACACACGATAGTTTTTCAATTCGTTTTCCAGCTCCAATAGTTTTTTCCGGTGATAATCCAACTCAATAAAGTGTTGGTATTCCTTGCAAGCCCTGAGAAAATCAGCATAAAAAGGTTGTACCAATCCCAGATGGACAAAATCAGGAAAAGAAATCCCGTCCATCCCCGGAACCAGGGTGTCTGGCATCTCGCCCAGCAATTTTTTCAGTTCAAGTATTTCATGATAATTGGCAGCACTCTCCATTACAGCCAACAGATCCCCTTTTTTCACCTTCTGGGTATCCCTTACTGGTAATGCTACGATTTTTCCGTCCACCCTGGCCTTCATAGCCAAAGGAGGATTCTGGGTAGTAATCACTACCGGAGCCAGTACTTTATTCGGATAGATAAAAAAAGCGCTACCCACAAAAAACAAGAGGATCAATCCGAAAAATACCGTAGTTCCAAACCGGACAAGCCATCCCGGCGGTTGACCAATAATGTCCTCGATCTCTTCACTGACCAGATCATTGCTGTTTATAACATATTTTTTTTCTTCAGGCATACCTTCTTGGCTGTAGGTAGAACATTACATTCCCAATTCCAGTTGGTTTTTTACAAGGTTATAGTAATGGTTCCTCAGAGCAATCAGTTGGCTGTGGGAACCGCGCTCCACAATTTTACCACCATCCAACACAATGATCTGATTAGCATTTTTCACCGTACTAAGCCGATGAGCTACCACCACTACGGTACGGCCTTTGAAAAAAGCATCAAGATTATTCATGATCACTTTTTCGTTGTTGGCATCCAGTGCATTGGTAGCTTCATCAAAAAACAAAAACTCGGGTTCTTTATACACGGCCCGGGCAATCAGTATTCTTTGTACCTGACCGGCACTCAGACCATGTCCCGATGCTCCGATTTTTGTGTTCAGTCCCAGTGGCAATATCCCTATCAAATCTCCCAGATTTGCTAATTCAATGGCACTATACAGTTTCTTCATATCTATATTTTCTTCTCCCGGGGCAATATTTCTGGCAATTGTATCGGAAAAGACAAATCCGTCCTGCATCACAACACCACATACCGATCTCCAAAAGCGGGTATGAAAAGCATGCAGGGGTATATTTCCCACCCTGATCTCTCCTTTGACAGGTTTGTAAAAACCCAACAACAACTTAATAAGTGTTGTTTTCCCGCTACCACTCACCCCTACAACCGCCGTCACCTGCGATTCTGGTATTTTCAGGCTCACATTCTCCAACACAAAAGGAGAATGGGGTCCTTCATACTGAAAAAACACCTCATTAACAGCGATGTCATGTTCCACCGGAAGTTCATACAATTTATGTTCATCTTCTTTTTCTTCATCCTCCATTGCCTGAACCTCTCCAAGTCGTTCCAGACTGATCCTGGCATCCTGGGTTCGTTGAAAGAAACCGATCATCTGATCCAGAGGACCGTTCAATTGTCCGATAATATACTGCACCGCCAACATCATCCCCAGAGTCATATTCCCTTTTATCACTGCAGTGGCTGCCACGACAGTAATCAGAATATTCTTCAACTCATTGATAAAAGTCGCTCCGGCCTGCTGATACTGGCTTAAAGCCAAAGATTTTACATTGATCCGGAATAAATTAGCCTGTACATGCTCCCATTCCCAACGTTTCTGCTTTTCTATATTGTTCAGTTTTACCTCCTGCATACCTGAAAACAACTGTATCAACACATTTTGATTCTCGGAATTTTTTCTGAACTTGCGGTTGTCCAGCTCCCTTCTTTGCCTCATAAACACCTGAACCCATAATACATACAACACACTGCCCCCGAAAAATAACCAGAAAATAGTCATATTATAAATAAGAAGCACTATCCCGAAGATCAGAAAGTTAAGGACAGAAAAGAGAATGTTCAATGAGGAAACCGTAAGGAAATATTCAATCCTTTTTTGGTCGTTGATCCTTTGCATCAGGTCTCCGATCACCTTGGAATCAAAGAAGGCTATTGGCAACCGCATCAGTTTCATCAAAAAATCCGCGATCAAGGAGATATTTATCCTTGTGCCCAGATGCAGTAAGATCCAGCCCCGGATAAAATCCACCACCATACGTCCCAGAAATAGAAAAAGTTCCGCCAGCAATACAAGATAAATAAAACCGATATCCTGATTGTTAATACCAAAATCTACAATCTGTTGTGTTAACAGGGGAAAAATCAGTTGTATCAAACTACCGGCAAGTAGTGCCAGCAATACCTGAACTACAAGCTGTTTATAGGGGCGGATATAAGAAAATAAAAAAGAAAGTTTTGTTTTATCCGGTTTTTCCCCTTCGTAGTTATAAAAATCAGGGGTTGTTTCCAACAACAGGGCAATTCCTTTCTCTTCGCCTTTTTCTCTGTCACTCACCCAGCCTTTCCGGAATTCATCATGGGTATACTTTCTCAGACCATACGCCGGATCAGAGACATAAATGAATTTTTTTGAAGCTTTATACACAACGATAAAATGACGTTGCTTCCAATGCACGATGCAGGGCAAAGGGGCTTCTTCCACAAGTTTCCGGAAAGTAATTTTAACGCCGAGGGACTTAAAACCAATAGACTCGGCCGCATCACTAAGTCCCAACAGGGAAACACCCTCCCGCCCGATATAGCTCCGTTCACGCAAAGTCTGCAGGCGATATCTGCGACCATAGTGTTTGGCAATCATAAGCAAGCAGGCAGGACCACAATCCTTAATATCCAATTGCTTGAAAAAGGGAAATCCTGCCATCCGTCTGTATTATGATTCAATGGAATACAAACCTACATAAATTTTATCAGAGGAAATATTACAATTTTTAAAAAATAAAACCA
>DRPN01000047.1 GCA_011374625.1 Bacteroidota bacterium
ATTCCATCATTCCATTTTTTCAGTTAGATAAAAGATTGTAACAGTTTTCTCATGCTTACCTTTTCCTTCAATATCCCTGGCAGCTCTTCGATCTTTACCCTGATTTGTTCCATACTATCCCGGTCCCGCAGGGTGACGGTACGGTCTTCCAGCGTTTGCTGGTCGGTGGTGATGCAGTAAGGAGTTCCGATGGCATCCTGCCGACGGTAACGACGGCCAATAGAATCTTTTTCATCATACTGGCAATAAACATCCAGATTAAGGAGGTCGAATATTTCGCGGGCAATTTCCGGAAGGCCATCTTTTTTTACCAAAGGCAGGATGGCAGCCTGTACGGGTGCCAGGGCAGGCGGAATCTTCAATACCACACGGTCTTCCGGCTTCCCTTCAGCATTCGGCACTTTTTCTTCCCGGTAGGCATATGATAAGATCAACAGGAACATCCTGTCCAGTCCGATAGAAGTTTCAATGACATAAGGTACATAACTTTCACCTGTTTCAGGATCGTAGTATTGCATTTTCTTGCCGGAGAATTCCTGGTGGCGGAGCAGGTCAAAGTCTGTCCGGGAATGGATGCCTTCCACTTCGCGGAAACCCATGGGGAATTCAAACTCAATATCAGTGGCTGCGTTAGCATAATGGGCCAGCTTATCATGGTCGTGATAGCGTAATTTATCCTGATCGGCAACCAGGGAAAGATGCCATTGCATTCTTTTCTCTTTCCAGTACTCAAACCATTTCAATTCTTCGCCCGGTTTAACAAAATATTGCATTTCCATCTGTTCAAACTCACGCATACGGAAGATGAACTGACGGGCTACAATCTCATTCCGGAAAGCTTTCCCGGTTTGGGCGATCCCAAAGGGGATCTTCATACGGGCGGTTTTCTGTACATTCAGAAAGTTGACGAATATGCCCTGAGCCGTTTCAGGCCGTAGATAGATGGTGTTAGCCTCCTCACTGACAGAACCCAATTGCGTGCTGAACATCAGGTTGAACTGTCGTACGTCGGTCCAGTTGCGGGTGCCGCTGATAGGATCTGCAATCTCGCAGTCCAGGATGATTTGCCGCAATTCGCCCAGATTGTTTTCATCCAAAGCCTTGAGGTACCTTTGATGGACTTCATCCACTTTTTCTTTTATTTTTAATACCCGCGGATTGGTTTTCAGGAACATATCCTTATCAAAGGAATCTCCGAATCTTTTGGCAGCTTTTTTAACCTCTTTGTCGATCTTGCCTTCCTGTTTTTCAATGTATTCTTCGATAAGCTGATCAGCACGATAGCGTTTTTTAGAATCTTTGTTGTCAATCAGAGGATCGTTGAAAGCATCCGTGTGGCCTGAGGCTTTCCAGACAGCAGGATGCATGAAGATCGCCGAGTCAATGCCTACGATGTTTTCATGTAAACGGGTCATAAAATGCCACCAATAGGTGCGGATATTGTTTTTTAGTTCCACCCCGTATGGTCCGTAATCGTATACAGCTCCCATTCCGTCATAGATATCGCTGGAAGGAAAAATAAAACCGTATTCCTTGGCATGGGCAATCAACTTTTTAAACATATCCTGTTGGCTCATATGAGTCTCTTTTTTGTATGAATGGTGCAAAAGTAATTGAAAATATCATCTTTTCTGATAATGAAAACGATAATTCGTAATAAATTGAACTATACTGCTCTTTTTGTATTTATCTTTGTGGTTGAATAACTTTTTGTTCATGAAATACAAGGTGGATTTTTTGGTGGTTGGCTCCGGATTGGCCGGACTGCAATTTGCCCTGAAAGCCAGCCGGAAAGGGAAGGTGTTGATTGTGACCAAAGCCGGTATTGACGAGGGAAGTACAAAATACGCCCAGGGAGGCATCGCTGCAGTGTTGTCGGATGAAGACTCCTTTCAGAAACATATAGAGGATACTTTGATCAGTGGTGACGGACTTTGTAACCGTGAAGTTGTGGAAATGGTCGTACGGGAAGCCCCGGACAAAATCCGGGAGCTGATAAAAATGGGTGTTGAGTTTGATAAAAACAGCAAAGGAGAACTGGATCTCTCGCGTGAAGGGGGACATTCCGAACACCGGATACTGCATCACAAGGATATTACAGGACAAAATATAGAAGTGACTCTGGCCAAAAGAGTCCGGGAGAACAAAAATATAGAAGTATGGGAACGGGCCTTCGCCATTGACCTGCTGACCCAGCACCATCTGGGCAGGCTTGTCAAGAGATGGCATACAGATATTGCCTGTTATGGGGCTTATATTTTAAACCTTCAATCCCGTAAAGTAGATACCGTCCTGGCAAAAATAACCGTTGTGGCTACCGGAGGTGTTGGCAACCTGTATCAGACAACTACCAATCCGCTGGTGGCTACCGGCGACGGGATTGCTATGGTATATCGTGCCAAAGGAATTATAGAAAATATGGAGTTTGTACAGTTTCATCCTACCTCTCTCTATCATCCCGGAGAAAGACCTTCCTTTTTAATTACCGAGGCTTTGCGTGGTTTTGGGGCGGTATTGAGAACTGCTGATGGAAAAAAGTTCATGCACAAATATGACGAGCGTGGCTGTCTGGCTCCCAGAGATATTGTGGCAAGGGCGATTGACAATGAGATGAAAATCAGGGGGGATGATTATGTGTACCTGGATGCTACTCATCTCGATGCGAAGGAACTGGTTTTTCGCTTTCCAAATATTCATAATAAATGTTTGTCGATAGGGATTGATATGCGTAAGGATATGATCCCGGTAATCCCGGCAGCCCACTACCTGTGCGGAGGTGTTCGTGTGGATAAAAACAGCCGCAGCAGTATCCACCGCCTGTATGCTATCGGAGAGACTTCTTCTACCGGGCTGCACGGTGCTAACCGACTGGCATCCAACTCCCTGCTGGAGGCGGTGGTCTTTGCCGACCATGCTGCCGAAGATGCCATAGCACACCTTGAGGAGTATTCCTGGCAGGAGAATATTCCGGAATGGGATTACGAAGGGACTTCCCATCCCGAAGAGATGATCCTGGTAACACAAAGCTATAAGGAACTGCAGATGATTATGTCCAACTATGTTGGGATCGTCAGGTCTAACCTGCGCCTGCAACGGGCTCTTACACGCCTCGAGATCATCTATAAAGAAACCGAGGCATTGTATAAGAAATCCGTCCTGTCCCGCAAACTATGTGAACTACGTAACCTGATCAACGTGGGATACCTGGTGATAAAAATGGCACAGGCCCGGCATGAAAGCCGGGGTCTGCACTATAACATTGATTATCCGGAGAAAAATGAGCAACTTTAAAATTAAAAAAAATATTTATTTATATATATTCTCTATTTCATCCAGGATATCTTTGATTTCTTCCGGATCCAGCGTTGTAAGCAGACGGATACGGATGGATTTGAAATTCGGAAGGCCTTTGAAATAATGTACGAAATGTCTTCTCATTTCAAAAATGCCTCTGGGCGATCCTTTATAATCCAGCGATTTCTCAAGATGTAATTTAGCCAGTGCCACTTTTTCGGAGAGGGTCGGTTCCGGTAACGATTCACCAGTGAGGAGGTAATGTTTGATCTGTCGGAACAACCAGGGCCGGCCGATAGCAGCCCGGCCGACCATAATACCGTCCACGCCGTAACGGTCAATCATTTCTCTGGCTTTCTGTGGAGTGTCAATGTCCCCGTTTCCAATAACAGGAATTTGGATATATGGATTATGTTTGACTTCCCCGATCAGCGTCCAGTCGGCCTGTCCTTTGTATAATTGTGTACCGGTGCGGCCGTGGATGGTAAGGGCACATATGCCCGTATCCTGCAGTTGCCTGGCTACCGAAACAATGTTCTTGTTTTGCTCATCCCAGCCCAGGCGGGTCTTAACCGTGACGGGGGTCTTTACTGCATCTACAACCAATTTGGCAATTTCCATCATTAACGGAATATTCCGGAGCATACCGGCGCCGGCACCACGGCGGGCGACCTTTTTGACCGGACAACCGAAGTTCAGATCGATCACATCCGGCCGGGCTGCCTCGGCCATAACTGCGGCTTCTTGCATAGCTTCGGGAATATGTCCATACAATTGTATTCCTATGGGCCGTTCCGAATCCCGGATCTCCAGCTTTTTTATACTCTTGACCCCCCTGCGGATCAGTCCGTCAGAAGAAACGAATTCGGTGTACATCATATCTGCTCCGTACTGCTTACAAAGAAAACGGAAAGAAGGATCCGTAATGTCTTCCATGGGAGCAAGCAATACAGGAATATCTTCGAATATGATGTTTCCGATTTTAACCAAAGCAATTAAATGTTTATTTTAGCCGGTAAAATTATTAAAATTAAAGACGCGAACCCAATGAAGTTCCATTTCCTGAAATATAGCCATCCGTTTGTGCAGATTATCTTTATGGTATTTCTTATGCTGGCCAGTTTTCTGATCTTTTCTTTTCTCTCGACTCTCCTGGCCATCCCGCTATTCCATGTGGATATATTCAATCTGGCAGCCCTGATGAATGACCTGGAGAATCCGAAACACGTCATGGTATTAAAATATCTGCAGTTTATTCAATCTTTGTCATTGTTTGTTATTCCGCCCTTTTTGTTTTTGTTGTTTTACGGGGAACGGAGTTCACGGTTTTTCGGGTTCAACAGGAGTAACAATATAACTTCCTGGCTTTCGGTAATTCTTATGATGTTTTTTTTAGTCCCGGTTAATAATTTTCTGGCACAGTGGAACAGTAATATTTCTTTTCCCGGTTCATTGGCCGCTTTGGAAAATGCATTGCGGAATATGGAGCAAAGTGCAGACACTCTGACTAAGATATTTCTGAAAATGAATTCTCCCGGTGCTTACTTATTCAATATGCTTCTGATTGCCATTGTTCCTGCGCTGGGAGAAGAGTTGACTTTCCGCGGAGTGTTCCAGCCGTTGTTTATTCGTTGGTCCAAGAATGTACATATCGGGATCCTGATCACAGGCTTTTTTTTCAGTTTTTTTCATTTTCAGTTTTTTGGGTTTTTCCCACGTTGGTTGCTGGGGGTTTTATTCGGATACCTCTATTATTGGAGTGGAACGATTTGGGTTCCTATGCTGGCTCACTTTATAAACAACGGAATGGCAGTGACGGCATATTGGGTTATGGGGAGTGATAAAGTAGAGGGGAATCTGGATCATATCGGTGCTTCAGCCGGCGATCTGGCGCTTTATACAGGCATGCTGATGGTAGCTCTTTCCCTGTATGTCTTTTACAAAAGTCAGAAGCATAAACCCGGGAAAGAAGTTTCTGGCGACGGGATATTATAATGAGCTAATATGTCGGGTTTCGTTGGTGCGAAAAACATAAATAACCCCATACTCGGCTGCTTTTTGTCTTTTCATGGGACCCGGAAGGTTCCTGAATGAATTTTCAACGTGATCCCACAAATTAGCGATTAACCGATCTGCTTCCTTTCTGATATTCAGGATCTCCTCATGAGCTGCATTACGGGTTTTCCGATGGATTTTATACGTGTGATAAGCATCCATGAATTGTTCATATCTGACTTTTACCACAGCGGCTGTGGGATTTGTCAAAGGGGAGAATCCTTCGGAAGTTCGCTTTTCTTCCCCTTCCAGAATAAGTTTTCCCCATTTTTCCAAATCCTCATAAGACTGCAGGGCAGGTAAGGATTTGATATTATCCAGACTGAAATATTTTAACGTTTTCTCAGATAGTTCTCCACGCTGAACGGCAAAAAAAGTTACTTGTATAAAATGGGATAAAAACATCCGGGCTTTTTTGAAAATTATATGCAATTTTCGGTTTTGTGCAGAGAAGATTTGTTTTTTTTCAGCATAGAACTTGAGCGCTGCTTCATACCTGGGAAGGAAAGACTGTACCTGATAGTAAACGGATTGAGGAAAAGCAAGTTGTAGCGGGGATATTTCCTCTCCTTTTCTGTTTGCAATACGTAAGGCTTTCAGACGGGCAGTATCGGTGTGTTGGGCAATCTCCTGTAGGGCATGTGTTGATAAAATGGTTGAAAAAATGTTGATAAATTGTGGTTGTCCGGCGAATATACAAAATATTATTTAAAATTTGTTCTATTCGTAATAGTAATTATTTTTCATAATGGATTTAATGGTGTAAATTTCGCTGTTTTTAAAAAAGGATAATATCATGTTTGACAGGGAAATTTATAATAAACGCCGCGAGGATCTTAGAAAGCAACTTGATTCCGGAATTATTGTTCTTCCGGGGAATTTTGAAAGCAGTATGAATTATCCGGACAATACTTATCGTTTCAGGCAGGATAGTAACTTTCTGTACTTTTTTGGATTGGACCATACAGGTTATGTTGGCGTAATGGACTTGGATGAAGGCAAGGATTATATTTTTGGGGATGATGTGGATATGAATGATATTATCTGGATGGGAAACCAACCTTCGGTCCTTGAACAGGCGGAAAAAGTGGGCGTTGAAAATACAGCTCCTGTCAGCCAGTTAGAAGGTTTTCTAAAAGAAGCTCTCGGGAAAAACAGAACCTTACATTTATTGCCTTTTTACCGGGGAGATAACATATTGTTTATGTCCAAGATGACCGGTAAGACACCGGAAGAACTTGAGAAAATGATTTCTTTGTCCCTTATAAAGGCGGTGGTAAACCTGCGTTCCTATAAAGGGGAGGAAGAAATTAGGGAGATTGAGTATGCCATGGATATTGCTTATGAGATGCATACGACGGTCATGAGAATGGTCCGGCCAGGGATACTGGAACGTGAGTTGGCAGGGACTATCGAAGGAATTGCCGCAGCAAAGGGCAGCGGGATCTCCTTCCCGGTGATACTGACCATCAACGGACAGACCCTTCATAATCATTATCACGGAAATGTCCTGGAAAAGGGTCGTATGGTGGTGACGGATGCTGGTGCTGAGTCGTTGCTGCACTACGCCAGCGATATTACCCGAACCATACCTGTGAGTGGAAGATTCGATCAAAGACAAAAAGATATTTACGAAATCGTCTTGAAAGCAAATACGGAAACTATAAAAGCAGCCCGTCCGGGGATCACTAATAAAAACCTGCACCTGATGGCCTCACGGATCATTGCCAACGGATTAAAAGAAGTGGGACTGATGCGGGGAGATATTGACCAGGCAGTAAGCCTCGGCGCTAATGCCCTGTTTTTCCCTCACGGACTGGGTCATATGATGGGCCTTGATGTTCATGATATGGAGGGTTTAGGTGAAGATTATGTCGGATACAATGATGAAGTACATCGCAGTAAGCAGTTTGGCATGGCATTTTTGCGGCTGGCTAAAAAACTGGAGCCCGGATTCGTCTTTACGATAGAACCGGGTATTTATTTTATTCCTGCCCTGATTGAGCAATGGAGAAGGGAGAAAAAATTCGCGGAATTCATCAATTATGATAAACTCGATACATTTTTGGACTTTGGCGGTATCAGGATTGAAGATGATGTGCTGGTAAAAGAGGATGATGCTGTGGTATTGGGACGTCCTATCCCGAAAACCGTGGAGGAGATAGAAACAATTATGAATGCATAATGATAAATTGATGAAAAAAAAGAGGGAATCATTGATTCCCTCTTTTTTGTATGATGTGTTTTTTCAACAGAGATGTGCTTTGTAAAATTCCCTGTTCAAACGTGCGATATTGGTAAGCTTGATCTCTTTCGGGCATTCGGCTTCGCAGGCTCCGGTATTGGTACAATTTCCAAATCCCAGTTCATCCATCTTAGCCACCATTGCTTTAACGCGTTCTTTGGCTTCGACACGTCCCTGCGGTAACAAGGCTAATTGAGATACCTTTGCACCTATGAATAACATAGCTGAGGCATTTTTACATGCAGCCACACAGGCACCGCATCCTATACAAATGCCGGCATCAAAAGCTCTTTCTGCATTTTCTTTTTTTACGGGAATAGAATTTGCTTCAGGTGCAGAGCCGGTGGTAACAGAAATATATCCTCCAACTTGTATAATTTTATCAAAAGCATTCCTGTTCACAATCAAATCTTTTATTACCGGGAAAGCTTTTGCCCTCCATGGTTCAACGGTTATTGTATCTCCGTCTTTAAAAACACTCATACTCAGTTGGCAGGCTGTTACCCCTTTCTTAGGGCCATTAGGTCTTCCATTGATGTATAAACCACACATTCCACAGATACCTTCCCGGCAATCGCTGTCGAAAGCAACGGGATCATCACCTTCCTTAATAAGTTTTTCATTCAGATAATCCAACATTTCAAGGAAAGTCATTTCCTTGGAAACATCATCCAGTTTATAAGTAACAAATTTACCTTTTGCATGTTCGTTTTTTTGGCGCCAGATCTTAAGTGTTATGTTCATGACAGATAACTTTTGTATATTTATTAATTTCCTTTTATAATTTTATATGAGGAATATTAAAAAGTTATATATAAGTTAATTATTTATAGCTTCTTTCTGTTACCTTGACGTATTCGAATTTAAGTTCTTCTTTATTTAACTTAGGAGGTTTATCTTCTCCGGTATATTCCCAGGCTGAAACATACGAATAGTTTTTATCATCCCTTTTAGGTTCTCCTTCTTCGGTTTGATATTCTTCCCTGAAATGTGCTCCGCAGGATTCCTTTCGGTCGAGGGCATCAGTAATAATCAATTTAGCAACATCAAAGAAATCTGCTACCCGGCTGGCTTTTTCAAGTTCATGGTTTAGCTCATTCAATCCTCCGGGGATTTTAACATCTTTCCAGAATTCCTCTTTAAGTTCGCTTACCAGTTTAAAGGCTTTTTTTAAACCATTTTCATTTTTTATCATTCCGGAATAAGACCATAATATATGGCCAAGGCGTTTGTGGAAAGATGTCACAGTTTGAGTCCCTTTTACTGATAAAAGTTTGTTTAGTTTTTCCTTTACTGCTTTTTCTGCTTTTTCAAATTCTGGTGTGTCGGTAGAGATTTTTGGAGTTTTTATTTCGTCAGCGAGGTAATCGCCAATAGTAACGGGTAGGATAAAGTATCCATCAGCGGAGCATTGTAAAAGAGAACTTGCCCCCAGGCGATTAGAACCATGATCTGAAAAATTAGCCTCACCGATGGCATACAACCCTGGTATGGTCGTCATCAGATTATAATCAACCCATAATCCGCCCATTGTATAATGAGCAGCCGGATATATTCGCATAGGCTCTTTATAAGGATTTATTCCCGTAATTTTAAGATATAAATCAAAAAGATTTCCGTATTTACCAGCGATGGTTTCTTTCCCCTGGATATTAATTGCATCCTTGAAGTCCAAATATACTGACAGCCCTGTTTCACCAACTCCATAACCTGCATCACATCGTTCTTTGGCAGCTCTTGAAGCGACATCTCTGGGGACAAGATTGCCGAAGGCAGGATATCTGCGTTCAAGATAATAATCTCTTTCTTCCTCCGGTATTTCGTTAGCTGGTCTCTTATCACCCTTTTTCTTTGGGACCCATACTCTTCCGTCGTTTCTTAAAGATTCAGACATAAGAGTAAGTTTGGACTGATATTCATTAAGAACAGGTATACAGGTAGGATGGATCTGAGCCATGCTTGGGTTGGCAAAAAGCGCTCCTTTTCTGAAAGCTGCCATAGCAGCCGTAACGTTAGAGTTTATGGCAAGTGTAGATAGGTAATATACTGTTCCGTAACCCCCGGTGGCGAAAACAACAGCATGAGCAGAATGTCGCTCAATTTCCCCGGTAATAAGATTACGTGTAATAATGCCTCTTGCTTTTCCGTTAATAACAACCAGATCAAGCACATCCCGGCGAGTAAATATTTTTGCTTTACCAGCATTTATTTGTCTCATCAATGCCTGATATGCGGCTAATGTACATTGTTGTCCTGTTTGTCCCTGGGCATAAAAGGTCCTTGAGACCTGCACCCCGCCAAACGAGCGGGTAGTAAGATAACCACTGTATTCTCTTGCAAAAGGGACTCCCTGTGCAACATATTGGTCAATGACATTATTACTTATTTCGGCAAGACGATATACATTGGCTTCCCTCGCCCGAAAATCGCCTCCTTTAATCATATCATAAAATAAACGATAATCACTGTCGCCATCGTTTTTGTAATTTTTGGTTGCGTTAATGCCGCCTTGCGAAGCAATTGAATGCGCTCTTCGTGAGGAATCCTGAAAACAATATACTTTCACGTTATATCCCAATTCAGCAAGAGTTGCAGCAGCTGAGGCGCCTGACGCTCCGGCCCCAACAACAATAATATCAAGTTTTTTCTTATTAGCAGGATTAACCAGCTTAATTGAAGCTTTATGATTACTCCATTTTTCAGCTAAAGGCCCTTCAGGTATTTTAGAATTCAATGTGACCATAATATTTACCTTTACAATTTCTATTTAGTGAAAAAAATAACAAGGGGTATTATTGTAAAACCCAAGGGGATTAAAATGGCAAATAATGTTCCTAATCCCTTAAACACAGGTGATAATACGGTTGTATTCCATCCCAGGGTCTGAAATGCAGACCAGAAAGTATGAGCAAGATGAAAGCCCAGAATCAGAAAAGAAAAAATATACAATATGATATAAGCCGGAATTTTAAATAGTTGATGTGCAACACCGTAAAAATTTTCCGGATCTCCCTGAACCCATCCTATCTTGATAAAATAAAAATTCATAAAGTGTATAATCAGGAAAATAATAATGATTAAACCCGTCCAGATCATGAATTTTGAAAAAAAAGAGGTTTGCGAATAATTGGTGATCTTATACTGTTTTCCCCGGGCCAGCCAGTTCTGAATCTGGAGGAAAATTCCATAAAAAATATGTAACAGGAAAGATGCCAGTAATAATACTTCAAAACCCTTGATCAGCCAAAATGTAGCCATGAAATGAGCTGCCTTGTTGAAGGGTTCGGGATCACTTTTTAACAATAAGAAATTGATTCCCAAGTGTACAGGCAAGAAAAGAATTAAAAACAGCCCCAACAAAGCCATCGTAATTTTTTTTGTGATGGAAGAACCTAAAAACCTGCTCATAGACGTAAAATTAAATGTGTTTACAAATGAAACATTAATTTTGTAAGTTGCAAATGTATATAC
>DRPN01000078.1 GCA_011374625.1 Bacteroidota bacterium
ACATCCTGCCTTTCCCCCGGAGAAACCGGGAAAACCTCCAGAAAATGATCCCTCCGGTCATGATTCCCCAGAGCCATGGCAACGGGAATCTTCCCGGCCAGAGGATCCAGTAGTTGTTTCAGCTTCTTATAGTCTTCCTGTTTCCCTTCAAGTCTGGCCAGATCACCGGTAATAATGGCCGAATGAACCTCTGATTCTACAATCTGCGGTACAATTTTTTTAAGGTTCTTCACCATATAAAAACCCCTGTAATGATTGTCTTTATCTGCCGGAATATGGGTGTCGGAAAAGAAAGCGAAGCGGAGGGATTTATTCTCATCTTTCACGAAAGAAGAGAATACCCCCATGGTGGCGATTGCGCCTACGCCTCCCGCCAAAGTTTTGATAAATTGTCTGCGGCCGGTAGTTTGATATAAATAAGGCATAGTTGAAATTCTTGATATAATTATATTGCAAAATACAAATTTTTCGTAAAAACAAAACACCATACAAACCACACATTCATCCCGTAGGGATTGAATGTTAATAACCAGGCAATCCATTGCCGGTGAACAACGGAATAACCCCAAACCATGCACCCCGTAGGGGTAGATTGGAATTCCGTCATAGATGGTTCCAGATTCCTTCGGTCCCTGACGGGACTAAACATGGTGCACGGCATAAACGCCCCGCCATGGGCAGGTAATTCACCGCCTTGTCAGATCTTTCAAGAAAATTTATATTTTTTAGTACTTTGTATTGCATAGTAATAATAAATTATTATATCTTTGCATTGGATATTATAAGGCATAATATATTGTTGTTGCATTATAGATTATCCAATTAAGTATAAAGTAAATAATATGGTTTTTAAAATAAAATGAGCTTATGAAAAAAACAATCACCATTAACCTGGGAGGCATGGTGTTTCATATTGATGAAGACGCCTATCAGATGTTACACGAATATTTACAAGCGGTGGGAAAACACTATGCTGAAGAGGGTGCCTCATCGGAAATCCTGGAGGATATTGAAGCACGTATGGCCGAGCTGTTCAGAGAGCGTATCACAAACAGCGGACAGGTTATTACCCGGGCACTTACCGAAGAGATTATCGGAATCATGGGATATCCGGAAGATTTTATGGAAGAGCCATCTCCCCGGGAGTCACATCGCATACATCGTACCCGGTATCGCCGGATCTACCGTGATCCGGATAACAGAATCCTGGGAGGGGTATGCGGGGGCCTGGGAGCTTATTTTAATGTGGATCCGTTGGTGTTCCGTATCCTTTTCATTGCCATAACCTTGGTAGGTGGTGCCGGAGTGTTGATTTATCTGATTCTGTGGATTGTTGTCCCGGAAGCCCGCACCATCGTCCAGAAACTGGAGATGCGTGGCGAAGCCGTCAATGTTTCCAATATTGGTAAAAAAGTGAAAGAGGAATTTGATCAGGTAAAAGAGAATATGAAAAATGTCAAAAACAAAATGAATATATAATCTGTAAAAACACAGTAATCATGGTCATGAAGATAGAGAATGCACAGGCACAGATGCGAAAAGGGGTTTTGGAGTACTGTATTTTATCGGTAATCTCCCGTAACAGTTGTTATGCTTCCGACATTCTGAAAGAACTAAAGGAGGCGAAGATTATCGTGGTGGAAGGAACCCTCTATCCCATTCTCACGCGTCAGAAAAACGCCGGACTTTTAAGTTATCGCTGGAAAGAATCTACGCAGGGACCTCCGCGTAAATACTACGAACTGACGGAAGAAGGCAAAGCATATCTTGATGAACTGGACCAGGCCTGGAAAGAACTTATTCTTGCCGTGGAAAAAATCAGAAATCCAAAAACAAATTAACAGGATCATGAAACGAACAATAAAAATAAGTCTGCAGGGAGCCGTTTTTCATATTGATGAAGATGCCTATACCATGCTCCGTCAATATCTGGCTGACATCAGCGACCATTTCAAAACCCAGGAAGGGGCCGAAGATATTATTCAGGATATCGAGATACGTATTGCCGAAATCTTTACCGAACGGCTGGATGGAAAACGGGAAGTTGTTTCATTGCCGGATGTGGAATACATGATCTCTGTCCTTGGCCGGCCGGAAGATATTTTTGAAGGCCAGGAACAGGAAGAAAAAACCAAGGAGTATCAGCATGTACCCGGTGGAAGAAAACGCCTGTACCGAGATCCGGAAAATGCTGTTCTCGGGGGGGTCTGCGGAGGTCTGGGCGCTTACTTCAATACAGATCCTGTATGGTTCAGGGTACTTTTTGTTTTACTGACCCTTGCCTATGGAACTTCCTTTCTTATTTATCTGATTCTCTGGCTGGTGATTCCCAGGGCACAAACCATCTCCCAGCGTCTGGAGATGCATGGTGAGCAGGTGAACATCAACAATATCAGTAAAAATGTGAATGAAGAAGTTAAACGGGTCAGGGAAAGTATTACAAATATCCCGAACAGTGAAAGATTTCGCCGTTTACGTAATGCCCTTCAGGAGTTTTTCCATGTCACAGGCCAGATCCTGCTGACCACGCTTAAAATCATCACTGTCATTATCGGCGTAACACTGATCCTGACCGGGATAATCATTCTTATCTTCCTGCTCAGCATCTTCTTTTTCCATTACAGTCAGTTCTTCCCGGAATTGAATCTTAATCCTGCCTATTATCTGACAGACTTGTTAGCACTTTTCACTAAGCCGGAAAACGTTCCTTATATAATCGGAACGTTCATTATAACTCTTGGCATTCCCCTGGTTGCTCTGATATATACAGGGATCAAGATCATTTTTCATATACGGACCCAATACAAGGCAGTTGGTGTCACCCTTTTTGTCATATGGTTGATCAGTTTTGTCAGTCTGGGTTTGTTTATCGGGGATATTGCTTCCAACTATTCTGAGGGAGCCCGCATCTTCACCACTGAAAAAATAAACATTCCCCCTTCCGATACTTTGTATTTTTCAACCGTTGAGTATTCAAACCATGGCATAGAAAAAGTATTCTCGACCGAAAACGAAAGGATCTATCTGGATAAAGAAACAGGGTATGTACTGGGTAAGCCAGAAATTGATATCTTTTTTTCCGACAATGTTCAGAAACCGGCAGTAGAGATCCACCGCAAGGCACGCGCCAATAGCCGGCAGCTTGCCCTGGAACGATGTGAAAAGATACAATTCTCCTACAAAATCAGAAACAACCATTTGTTCATTGATCAGTGGTTCAGGTCTGGAAAAACCTGGTATGCACCGGAGGTAGATGTCCGTTTACGCCTGCCCGAGGGAACCATTATCTGCCTGGATAAAAACCTGCGGTTCATGCTGGATGACGTCCCTAACAAAGAAAGATACCGGAGTTATAATCTGGCAGGGAAGTGTTGGGTGATGACACAGGAAGGGCTGAAAGAAGCTCCCTGACACGAGTAACGTTTGCTCACTACGCTCCCTGATATTTGCCTGCTTCACAAGCGTAATTTACGAATGTTAAATGACAGTCGGACAAAAAATGCGTTTGCACAGTAAACAAATTTTGCACCACCAGGGGCTAAATGACAACTGCATAGCAACCTATTTATTCATCAGGATAAAGGCACCCCAATAAAAAGGGGCGGGATATTGTCTTTTAATATCGCGTTGAGCCAGTATGAGGGCTTTTTGTTTATCCCCGGTTTGCAGCCAATAGATATAGAAAAGAGACATCAGTTTCCGGGTCATCTCATCGCTCACCTGCCACAGCGAGATCATAACCGAGGAAGCTCCCGCCAGTTGGAAAGAACGCTGCAATCCGTAAACCCCTTCGCCATTTTGTATCTCACCCAAACCGGTCTCGCAGGCACTGAGAACCACCAGGCCCGTGCCGGAGAGATCCAGCATGGAAGCTTCATAGGCATTCAGAATGCCGTCATCCTCATTGTTTGCCAGAGAGTCAAGATTCTGGATTGTTTTATCCGCTCCGGTGAATAATAATCCGGAGCGCAGCAACGGATTGGCCATAGCCTGCCGGGGTTCTATCCCAAAGATTCGTTCTTCGGCCGGCGGCACATCCGGCAAAAAATAACCATGGGTGGCCAGGTGCAGTACCGCCGGCCTGGATACTGTTTTGATACGTTCTTCCGTGGCCCCTTCCTGCAAATAAACAGAAACCCTCCATTGATGAGCAGAAAGAACCTCCTTCACCTGTTTTACCTCTGTCTCGGTCCCGGGCAACTCGGGCAGGGGCATCTCCTTCATCTTGTCCCAGTTAAACCCCAGGTCATACTTCGGGTTTCCTGCCAGCACTGCCTTTTTATTCCCAAAACCCTTTTGTGCTGATTTTAGTCTCAGCACATCCCGCGTGTTGGTCATGTAATTGATTTCGTATGTATCCAGAAGACTGTTTCCTTCCTGATCCTGCAAAGTATTCAGGTTGATAAAATTATAAATTCCGTCAGGGGATACATACAAAGTGTGTTTCCCCTGTAAGGTTTGATCCAGCGGCCCCCAGAACACGCCGGAATATGGTACTTTTTCCAGGGCCTGCTGCATGGCTTCACGGTATTCGGTAATATACTTTTGTTCCAGATCATTGCCACCGTCTATTCTTACGAGAAGAGGGTCCTTATGATCGCGGGTCACAACCATGGCCACATACCGTACCAGGGTATCCGGTCGTAAAAAATGATAAACCGGAAAACGGACAAATTCAACACAGGCTTCATCCGGAGCCAGAACCTTCATAATATCCCGGTAAGTTACTCTGCGGTTAATCATTCCTTTGCCGAACAATCCGGATTTTCCGGATAATTCCTTTTCAATTTTGTCAGCAGCGTTTTCCAGTGAATCTACATTGATCTTTTCCGATTGGATTTCCTCACGCGTCATGGAATAGACCTTCCCCAGATATTGTTTTATATCCAGCCATTGTTTGTAGAGATCACGCAGAGCCGGATCATTGCTGTTCAGAATATTCTTTCGGATGTGATTGGTGGTATTCAGCAGCAAGGCTTTGGTGGCGATCTGGTAATTGTACAGGGACTGTGAGGCTTCCGGAATATTCTCTCCGACTTCTGTTACCAGGTTGTAAAAACGCAGAAATCTGGGATGTACGGTTTTCCAGAAGCTGGCCTGACCGTATTCACTCAGGGCCGGAAAATACCTGTCGATCTGAAGGATATATTCATCCAGTACTTTCCGGTAGTCTTCAAAAGCTTTGTTATAATTGTTTTCTTCCCATTCGAGGATCGCTGCTGTTTCCCTGCAATCGGCCAGGGCCGGGTGATTCTCAGGCAGTGTTTTTTCCAGCACGGCAATAGCTTCCTTGATTTCAGGCCGTGCTTTTTGCGGTTGTTCCATCCACAGATGATACCGTGCCAGATCGACCAGGGTCCTGGCGTAGGACGGATGATTTACACCAAATTTTTTTCTGTATATCCCCAACGCTTCTTGGAGCGGTTTTTCGACTTTGTCATATTTCCCGTTTTCCAGGTACAAGCCGGCCAGGTTTTGCAGCATCACGGCATAGTCCGGATGATGGGTTCCCATACGTCTCTTTTTCAGGGCTATCGCCTCCAGGAATATTTTCTCCGCCTGATCCTTTTTCCCTTCCAGTTGATAGAGCATTGCCAGATTTACCTTCATCCGCACAAAATTGGGCGATTTGTTCCCCAACTGATCCTTTGCAATGGAAATAGCCTGGTTCATCTCTTGCTCAGCCCTTTCATACTTCCCCAATTGCTGGTCCAGTGCAGCCTTATTATTGAGGATAATAGCATAAGCAACACTTTCTTTGCCGGGTGCACGGGCAGTCAGCTCCAGCGCTTTATCAAGATAACGGTCGGCCTCTGCGTAGTTTCCGGTTTCTTTAAGCAACACTCCTAAATTATTATAAGAAGCTCCCAGTGGTGCAGGGTTCTTAAAAATCTTCCGCAGGGTCAGCGCTTTTTCCGAAAATTCCTGTGCCTGGTTATAACGGCCGGTGGTCTGGTACAACAGACCCAAATTGCTCTCCACCAAGGCATATTTTTCGGTTTGTGTCATTCCTTTATCTTTCAAAATCAGCAAGGCTATTTTAAAAGCATTCTCTGCCGACTGATAATGACCCGTTGCATAAAACAGCTGTCCGCTATGGTTGTAGTTATCCTCATCAATCTCTTTAATCCGTTCTTCCAGTTTATCTTTAAAAGTCCCGGGTTCTACAGCAAAGCCAATGATTGAACGTTTATAGGTTTCAAACTTGTCTTCTGCTTCGTACATGCCGGAATTGTCGCTGAAAGAAACAGCATAGTTCAATTCGGCAGGATTGTATGATTCGCTCCATTTAATAATCCGCTGCTGTAGGGAATCCACCGCTGTTTCTGCAACTTGTCTGATTAGTTGGATGGCATCCTTTTTTGCTTCCTTTTTCAGGTCTTTCAACAGGTTTTTCCAATTCTGGGCATGTCCCGAAGGAACAATGATTGAAAAACAGAAAAAAACAATTAAAAAATATTTTCGTCGCATGACTTACTTTTTTAATTTTCTGGTCCAACCGTTTTTCCCTCTTACCCTTCTCCCCCCAGTTGAGCCCGAAAGGTTGATGAAGGGAATGGCGAGGGATCCGGGACATAAATTATCGCATTTTTTTATAAGCCTTCAAAACCACTACACTTTTCCCATAACCCCGCCTGGTTTCCTTTTTTTTGCGGTCATGAGAGAGACCATCATGACCGCGGCAAAAGCCAGGACAAAAGAGGCAAAGCGTACGGATATGGCCTGGTCAAGGACACTTATCTCTGACCAGACCACTGTAATTACCGAACCGGTAATCATGCCTGCCAGGACGCCCTGCCAGTTTGTTTTCTTCCATTTTAGCAACAGCAGCAGGGCAGGCCCGAAGGAAGCACCCAGTCCGGACCAGGCATAGGATACCAAACCAAATACCAGTTTTGTAGAAGTTACGGCAATTACGAAAGCAAACACCCCTATCAATACTGTGATCACCCGGCTAAAGGTTAGCATGGCCTTGTTAGACAGTTCTTTTTTCATGGTTTTATGATAAAAATCTTCAATTACGGATGAGGTTATCACCAACAATTGACTGTCAGCGGTGGACATCATAGCTGCAATGGCTCCGGAGATAAATATTCCGGCGAGCCAGGCAGGAAGAAAATTATTGGCCAGGGCAGGCATAACCTGTTCCACATCCTGAAAATATCCCTCGCCGAACATAGCCAGGCCGATCACTCCGATCAGAAAAGCGCCGGTAAAGGCAGGGATAGCCCAGGCAATGGCTATGCGGCGGCTTACCTTGATCTTCTCACCGTCCTTTATGGCCATAAACCTCGTCAGCAGATGGGGTTGTCCCATATAACCGAAGAACCAGCTTAACCCGCCCAGCACCACACTCACGGCGGCAAGGCCTGTTGCCCCGCCGGTAAAGCTGGCATAATGGGGCCCGCCCATATGTACAGCCGAACGCAGCGAGTGTCCTGCTTCGGACACTTCGATCAGCCCGATTACGGGAAGAATCACAAGAGTGCCGATCATGATGATCCCCTGAATAAAGTCGGTCCACGCCACTGCAAAAAACCCACCCATCATCGTATAAAAGATAATTACGACAGCGCCAATAACAATGCCCCAGAAAGTGGGAATATGAAATGTCACAAAAAGCACCTTGCCAGCGCCGTTGAACTGAGCTGCCAGGTAGAAAGTGAAAAAAAAGACAATGATCAGGGAAGACACTATGCGGATAATATTTCCTCCTTCTCCCAGTTTTTCGGAGAAAAAGTTCGGCAACGTAATAGTATCCAGTTTTTCCGACTGAACCCGCAGGTCTTTGGCAATCACAAACCAATAAAAGATGATACCCAGTACGCAACCCATAGCCGTCCATACATGAAGGAAACCCGCTGCCAAGGCTGCCCCCGGTAACCCCACCAACAGCCAGGCTGACTCGCCGGAAGCTCTTTCGGAAAAAGCCACCACCCAGGGATTAAGTTTTCTTCCGGCAAGAAAGAAATCCTTGTGGGATTTGTTGGAATGGTAAGTCAGAAAACCCACAAGTAAGACAAGTATAAGGTAGACGATAAAACCAATCAGCGTATAGTTCATGATGTTTATCTTTTTTGAAAAGTAAAGATAAACCCAAATTAAGCAATAGAAAAATTCCATTGCTTAATTGACGAAGAAAATCATGGCATTCCATCAACATGGAATGTAAGATTTTCTTGTCAGGGTTAATCCAATGCAGCCTTCGGCTTATGCGCAATAGAGCCATTTACAATAACTCTATTGCGCATTTCCTCTAAAAATAATATGTATTTTTATTCGCCTGGTTGAATTTTTCAATTCATAAAACTTGGGATTAAAAGAAAAAGGGATTGTGAATAATCCCTTTCCCTTTTGCTTTTAGTTAATCAGGTACAAACCTATAACTTTGTCTGTTGTAAAGACGACTGAAAAGCAGAAATGTTGCAACATGTCAACATATAAATTCTTAACTTTAGGCACTTTAAGTTTATATTACTTCTTAATCATGTCGGTAACGGTAAAAGATGTCACGAAATGGTATGGTGAACAAAAAGCGCTGGATCATGTCTCGTTCACGGTTTCCAGGGGAGAAGTGACCGGATTTCTCGGACCCAACGGAGCCGGCAAATCCACAATGATGAAGATCATCACGGGGTTCCTTCCACCTTCTTCGGGAGAGGTTTTTGCAGACGGGTTGGATGTCAGGAACAACTTATTGGAAGTCAGGAAACGGATCGGTTATCTGCCGGAACATAACCCTTTGTACCCTGAAATGTATATCCGGGAATATCTTAATTATGTTGCCGGACTTTATTCCCTGGGTTTCCGGAAAAAAGCACGGATAAAAGAGATTATCCGGATGACCGGCCTGGAACCGGAACAACATAAAAAAATAGGAGCGCTTTCAAAAGGATATCGCCAGCGTGTGGGTCTGGCGCAGGCTTTGCTGCACGATCCGGAGGTGTTGATCCTGGACGAGCCCACCTCAGGACTGGATCCCAATCAGATCGTGGAAATCCGTGAACTCATCAAACACTTGGGAAAGGAGAAAACCGTGCTATTGTCTACCCATATCATGCAGGAAGTGGAAGCAATCTGTAACCGGGTAATTATCATCCACAAAGGAAAGATCATTGCCGATGGATCGGAGAAGACCCTGGTGAATATTCAACCAAAAGAATCTTGGTTTACCATTTACACAGAATTTAAGGAAACGGTTACACCGGAGCAACTATCAGCTCTTTCCCATGTTACGGAAGTAATCCCCGAAGGCAACAGCATCTTTACCCTTCGTTGTGAAAAAGATATCCGCGAAGATATCTTCAATTTTGCCCGGGAGCAGTCCCTGACCTTGCTGAGTCTTTCACTGGTCAGCCAGAACCTCGAGGAGGTGTTCAGGGAATTAACAAAAGAAGGTTAAAAGACAAAGCCTGAAGATTGAATGGCAAAGGATTTTTTTGGTAAAATCATGATTTTATATTTCCTTTGTGAGCCCGTGGAAAGATTTGGCTGATTGCAACCACGGTAAAAAATGCTAAAACAGTATGCTTTACCTAATACTTTTCAGCCGCACCTTTTCCCGGATAATTTTTTGATTATAAAATAAAAAAATATATTATGTCTTATTTATTCACATCAGAGTCTGTCTCAGAAGGACATCCGGACAAACTGGCCGATCAGATCTCCGATGCTTTATTGGATGAGTTTCTCCGTATTGATCCGGATTCAAAAGTTGCCTGTGAGACTTTGGTAACCACAGGTCTTGTTGTTTGTGGAGGAGAAGTAAAAACAAACGGATGGGTAAATATTCAGGATGTTGTTCGCAAAGTGATCCGGGATGTCGGATATACACATGCCGAATATCGTTTTGACGCCGATTCCTGCGGAATTATTTCAGCTATTCATGAGCAAAGTCCAGATATCAATCAAGGTGTTGAAAGGGAGAAAGAAGAAGACCAGGGTGCCGGCGACCAGGGGATGATGTTTGGATATGCTAACCGGGATATGGACAATTATATGCCCATAGCTGTTGAGCTGGCTCATTTATTATTGCGCGAGTTGGCAGCTATCCGCAAAGAGGGCAAACACATGACTTACCTGCGTCCTGATTCCAAATCACAGGTTACCATCGAATATAATGACGACGGTTCGCCTGTCCGCATAGACACCCTGCTGATCTCTACCCAGCATGACGAATTCATTGTGCCAAAGGACGGATCCAGAGAAGCTGAACATATTGCACAAAAAGCCATGCAGGACAAGATCAGGGAAGACATAAAAGAATACCTGATTCCAAGAGTGAGAAATAAATGTCCCGAACGGATCAAGCATCTTTTTGAAAACGGATACAAACTTATTATAAACCCTACGGGTAAATTTGTGATCGGCGGGCCTCATGGAGACACCGGACTTACCGGCCGGAAGATTATTGTTGATACATACGGAGGCAAAGGAACACACGGCGGCGGAGCTTTCTCAGGAAAGGATTCTTCCAAAGTAGACCGTTCGGCAGCTTATGCAGCACGTCATATAGCTAAAAATATGGTGGCTGCAGGTATTGCTGACGAAATATTAGTGCAGGTGGCCTACGCCATCGGTATCGCACAGCCTGTTGGCATTTTCATCAACACATACGGAACAGCAAAGGTAAAAGATAAAAACGGCAACCTTCTCACCGACGGTCAGATAGCGGAAAAAGTAAAAGAAGTCTTTGACCTGCGGCCTTATGCTATTGTAAAACGCTTCGGACTGAAAAATCCCATTTTCCGGAACACTTCTACCTATGGTCATTTCGGCCGTGAACCTTTTACCGAAGAAGTAGAGGTTTATTACAATGATCATCCGGATATTATCACCAAAACGGTGGACGGAAAAGAAAAAAGATTCAAGAAAGTGGAATTTTTTGCATGGGAAAAACTGGACTATGTTGATACCCTTAAAAAAGCTTTCAATCTATAACCTTTTCCGGAAATAACATCATCGGCATATTATGGACTGTCCGTATCGTATCCTTGAGGTAAATGATAATAAAACGGCAAAAGAGTTTCTTCAT
>DRPN01000082.1 GCA_011374625.1 Bacteroidota bacterium
AATTCTTTTTCGCCGATAATTTCCACTCCCAGTTTCTGTGCCTTGTCTACCTTGTTCGGTCCGGGTTTGTCGCCGGTTACCAGATAGGTTGTCCTGGAGGATACGGAGCTGGAGACCCTGCCTCCGTATTTTTCTATTGTTTCCCTGATTCCATCCCTTGAGAAGTGTTCAAAGACTCCGGAGACCACAAACGTTTTCCCGTTCAGTAAGGCAGGGGTTTCTATCTGTTCTTCTTTCCTGCTCTCCAGGATAACCCCTTTTTCTTTCAGCTTGCGGATGATCTCCAGGTTATTGGGGTTACTGAACCAGGCCTTTATGCTTTCGGCAATTTTTTCGCCGATATCTTCCGTTTCGGTCAACTCTTCAAAGGTGGCCCGGGCCAGGTTGTCAATGGACCTGAACCGCCGGGCCAGCGTTTTTGCAACCGTCTCTCCCACATACCGGATGCCCAGGGCATACAAAACCCTCTCAAAAGGCACCTTTTTGCTGTTTTCAATACCGGCGATGATGTTCGTGGCCGATTTTTCGCCCAGCCGCTCTAGCGGACTCAATTGTTCAGACTTTAGATCGTAAAGGTCGGTAATGTTTTTTACCAGGCCTTCCCGGAAGAGCAGATCGATGGTCTCTTCGCCCAGCCCCTCGATATTCATCGCCTTACGGCTGATAAAATGTTCGATCTTTCCCTTGATCTGGGGCGGACAACCATCTTCGTTCGGACAGTAATAGACCGCTTCGCCTTCTTTCCGCACCAGCGGCGTGCCGCAGGCAGGACAGTTCCGGATAAATTCAACAGGCTGGCTGTCGGGAGGCCGTTGTGAAAAATCGATGCCTGTGATTTTGGGGATAATCTCACCGCCTTTTTCCACATATACCGTATCTCCGATATGGAGGTCAAGCATTTTAATCTGGTCAGCATTGTATAGTGAAGCCCGTTTAACAACAGTACCGGCCAGTTGTACGGGCTTGAGATTGGCTACGGGCGTGATAGCGCCGGTACGTCCTACCTGAAAATCAACGGAAAGAAGTATTGTCTTGGCCTGCTCGGCTTTGAATTTGTAGGCAATGGCCCATCGCGGGTTTTTGGCCGTATTGCCCAGACGTTCCTGCAGCCGCAACGAATCTACCTTAATAACCACCCCGTCGGTAGCGTAGGGTAACTCTTTACGCTGCACCTCCCACCGGTCGATGAAACGGAAAATATCTTCCAGACTATCATATCTTTCCATTACTTCAGGGATCTTGAATCCCCACGTATGGGCTTTCTGAAGATTCTCATAATGAGAGTCGGTGGGAAGAGATTCTCCTAAAAGATAATACAGGAAACAATCCAGTGGGCGTTTGGCCACCAGCGATGAGTTCTGCATCTTCAAGGTGCCTGCAGCGGCATTGCGGGGATTGGCAAAAGGCTCTTCTCCGTTTTTAATACGCTCATGGTTAAGATGGTTGAACCCTTCGTAGGGCATGAATACTTCCCCACGAATGATAAACCTGTCGGGATAATTGCTGCCTTGTAATACCAAAGGGATGGAACGGATGGTCTTAATATTGTCGGTGACCACATCGCCCCGAATCCCGTCACCGCGTGTGATGGCCCGCACCAACCGGCCGTGTTCGTATATCAGACTGATAGCGGTGCCGTCATATTTCAGTTCGCAGACGTACGAAAAAAATTCATGTACCTCTTTCCGGATCCTCTGGTCGAAATCAATCACTTCTTCACGCGAGTATGTATTCCCCAGCGACAGCATGGGATATTTATGTTCGGCTTGTTCAAACTCCTTGTTGAGATCGTTGCCTACCCGTTGACTGGGAGAGTTGGAATCGAAAAATTCAGGATAACGCTTTTCCAGCTCGATCAGCTCATGCATCAACGTATCATACTCAAAATCACTGATCAGAGGTTTGGATAAAACATAGTAATAATAATTATGCCTGTTCAGCTCTTCCCTTAATTTTTCGATTCTCTTGCGGGCTTCTTCCCGGGTCATGGCATGCTGTTTTTAAAATTAAAGACAATAAAATTAACAAATAAGACAAAAGATTAAAGCAAAAAGATAATACGTAACCGAATTTTGATAAAAATGGAATATATTATTTTTTTTACGTAATCGAATATTAGTTGAAAATAATCATAGTATCCTACGTAGGTGCCTACGTAGGAGAAATATTATTGTCTGTTAATTTCTTGTCTTCTTGCAGGGATAAGGAAGAAGGAAATATTTCCCTATTTTAGCGGGGTCATATTATGAGTTGATGAGACCATACTTTTTTGTTGCGATATTATTGTTTTTTCCTCTTTCGAGCCGGGCCTGGCAGGATACACTCCGTCTCAAAGAGGTGATCGTGACGGCAGAACGTTCGCCTGTGAGACGGTCTGATGCCAACCGGCAGATGACGTTGATCCCGGCCGGGACCATCCGGATGATGCCTGTGTCATCACTGCATAAGCTGTTGATGGACGTGCCCGGTGTGGATGTACGGCAACGTGGACCGGTAGGGGTACAGGCGGATGTGTCCATACGTGGCGGAACCTTCGATCAGGTGTTAGTGATGGTGGATGGTGTAAAAATCAGTGATCCGCAGACCGGTCACCATAATTTTAATCTGCCCCTGCCCCTGAGCTCCATAACACGCTTGGAAGTCCTCAAAGGAGGTGCTTCCCGTGTGCTGGGACCGGATGCTTTTGCCGGAGCCGTGAACCTGATCACCCGTTTGCCGGATACCTCATATGTGGGGACGGAAGTGGCCTTCGGGCAATATGGCTATTACCATGCCGGAGCGAGCGGAGGCTTGCATGCCGGAAAATTCCGGGCTATGATTGATGTGGGTCACACCGCTTCCAACGGCTACCGGGACAATACCGATTTCGGGATCTCCCGGCTGTTTTTCAGAGGTCAATACCGTACTTCCCGCTCCTCGGTGGATGTCCTGGCCGGATGGCTGGACAAAGGCTTTGGAGCTAATGGCTTCTATTCGCCGGCTTTTCCGGATCAGTATGAAAAATTCAGAACCGCTCTGGCAGCTGTGCGCTTTACCACAACAGGGCGGAAGGTGAGGTATGAACAGTCTGTGTATTGGCGCAGGGCACGTGATGAGTTCCGGTTGTTTCGTTATGATGCTCCGGCCTGGTATAAAAGACACAACTATCACCGCACCGGTGTGGCCGGAACAGAGATGAAAATGATCCTTCCGGAATCGTTCGGCCGGACCAATGTGGGTCTGGAACTACGGAGGGAGGGTATCCTGAGTACGGTACTGGGAGAGAAAACAGCCGACTCCGTGGCTGTTCCCGGAGTAGCAGGTGTGTGGTACGACCACAGGAAATACAGGAACATCCTTTCGGCCTTTGTGGAGCAACAGGTGGGGATCCGGCGTTTTGCTGCAAACGGTGGTTTTCTCCTGAATCGTACCGGCGACTACAACTGGAAAATATACGGAGGTTTGGATATGGGTTACCGGCTGGGGGCAAAATGGAGAATTTATACAGCGGTTAACCAGTCGCTCCGTTATCCTACGTTTACCGACCTGTATTATCACAGCCCGGTGAATAAGGGCAATCCCCATCTAAAGCCCGAGGAGGCCCTGACTCTGGAGGCCGGCGGGCGGCATCGTGGAAAAGCCTGGTCGGGATCGGCCGGCGTTTTTATCCGGAAAGGAAAAAATCTGATCGACTGGATACGCCCGGCCGATTCCGTGAAGTGGCATACCATGAATCATACCTTCCTGACGACTACAGGTTTTGAGCTTTCAAGCCTTTTGAATGTACGGCATATGACCGGCAGGGACAGATTCTGGCTGGAAGAAATCCGGCTGGCATGGGCTTTTGCCACGGCATCCAGACAGCACGAGACGTACCTGTCGAAATATGCCATGGATTATTTACATCATCAGGTGATACTGGATGTAAAACATATCTTGCCCGGGCATATTGAAACTTTCTGGCAGTTCGTGCTTCGTGACCGGGCCGGCAGTTATCAGACTTATCCGTCAGGAGAAATTACCCCTTATAAACCTTATCTCCTGACCAACGTTCGTTTTTCCTGTCATGTATGGAAAATGCGACTGTTCCTTGATGTTTCCAATTTGTTCAATACCTCCTATGTGGACATTGGCAACCTCCCTGCTCCGGGGATTTGGATTACGGGAGGAATGAAGGCTGAAGTAAAAAGGCAGAAGTGAGAAGAGAGAGAGGAGAAGGGAGAAGGGAGAGGAGAGAAGAGAAGAGAGAGACTGAGAGATTGATAGATCGGAGAACAAGAAAATGATTTTATTCCTTTCCCATGTGGATGGGAGCGATGTCTTCGGCCGGTTTGTTAAGCTCCAGTACGATCACATTGTCCCAAGGGTCCGGAAGCGTTTCCGGTAGCTCAATGACAAGGTCTCCCTTTTTCCGGGTATAATTCAGGATTCCCCCTTGCAGAAACCGTACCTCTTTCACTTTGGCTTTGCCCGGAGAAGGCAGAACAAGTTGCCTGCCGGGTGATTCGAGCAGATGGAGGTAGATCCGGTTGTTTTTCCGGGTGGAAGTAATATGATCTCCCGGCATGTAAGGCCCTCCGAGGGTACCATATATGGATTCTCCATATTTTTTCAGCCAGTCACCTGTCTCTTTCAGACGTTTTTGCTGGCGTCGCTCTATCCGCCCGTCGAGCATAGGACTTACATTCAACAGGAGGTTGCCGTTGCCACCGGCAGTACGCGCCAGCGTGTGAATGATCTCTTTCGTGCTTTTGACATTGTCATTGGGTTTCCAGGCCCATTGCCGGGCTATTGTGATGCACGATTCCCACGGGTTAACCAGGTCGAATGTGCCGATCTTCTGTTCGGGGGTGAGAAAATCTCCGGCATATTTTCCGCTTTTCCCTTTTTCTCCATTTCCGCCTTTGTCTACCCGGTTATTGATCAGCAGATCATCCTTCAGCCTCCGTAAATGGGCATACAACTTCATTCCGGCTTCATGGGTCCATGGGTTTTCCCATTGGCCGTCAAACCACAGGATATTGGTATGATACCTGTTTACCAGTTCATCCACTTGGTTGTAGAGGTAATGTGTGTATTTGGCCATATCCGTTTTTGTACTGTCCTTGGGAGGTTTTCCGTGATTTCCGGGATACATTGGGTTCCACCAGTCCAGGATCGAGTAGTATGTGCCGAAAAGGATACCCGCTTTCTTACATTCATCTGCCAGTTGTTGCACAATGTCCTTTCCATAGGGTGTTGCGGAAATGTTATAATCCGTGTATGCTGAAGGCCACAGACAGAACCCGTCGTGATGTTTGGTGACCAGCACCACGTATTTCATGCCTGCTTCTTTGGCCATGTGTACCCATTCAGAAGCATTGAATAAAACGGGATCAAATTCTTTATACAGCGAGTCATAATCGCTCCTGGGAACCTTTGTGCCGCGCGACCATCCTATTTCGGTACCCCGCAGGCTGACCGGTCCCCAGTGAATAAACATCCCGAAGCGCATATTCTGCCAACGCTGCAAAGCCTGCTGGTTGGTATGCAGAGAAGGATTAGCTTCACCACCCCCGGCGAGCTGTGCGTAAGTATAGGCAGACATAAGAAGAATAAGAATGATTAAAAAAGATCTTCTGGCGATTGAAAATTCCGGACTTTTCATAACGGATATTTTATTGATGACATATAACTGTAAAAATAATAAAATATTCCGGTGATGAATAAACCATAGCTGCCATCCATGATCATGGATGTTTCATGTTTTTTGAGAAAAAAGAAAAAAAGCCGTATTTTCGCCGGAGACGAGCAACCAGTATGTGTCGGCCGGGAAAAAGATCCAGTCTGAATAAACCTGATCCGGAATGGTAGAACATACCGAATTATACAACATAGTGACGGGTTATACTTATCTGGGGATCGTCTTTTATTATATAATTTTTGATTTTATATCTCCTATCTCCGATGAATTGTCCCTGATCATCATTGCTTCTCTGGCACACAGTGGTCTGATGAACCTCTGGGCCGGAGGGATTGTTTCTTTTCTGGCCTTGTACACACGGAATATTATCCTGTTTTATCTTTCCCGCAACCGTACCCGGCTGATAGGATGGCTGAGTGAAAAATATCCTGTCTGGATGGGAACTTATCAGCGGCAGATGTCGGAGAATCTGGGAAAAACCGTGTTTATACTGACCTTCGTTCCCAAACTGAGGATCCTGGTTCCGCTGGCCGCCGGAATGGCCCGGATAAAAGTACATCGCTTTCTGCTTATACAGGGCATCTCCATGGCACTGTTTATCTCGGTCTTTTATCCAATGGGAATCTTTTTCTTTGACGGGATCAAAAGACTAATGAGCAGATTGGGAGATATAAACCGGGGACTCCTTGCTGCCTTTCTGCTGTTCGCAGCCATTGCGATCAGTCTTTTGGCGGGCCGTTATATTGCCCGGAAAGCAAAATGAAAGGTGCAGGATGCAAGGGATTAAGTTATGTGTAGAAAATGTTTATCCCGGTTTGCGCAATAGAGATTTCGAAAAAATCTCCTATTGCGGAATTTGGGTTTGATTGCCGTTTAACGATCAACATGCAACGGCCATTTTCCCTAATCCGTTCTTTCCCCGGCCAGATTTTTCAAATCTCCTTTTACATAAGCATTGACGACATCGTTGATGTCCTGCAGGTCGGTCAGGATCACTTCCAGACCGGCATTGCGAAAGCTTTCGTAAGCGCCCATGCCCATGCCTCCGGCTACCAGAACATCACAGTCGCCGATCTCCCGGGCCATGGAAGCATGCTTGCTGTCAGCTTCCCTGCCGTACCCGTGTCCCTGCCCTCGCGGGTGAGTGTATTCATGATGAGCATGATGATCAGGATTCTTGCCTTGTGCGAAATGACCGGTGCCTCTTTCACGCATCTCCATACCTGCCGGATCATTGCCTTCAATGGTATAGATTTTATAATACCGCGAACGTCCGAAATGCTGGCTTACTGTTTCTCCGTCAACAGTGGCAATTGCTATCTTCATGGCTGAATGTTTTTATTTACGATTTGCAAACTTGCAAAAATGTGAACAATTTCCCAACAAAGTTATTGTAAAAAAAATGGTGTTTTGTTTTAAAAGGAGGAGAAAAAACGTTTTGGAAATATGGATGGAAAAAGACAGATAAGTAAATACACTTCTTTATTTTACAGAAAATATGATGAAAATCAGAAAATAATTTATTAATAAAGTATTATTTTGCACAAATGTTCAAAATTATTTTGTAAAATATCAGTGTTATGAAATTTGATGTTGTAATTATTGGAGGAGGTCCTGCGGGTATTGTGACAGGAGTTACAGTAAAAAAATATTTTTCAGAAAAATCAGTGTTGATCTTAACCGAGGCAAAAAAAGGTTTGGTGCCTTGTGGTATTCCATACGTTTTTAATAAGCTGGATTCTGTTGATGCAAATGTTATGGGATTGAAACCTTTCCTGGATCTGGGAGGATATGTCATACAAGATCCGGTGGTGGATGTCCGGTTGAATAAGAAGGAAGTTTATGGGAAATCCGGTGAGACATATCAATATGACAAGCTTGTTTTTGCTACCGGTTCGACGCCGGTAAAAGCCGAATTTATCAAAGGATATGACCTGGAAAATGTTTTTTACATAAAAAAGAATTATCAATACATAAAAGAGTTATATGATAAATTAAAAGAAATAAAAAGGATTGTTGTTATCGGAGGCGGTTTTATTGGGGCTGAGGTAGCTGAACAGTTGGCAGCAAATCCGGATAAGGAAATCATTTTAGTCGAAAGCGAAGAGCAATGTTTTTCCAAAGCTTTTTCAAAAAAACTAAGTAAGATAGCAACGGAACAACTGAGAAAGACGGGTGTGCAGGTGAGAACGGACTCACTCGTGGAAGAGATTGTTGGTGAAGATGGAAAAGTGAGTAAAGTAAAACTCAAAGGAGGTGAAGAAATTCCTGCCGAAGCGGTTATTCTTTCCGTGGGTTATAAACCTAATACAGAATTGGCTGCCAAAGCCGGATTGCCATTAAATAATAAGGGGGCAATCAAAGTGGATAGTTATGAACGAACCTCCGTGAAAGATGTTTGTGCTGTGGGGGATTGTTCACAGACCATAGGATTTTTAACGGCCAGGAGTGACAATATTATGCTGGCTTCAACTGCTACAGCGGAAGCCCGTGTACTGGGATACAATATGTTCGGAATACGCATCAAGAAAAACTTTTTGGGGACAATTGCTGTGTTTTCAACACAAATTAACGGACTTACTATGGCATCTGCAGGTGTAAATGAGAATACCGGTAAAGATGCGAATGTCCATTTTATGACTGCAGAGTTTACAGATGTAGACAAACATCCCGGGACATTGCCTGATGCCCGTCCATTAACAGTACGACTTGTCTTTTCTCCCTCTGACGGGATAATATTGGGAGGAGAAGTCTGGGGAGGACCCACAGCAGCTGAAATCATTAATATTATCAGTATGGCTATTCAGAAATATATTACTGTTTATGAGTTGATCTCTTATCAGATAGGGACACATCCTTTATTAACCAGTGCTCCTACCAAACCGGTATTGGTTAAAGCTGCAGAGAAAGCCATTGTGATGATACGGGAAAAAGGTTTGTCTTAATGTTTTTATGATACTAGACCCTTGGCTTTGGCAATGAAATGATCACCCCGCTTCCGTGTGGAGGCAGAAGGAGGAAGGAATCTCCGATCTTCCGGAAGTGATGACGGATTGATCTTCCGAACCGGAACATCCGGAAGTTACAGGGTTACCATGCCATGGTTTTAGGGCATTTTGCCCAAGTGCGTGTGAACAGCGATTTATAAGATACTTAATGCCCTTGACCCGGCCGTGTATAGTATGGGGATACCTTTGCTATTCCATCTGCCTTCCGCTATATTAGCCCTCCTGCCGGAAAGATCCCTGGCATATTTACACTTGCATAACCTGTAAACGTTTATGCCAGCACTCCATGTTCGATGCGGGTGAGTTCATCCCTTACGATTTGTACCAGTTTCAGGTTATCCTTGTCGCTTTCCTGATGATAAATAACATGTTCAGATATAATCTTCTTTTTTACGAAGATATGAAATATGTCATAAATCTGAAGACACATTACTATTTTTAACCTCCCTGAAAAGACATTTTTTGCACATATTTTTATACTTTTAACGTGGATAGAATAAAAATGAAAGCCATGAAAAATGAACCTGTCAATACCCGTTTTGTTCCGGTGTACCGTGATGCCGGTTTTGATTTGCAGGATGCCGAAAAAGCTGCAATGGCTTTCCGGTCGGAGCTGGATCATCCACATCATCCGGATGATTTTATTTATTCCCGTTACAGGAATCCGACGGTTGTAGCTGTAGAAGAACAACTGGCTGCTGTAGAGGGATCTGAATGGGCTCTGTTGACAGAATCTGGCATGGCTGCCATAGATACGGCCTTATCGGTTTTCCAGTGGGCAGAAGAGGATAGACCCTGGCTGTTTTTCAGCGAGATATACGGAGGCACCAACTCTTTTATTGATGAGGTATTGATAAAACGTCGTGGTCTGGATATACGGCGGTTTGTGACCGGAGGAGACCGGCATGATATGGCTGCCTTTAAACGCATGCTGGAGGAAGTGCGCCCGGATATGGTATATTTTGAGGCAATTTCCAACCCCATGCTGATTGTGGCGGACGGAAAGGAGATCATTCGCCAGGCTAAAGAGGCTGGCAGTGTCGTGATTGTGGACAATACTTTTGCCACCCCCTGGCTGTGGAAACCTTTGAAGGATGGCGCCGACATGGTGATCCACAGTGCTACAAAATACCTGGCCGGCCATGGGAATCTGACTGCCGGCGTGGTTTGTGGCAATGACCGGGATTTAATGAAAGATCTGATCCGGTACCGCAAACTGACAGGTCATATGCTCTCGCCGGATGATGCAGCCCGCCTGGGGGATTATCTCGCTACCTTCCCTTTGCGCATGCAGCAGCACTGTTATAATGCGGGGAAGGTGGCACGGGAGCTGTCCCGTCATCCTGCAGTGGAAAAAGTATTATATCCGGGACTGGGAACACATCCCACCCATGACGAAGCCGTGAACCTTTTCGGGAAAAGAGGTTTCGGGGGCATGGTTACGTTTGACATGGCGGGGAGAGATGATGAGGAAAAGCGTTTGCGGCGAGACCGTTTTATTGCAGCCGTGTCCGGTAAGATTCCGTTGGTACCGACCCTGGGGGATACCGGTACCATCCTGCTGCCTATCGAGCCCGTGTGGGGAGACAAATATCCCACACCGGGAATGATACGTCTTTCCGTAGGAATAGAACCTGCCGGCAATTTGCTCAGGATCATAAAAAAAGGATTGGAAGCCTTGTGATGCAGACAGAAGTCAAAAGCCGGAACTATTTCATCTCTGCTTTCAGGAATCGCTTCAGGATATCCACATCCAGCCGTTTGGCGATGATCTTCTTGTCTTTATCCAGCACATAGATCACCGGGGTGCTGTAAACATCATAATTGACCCTGAAGTTAGTCAGTTGATGAGGATCCCACGTATTGATCCAGTGATCGTCAACATAATTATGTTCTTCGACGAACTTTTTCCATTCATCTTTTTTATCATAAATATATATAGCCATCACCGTCAGGACCTTGGGTTTGTACTGCTGATAAAGGCTCCATAATTTAATGATTGATTTTTTGCAGAATCCGCAGTTGGGTTCCCAGAAAAACAGCACTGTGTAAGGGGACTGCAATTCCCACAGATCAACCCACTCTCCATTGAGGGTTTCCATCCTGAGGTCGGGGGCTTTCCGTCCGATGAGGTTGGGTTTTATGTGGGCGATCCGGTCTTTCAGCCCGGCCAGGAATGTGGAGTCCGACCATGGAGTTTTCCCGGAGAGATAGTATCTTTCAGCGATATGGACATATACTTCGTCCAGTCCCATGATTGTGCTTTTCTGAAAATTATTCATCAGGTAGATAACCACGTATTGATACACTTTATCATTTTTCTCCGCACGGGCAATGATTTTGTCAATCTGGGGGATA